>JAFXHA010000031.1 GCA_017536635.1 Clostridia bacterium
ACACCGTACGTTGTACGGAAAGGGAAATCCTTGAGGGATTCAGAACCCTGCATACGCACTGTTGACAAGTGTATCTGTAATTCGTTCAGCGTATGCTCAACGAATTGCCGTTGGCAATTCATGGGGCTCTGAATCGTAAAGTGCAGACTAAACAAAAACACACCGTATTTTGTACGGTGTGTTTTTGTTTGGCGTGCCTTGAGGGATTCGAACCCCCGACCTACTGCTTAGAAGGCAGTTGCTCTATCCGACTGAGCTAAAGGCACAGGCATTAAACCTTACAAATGGCACATCGAAATGTGCCATTTGTAACTTGGAGCGAGTGATGGGAATCGAACCCACGCGACCAGCTTGGAAGGCTGGGATTCTACCATTGAACTACACTCGCATATTCGATTGCTTTCAAAACTGCTTTAATATAATATCATATAAAAAAAGCTTTGTCAATACCTTTTGCCGAATTTTTTAAATTATTTTTTATTTTTCAAAGCTCTTGCGGAAATCCTTAAGGTGTGTTACAATATTTATAGTTACTTAAAGGAGCATTGAAGATGAACAAACGAAAAAGGTCGCTTTCTTATCTGCTTACACCCGATTATATGTTTGATAGCTTTTCGCAGGTAACGCCCGAGTTCCTGAGCTCGCTCGGTGTTCGCGCCCTGCTTATCGATATTGATAACACGCTCGCGCCATACGAGCAGCCCGAGCCCGACGAGTCGATAAAGGGGTGGTTTAGATCCCTTGAGCAGAATGGGATCAAGGCGGCGCTCATTTCAAACAATCATGCCGACAGGGTAGAGCTTTTTAACCGTGATCTTGGACTTGTGGCGTTCTCGGATAGCGGCAAGCCCGGCTCGAAAATGCTTCTGCGTGCTATGGAGCTTATGGGAAGCACTCCCGATGACACGGCGGGGCTTGGCGACCAGCTTCTGACAGACTGTCTCGCGGTACACAGACTCGGAATGATATCGATAATCGTACCGCCCATAAAGGATAAGGCTAATGCTTTCTTTAAATTCAAGCGCAGGCTGGAAGTGCGCTACATAAGGAAATACCGCAAGGCACACGGTATAATTCCCGAAAAAAATTCATTATCTGAAAGGACTTGGAAATAAATGAAAAAAAGAATAGACCACGCAACCTTCGGACCCGGCGGCAATAGCGAGGCGTTTTATAACGACGGAAAAAAGAGCACGCTTCAGGCACCCGAATGGATAAAAAATATAGGACTTGACGCCTACGAATACGAGGCGGGAAACGGAATGAGCGCAGGCGATGCGACGCTCAAAAAGATCGGCGATGAAGCGGCGAAGCAGGGAATTCTCATGTCATTTCATACCCCGTACTTTATCTCGCTTTCGGGCATTGATCCCGAAAAGCGACTCAAGAGCATCGACTATATCTCGCGTTCACTTCACGCGGCTGAGCTGCTGGGCGCTGATACGATAGTTATTCACACGGGAAGCGCGGCAAAGATCAGTCGCCGCGAGGCTATGGAGCTCGCCGCCGATACGCTTGAGAAAAATCTTGAGGTCAACGGCGATACCGATATCCGAATGGGACTTGAGACTATGGGAAAGATCAATCAGCTCGGCACACTTGACGAGGTAATAGAGCTGTGTCGGCGCTATCCGACATATCATCCCGTGGTGGATTTCGGACATCTTAACGCGAGAAATATCGGCGGACTTTTCACCGACGTTGACAGCTACCGTTACGTTTTTGATAAGATCGGCTCGGAGCTTGGAGATGATTACGTTTACAATCTCCACTGCCATTTTTCCAAGATAGAATATACTAATGCGGGCGAGAAAAAGCATCTCACCTTTGCCGATTGCGTTTACGGCCCCGAATTTGAGCCGCTTGCCGAGGCAATAGTGCGCGAGGGCGTAGCGCCCAGAATAATCTGCGAATCGGCGGGTACGATGTCTGACGACGCGCTCGCCATGAAAAATATGTGGCTTTTAGCCAAGGAAAATATCGGAGGATAAATTTATGACACACTTAAAAAAGCTTCAGACAAGACTTTCGGAAATAGGCGCGGACGCGGTGATCGTTTCGTCCGAGATCTCGCAGAGATATCTTTCCGGCTTTGCATATACCGACGGATATCTGCTCATCTCGCCCACAAAAGCTATAATGCTTACTGATTTCAGATATACTGAGGCGGCAAAAAAAGAGGTCAATGATTTTGAGATCATCGAGCCGCAGGGAACGATGTTTGGCGAGCTTTACCGCCTTATGCTTGCGGAAGGATACGAGAACGTTGCGATCGAGGAAAAGGAGCTTACGCTTGCCGATCACGAAAATATGTGCTATCAGATGCCCAAGGTGAATCTTATAAAGGGTGCATCGGCACTCATCGATAACCTGCGTATCGTTAAGGATGCAGAGGAGATAGCAATTATCACCGAGGCACAGAGAATGACCGACCTTGCTTTTGAGCATATTCTGAAATTTATCAATCGCAACGTTACCGAGCGTGAGATCGCGATCGAGATCGAGTTCTTTATGAGAAAGCTGGGAGCAGAGTCCGCGGCGTTTGATACCATTGCGGTGTCGGGTGCTGTATCTTCCTTGCCGCACGGCGTACCGAGAGACGTCAAGATCGAAAACGGATTTCTTACTATGGATTTCGGCGCAAAGTATAAGGGATATTGCGCAGATATGACGCGTACAGTCGTTATAGGACGAGCCGACGAGGAAATGAAGAAGCTTTATAATACCGTTTATACCGCACAAAAGGCGGCACTTGATGCGCTCAAGGCAGGAATGCTCTGCCGAGAGGCAGACGCTATCGCGCGCAGAATAATTGATGGCGCGGGATACGAAGGAAGATTCGGACACGGTCTCGGACACGGCGTGGGAATGTTTATTCACGAGGCGCCCAGACTTTCCGCGCGTGCGGGAGATGCTGTGCTTGAGGTTGGAAATATCGTTACCGTCGAGCCGGGAATCTACATAGAGGGCAAATACGGCTGCCGTATCGAAGATATGGTCGCCATCACCGAGGATGGAATCCTCAACTTTACCAAGAGCCCCAAGGAGCTTATTGAAATCTAATAAATTCCATTATGGAATTTTATTAAAAATTACGATTGTATTTGATTAGTTCATATGGTATAATAGATATATTGTACAAAGAATTCGATATTTATAGGGAATTCAATTTTTTAAAGGAGAGCTTTTCATTATGAAAATTAAAACAGCAAAGAAAGCACTGTCGCTTGTACTCGTAGTAATGATGCTTATGAGCACCTTCGCTATGATGTTTGCTTATGCAGATGAGGCGGCACCCGTAACGACGCCTAAGGATTATGCCACCGCCGAGGATGGTGAAAAGCTTTGGGACGCTGATTTTTCGTCTGAATATTTCACGCCGATAGACGATACTACTGAGGTTTTTCAAAATAACGGTATTACTTATTCCGCAAACGGAACACCTGGCGGTAATTCTGCTTTCAAGTCCGCTTGGCGTAAGAATCTTACTGCCGAAGCAGTAGTAATTGAAAATAACGGTACTACTTTGAAGATCGACGGAGCCAAAACCGCTTCCGGCGCTGATGTTCCTTCTGAAGCAACCAAAGCGGACCAGAGATTTATCGGTCAGATCAACGTTTATGATCTTGAAAACAAGACCTATACTTACGAATTTGACTATTTCCGTAATGGAATTGTACGTTCAAAGTTTTATTTCGCAAACGGCTCTTTTATGAACTTTGGTGGATGCGATACCAATATGCCTAACCTCGGTCTTGAGGTTAACAAGGGCGGATATAGACTTATGAGACAGTCATCCGCTGTTACTACCGGCGTGGTTGGCAAACCCAGCTATGTAACTGATGAAACGACCGGAGAACTTTCTACCCGTATGAAGGTCGTTCTTGAGGGTGGCGCTAAGATAGACAATGTTACTCTTTATGAGGGAAAGTGGTTAAATGCAGCAGCCAACGTAAAAAAATGGGTAGGCTCTGTTATACCTGTTACTTTCTCTATATACAACTCTGTTGTTAAGGAAGACGGAACTGTTCAGGATATCCGTGTTGCAACCAACCTTATTTACCAGCCTTCAGACATCAAGCTCATTTTCGGTATCGGTGAGTACAATAATCCCGCTGAAAATCAGTACTATGGCATAAGAAATCTTGCAATTTACAAGGGAAACACCTCGATTCCCTTTAACTTCAACTTTAATAAGGTTTACTCTGAGACCGAATGGGGTGCAGAGCTCACTATTTTTGATGCCAAGGGAATTACCAATGCTGCTAATAACTTCACCAACGGATATGCTTGGTCAACGCTTAGCGGTGGCGACGGTGTTACGGTTGACATGGAGGGCATAATTACTATTAACCATACTGAAGATAAGTCTCAGGGCGCATATACACCTCATCCTTTTGGAAATGAGTGGAATACCGGCTATTACGAGATGGAAATGACGGTTAATAATGCTCACCGCCTTAAGGTCGATATTATCAAGAGCGGTGACCAGGATAGAGTGGGATTCAATCTCCTTCCTAACGGCAGTGTAGAATCTCTTGCGGCAAGCATGGGTGATGAAACGGCATATCTTGCGGCAGGAAATGCTGCAAGCATCTATGTTTCCGCGGGCAATCAGTTTGGCACCGGTGTTATCAATGCAGGCGGTCTTAAGACCATAGTTTACGATACCTTTGATGCGACTGACGCTGACGGCGACGGGCAGCCCGACGATCCCAGAAACGTTCGTGATTATGGCGGCAACCGTGCTAACGTTAAGATAACTTACGATTGTGAGAACTACATAATCACCCTTTACGAAAAGGTGGATAGCGAATGGGTTGCTACCGCAGCTATCGATTACAGCGAGTCTGTTGAGCAGAATCTTGATTCGGAGCTTCGTATCGGATTTATGGCTTACGACAAGAATACTTGTGCTACTATCAAGAATATCAGAGCAATCAAGGGATATAGTGCAGCTCATCTTCATACGTATGCGATCGGAGATGTAGAGACCGATGTTTATGCATATTATGATGAAACTGTTCCCGCAGCTCTCGCGGCTGAGTTCGCTGCCAAGTACGGTCTTACCAACGCTAACTTCGGCTGGACCGTTGATGGCGAGACGCTTTGTGAGGATATGAAGACAGCTTACGATGATCTCTCATCGACTAACTACGGTCCTCAGACCATAAAGCTTGCTCCTATCGTTGTATATGAGACTCTTGCTACCGATCCCGTTATCCGTGGTATTCAAATTAAGTATAATGCTGATAAAACTGCTTACGACGTAAGATTCGTATCTGCCGTCGGCTCCCTTGACAGCTTCGCTAAGATCGGATATGATGTTACGAAGACGGTAAAGGCGGGTGGAGAGACTACAACCACCACTCATACACTTGAGACTACCGAGGTTAGCGTATACATCAACGCCAACGGAATGCGCTATTATGCATCAGCGCTCGGTGGAAAGTATGCAGCAGCTCTTGGCTTCAAGGGCGAGGCAGTTATCGAAAATTCCGAGGTTACTTATGAGGTAACGGCATACTATATTGCAAGAAACGGCGAAAAGGTTGTTTGCGGCGATGTGGTTTCCTTCGTATTGACCGACGGTCAGTATTGATTTTATAACATTAATGTAATTTTTGTGCCGTTGCATTCAATTTTTGAATGCAACGGCATTTTTATGTAAAAATTCACAAAATGCTCTTGAAAGGGGCACTTTTGTTTGATATAATATTATGCAATGGATAAAATGTTTTTTATTATATTTGAAAGGCTGGAAAAATGAAAAAGATAATAGCTCTTATTTTGGCACTTATATTCTGCGTTGCGCTTGTGTCCTGCTCAAAGGGCGACGCGCCCCAAGGAATGCATCTGGTCTCGCTTGAGGGCGAGCCGTTCAAACTTTACGTTCCCGAGGCGTGGAAGGACAATACGAGCAGCGGAGTATCGGGCGCGTATTATTCAATGTCCGAGAAAATAACCGTGTCGGCAAGATATTATACTCTCGCCGAGGAATCGGTAACTCTTGATATGTATGTTGAGCTTTGTGAAGGAGATTACGCACTCACGCTTGACGATTATATGTCTGAGGGCGTTGAGAGCACGGTGCTTGGCGGAGAGAACGCGAGAGAGCTTGTGTTTACCTTTGAGGACGGAGAGACGAATTATACCTGCAGACAGATATTCGTTAAATATGCGGATGACGTTATCCTTCTTTCCTTCTATTGCCCGAGCAATAGATATGATGAGCTGAATACTAATCAGTTTGAGGCGATAGCGGACGAGTTCAAACTTTGCGAGAGGGCAGAGGATACGGGCAATGCCGAGACCGACAAGCATACTCCGAGCGGAATGAAAATAGCATCCTCGGACAAGCTTCAGTACGTTATGTACGTGCCTGCATCGTGGATATGCGATTCCGAGAGCGGTGTGTCCGAGGCATACGTTTCCGAGAGCGGAAGACCTAACGTTACCGTTACCGCTTATAGCTACGACGAGTCGGAGCTGACACCCGAGCAGTATTTTGAAAAATGCGAGGACGAATATAAGGATACTCTTTCCGGATATGAGTTCGTTGAGAGCACCGAGAGAGTTGTGGGAGAGAGAGACGCGATATCCTACGTTTATACCGCCAAGGCAGGTGGAGCCGACGTGAAGATAATGCAAACGGTCTATGAGTACAACTCGATGATGTATTCCTTTACCTACACGGCGCTTGAGGATAGATTTGATGCGCATCTTGAGGACGTTGAGGCTATGCTCGACGCTTTCAGATTCAGATGATCGGGACAATATGAGAATGATATATCTTGACAACAGCGCAACGACGCCCCTGTCCGATTCCTCCAAGGCAAAAATTGCCGAGACGGTCGAGATATTCGGAAATCCATCCTCGCTGCACAGCGAGGGGCAGAGAGCGCACGCGACGGTGGAGACGGCGAGGTCGCAGATAATGACGGCGCTCGGCGTGAGGGCGAGAGATGCGAGATTCGTGTTTACGTCCTGCGGAACCGAGGCAACAGCGCTTGCTCTTTACGGTACGGCATACGCAAAAAAGAGACGTGATGCAAACGTGATACTCACCACTGATTCCGAGCATCCCGCGACAGAAAAGGTATTGCAAAGGCTGGAGAACGACGGCTTTGAGGTCGTAAGACTTTCGACGAGGGGCGGCGACTTTGATATGAGAGAGCTTGACGCGGCGCTCTCGAAAAAGATATTCCTTGCCACCTTTATGACGGTCAACAACGAGACGGGAGCGATATATCCCGTAAAGGAAGCCTTTGCGAAAATAAAAAGAAGATACCCCGACGCGATAACGCACACCGACGCTATACAGGCGTTTATGAAGATACCTTTCACGCCGCAGAGCATTGGAGCCGATCTGATATCGGTCAGCGGGCACAAGCTTCACGCGCCTAAGGGCGTGGGCGGGCTTTATATAGCGCCAGAGCTCATCAAGGCAAAAAAGATAATTCCGTTTCTTGACGGCGGCGGGCAGGAGAGCGGACTTCGTTCGGGAACCGAGAACGTCATAGGTATTGCTGCGTTCGGCGCGGCGGTAGCTGATATATACGCAAGGCGTGCGGAGATCTCACAGAAATTGAGTGATCTTGGCGCGTACGCGAGGGAAAAGCTTTCCGCACTCGACGTGAAAATAAACACGCCTGTGCGCGCGGCGGAGCATATCATCAGCGTTACGCTCCCCGACATCAAGAGCGAGACGATGCTTCATAAGCTTTCCGGCGATGGAATATTCGTATCGAGCGGCTCTGCCTGCTCGTCGCACTCGCACAGCGTCAGCGGCGTTCTGCTCGCTTTCGGTCTTTCCGAAAGAGATGCGGACTGTACCTTGCGCGTGAGCCTTTCGGAGTATAACTCGCGTGAGGATATCGACGCTCTGTGTGCCGCTCTTGACGACGGAATAAAAAATCTTGTGAGAATAAGAAGATAATAAAAAGGATACCGCAGGAAGCGGTATCCTTTTTGTTTTGATTTAATTAAAACTTAAATTTAAACGTATTTTTAGCTTTTCTCGGGATCTCGTATTTTGCGTCGAGCTTCGGTCCGCAGGAATGCGATCCGACGCCGCGCATAGCGAGGTCAACGCATACGTTCACGAAATCGTTTTCAGCAAGCTCAAAGTTATGCTTTGTATTACAGAGCTGCTTTGTTGTGTAGGGATTTACCGAGAAGGAGAAGGGCGCGTCGGCGGTCAGCGCGAACAGATCCTTGATAGCAAGATATTTACTGTCGCAGTGGCTTCCCGATTCCTGAGGACGAACGACGTTGATATCGTAATTTTCCTTGGCGCTGCTCTCGTAGTATCCGTACTCGCACGCGATCTTTTTGTCCACGTAGCTTTCGGTAGGACCAAAGCCTACGTAAGCGAAGCGATCGTACGCCTTATCTATCGCGAACTCAAAGCCAAGTCTTGCGGGGCTCTCAATATAATCGGCAAATTCATATCCGACGTCTACTGTCAGCTCGTTGCCCGAAACCGTATAAGAAAGCTCAAAGCTTGCCGCGGGCTCAAAGCAGTTTGCGGCGATAGCACCGCTGAAGCTATAACCGTTTTCGGTCTTGACACAATCAAGCGCGTACTGATGGCACACGCCGAGTCTGTATTTGTTTACCCATCTGGGATAGAGAGTTCTCTCGTTGTCGGTATAACGGAGCAAATTAAATCTCATAGGAGTGCGAAGAACTTCCTTGCCGTCTGCCTTTACAGAGGTAAGCTCACCCGTATACTCGTTGACCTCGATAGAGATCGCCTTTGCATTTGATTCGCCCTCGGGGATAGCAACGTCGGTTATCTTGGACTCGCGCTTGCCGCCGTAGACCGCTTTCATTTCAAGCGCGTTGGATTTTATCTTTCTGTCGGGGGTGAGAAGTCCGTCGCAGCAGAAGTTTCCGTCGTGCTCCTGCTCTCCGAAATCTCCGCCGTAGAGGAATCCCTTTTTCGTCTTTATGCCGTGGTCAGCCCACTCCCATACGAACGCGCCCATAAGCTGCTCGTTTGCATCAATGAGCTTCCAATAATCGTTGATATCTCCGCAGCTGTTGCCCATTGCGTGCGTGTATTCGCACATAACGAAGGGGCGAGTCTCCTTGGGGTTATCAAGCACCTTGGTCTGAATTTTTTCGATCGAGGGATACATCATAGAGCACATATCCACAAGCTTTGTGTAATAGTACTTGGGCGCGGCATTTTGAAGGTTCTCGTAATGCACGGGACGGGAGCTGTCGCGCTTCCTTATGTATTTTGCGCCGTTAATGAATGCTTTTCCGAAGGCACTTTCGTTTCCGAGCGACCAGATGATAACTGACGGACGGTTCTTGTCTCGTTCAACGAGCGCCGTATATCTGTCGGTGATACCGGGCTCGAATATTTCGTTATCTCCGTATTCCTGCCAGAGCAGATCCGAATGTCCGGGTAGTCTGTGTGCCGCGCCGTGCGTTTCAAGGTCTGCCTCGTCCATAACGTAGATGCCGAATTTATCGCAGAGCTGATAAAATTCGGGGCGGTTGGGGTAGTGTGAGGTCCTTACCGCGTTGACGTTGAGATATTTCATAAGACGAAGATCCTCGACCATATTGGCAAGGCTGACGGTAGCGCCGGTCTTGCAGCTGAAGTCGTGGCGGTTTACGCCCTTGAGCTTGATATGCTCGCCTTTTATCTTAAACACCTTTCTGTCGATGCTGACCTTGCGGAATCCTACCTTCTCAATTATTTTCTCGCCGTTTGCGCGAAGCTCAAGCGTGTAGAGGTTCGGCGTTTCTGCCGTCCACTTGCGGACGTTTACCGTGCGGAATTCCACGGTTTTCTTAGGCTTTGCGACTGCCTTCTGTCTGCCGAAGGTGAGGTCGATAGCTATATCGCTTTCGTTTTTGAAGGTGAGCACGCCGTCGTTTCCGTCAAGGTCTACCTTGATGAAGTAGTCGGTGATGTGCTGCTCGGGACGGTTAAGGATATACACGTTTCTGAAGATTCCTGAGAATCTGAACTTATCCTGACACTCAAGATAGGTGGAGATGCACCACTTGAGAACGAGCACGTCGAGAGTGTTTTCACCGTCAACTACAAGCTCTGTGATATCAAATTCGCTGGTTGCGTGAGATATCTGGGAATATCCCTTGAACTGACCGTTTACGTAGAGATAGAACGCGCTGTCAACGCCCTCAAAGTTGAGGTAATATCTCTCGCCCTCTTTTTTTGCGAGAGAAAAGCTGCGACGATAGTGCCAGCAGGGATTATCGTGAGGAACGTGAGGAAGCATAACGGGGAAGGGATAGCGGGAGTTGAGGTACTGTATCTGATCGTATCCGTGCATCTGTGTGCAGGAAGGAACGGGTATCGTTGCGTCAAGCTCCTCGTTTATATTGAAATCCTCTACACAGCCGATCTGCTTGATCTGCCAGATTCCGTCAAGAGAGGTAAAGCGCGAGCTTGACTCGCGGTTCACGATGCCGTATACTGTCTTTATCTTGTCGTCCTCTGCAAAGGGGATATAGTAGCTTCTGTGAGGCATAGTGCCTATTCTTTTAAAACTTTCAAATTCCTTCATTGTTTAAAGCTCCTTTAGCTTATTTGTTATCCGCCCAGCCCATAGAGCGCTCGACTGCCTTTTTCCAATTGCGAAGCTTTTCTTCTCTGAGATCATCCGCGATAGCGGGGGCGAATCTTGCACCTTGGCGACGGCTTGCCGCGATCTCATCGGTAGATTTGAATACGCCGACCGCAAGGCCTGCGAGATTTGCGGCACCAAGCGCTGTGGTTTCGATGCACGCGGGTCTGTTTATCGGGATCGCCAGCAGATCTGCCTGCGTCTGAAGCAGAAGATCGTTAGCGCTTGCTCCGCCGTCGACAGAGAGCTCGTTAAGCTTTACGCCGGCTTCCTTCTCCATTACCTTTATAATGTCGGTGGTCTGGAACGCCATAGCCTCAAGTACCGCGCGGACGATATGGTTTTTAGTTGTTCCGCGAGTGAGACCGATCATCATTCCTCTTGCGTACGGATCCCAATAGGGCGCACCGAGTCCGACGAACGCGGGCACAAAGTAAACGCCGCCCGTATCCTTTACGGACATCGCTGCCGCATAGCTTGCCGAAGCGTTCTCAATGATACCGAGACCGTCGCGGAGCCACTGTACTGCCGCACCGCAAACGAAAGCTGATCCCTCAAGCGCGTAGCTTACCTTGCCGTCTATGCTCCACGCAACAGTCGTAACGAGTCCGTTCTCGGAATATATCGGCTTGTCGCCCGTGTTCATAAGCATAAATCCACCCGTTCCGTAGGTGTTCTTTACGTCGCCCTTGTTAAAGCAGCACTGACCGAACAGAGCTGCCTGCTGGTCGCCCGCAACGCCCGCAATAGCGATCTTGCCGCCGAAGAGCGATTCCTCGGTATATCCGTAAACGTGCGAAGAGGGAAGGACCTCGGGCATAAGAGATTTAGGAATGTCAAAGAGCTCGAGAAGCTCGTCGTCCCACTGCATCGTGTTGATATTAAAGAGCATAGTGCGCGCCGCGTTGGTGCAGTCGGTTGCGTGTACCTTTCCTCCCGTGAGATTGTATATCAGCCAGCAGTCAACGGTTCCGAACATAAGCTCGCCCGCCTCAGCCCGCTCTCTCGCGCCTGCAACGTTGTCAAGTATCCACTTGATCTTGGTAGCCGAGAAATAGGAGTCGATGAGCAGACCTGTCTTTGATCTTATCATGGGAGCAAGTCCCTTAGCCATTAGCGAATTGCAGTAATCCGCGGTTCTTCTGCACTGCCATACGACAGCGTTATATATAGGCTTACCCGTTTTTCTGTCCCAGATGATAGTGGTCTCGCGCTGATTGGTTATACCTATTGCCGCGATGTCCTCGGCGGTAGCGCCGATCGCGTCCATAGCCTGCGTTGCAACGAGGTGCTGCGTGAACCAGATCTCCGCGGGGTTGTGCTCTACCCAACCCTCTGCGGGAAATATATTCGGGAGCTCCTTCTGCGCGGAAACGACGATGTTACCGTTGAAATCAAAAAGTATACATCTTGAGCTGGTCGTGCCCTGATCGAGAGCCATAAGATATTTTGCCATAATATACCTCCAAGTAATAATTATTACATATATTTTAACATATAAATTATCATATTTCAACCGACAAAATGACAAAATCGAGCACAAAGATTTATGAATCTTCAACATATATTATTAAGAAATTCAAAAAAAAATATAAATTTTTTATATTCCCCACGTTATGACAAAATATTCGCGTCGGCGAGAGTATAATATACGTAGAAAACGATATTATGCTTTTTGCGGGGGAATGATGGAGCAGACGGTATACGTAGATCTGTATTTTATGATAAATTTCAGCATGGATTTTCTATGCTTTTATCTTGCTTCAAGGCTTTTGGGGGCGAAGCTATCTGCACTCCGCGCAGCAATAGCTGCTGTGATCGGCGGAATATACGCAAATCTTGCGCTGATCTGGGGACTCGGCGGCGCAGGCGCGATAATTGCCGATCTTATTTCCTGCGCTCTGATGTGTGCCATAGCCTTCGGCGTGCGTAAAAAGGCTCGGAGACTGCCCGCGTACATACTCGTTTACGTTGCCGTATCAATGACGCTCGGCGGATTTATGACGGCGCTGTTCAATCTTCTGAACCGCACGGCGCTTGGAGATATTCGGCGCGCCGAGGAAGGAATATCCGCCTGGCTTCTCGCCGTCCTTGCCGCTGTCAGCGCCGTTATGACGCTTATCGGCGGACGGTATTTCAGACGTCGCACCTCAAAGAAAAACGTAAGGCTGAAAATAGCCTTTGACGGCAAAAATACAGATATCAGCGCGCTTTGCGACAGCGGAAATATGCTTCGCGATCCGATTTCGGGAAAGCTTTGCGTTATCGCGTCGGTCGATGCGATTGGGGATATACTTCCGAAAGAGGTGGTAAGCGCCGTGCGCGACGGCGGGAAGAGCATCGGTGCGCTTTCTGCCGCGGTCGCGGGAATGAGGATCATTCCCACGAGGACCGCGGCGGGGGGTTCTATGATGTTTGCCGTAAAGCCCGAGAGCATCTCTGTTGAGGACGACAGGGGCAGCTACACCGTCGACGCACTGCTGGCGTTGTCTGCGATGGGAGAGATATCCGACGGTGCGGCGGCGCTTTTTCCCACCGAGCTGCTCGCGTAATTGTTTAAATCATATAATACATACCGTAAAGGAGCTAACCGTGAAATTTCCTGATTTTAAATTATTCAAATTGCCTAAAATTTCTGCCGACGGCAAGCTTGCAAGGCTGGCAAAAAGGATCGATAGACTGTCGAAAAAAATGCTTTGCGGGCTTGAGTGGCTCGGCGACAGGATAAGGGAGCTGTTCGAGGCGCTGGCAAAAAAGCTGAAGCTGGTATTCGTGCGAGTCCTCGGATTCTTCGGAAAGAAAACGAAAAAAGGCGTTTTTTACGTAAACGGTACGGATATTCTTCCGCCGCCGCTCTCCAAGGACGAGGAGCAGGAGATGATCGCACGTCTCGGAGCTGAGGATTCGGCTCGTCAGCGGCTGATAGAGCACAATCTTCGTCTGGTGGTCTACATAGCCAAAAGATTTGAAAATACGGGCGCAGGGCTCGAGGATCTTGTATCTATCGGCACGATAGGGCTTATCAAGGCGATAAATACATATCAGTCGGATAAAAATATAAAGCTTGCGACATATGCGTCAAGATGTATTGAAAACGAGATACTTATGTATATTCGAAAGCATTCGTGCGCACGAGCAGAGATATCGATCGACGAGCCGCTCAACACCGATTGGGACGGAAACGAGCTTCTGCTCTCGGATATACTCGGAAGCGACGAAAATTCGATATCCTTTGAGATCGAGCAGATGGAGGAAAGGGCGGCGATAAGACGCGCCGTTGCCTCGCTTGATGATAGAGAGAGGGAGATAATAGAGCTTCGGTACGGAATGCGCGGCGGCAGAGAGCTGACTCAAAAGGAGGTCGCCGACAAGCTCGGAATATCTCAATCCTATATTTCTCGACTTGAAAAAAAGATAATAGCGCGGCTGAGGGTGGAAATAAGCTCGAAAATATG
>JAFXHA010000032.1 GCA_017536635.1 Clostridia bacterium
AAACTAAATTAGGCTCCCTCTTGAGGGGGCTGTCGCCGAACGGCGACTGGGGGAGTTTGACACGCACTCCATAGACACGGACTCCTTCCGTCATCGTGTTCGCAATGCTCCACGATGCCACCTCCCTCGAGAGGGAGGCTTATGATGACAAAAACGCACAAAGTTCCCCTTGCGACAACTCTGTGCGATCTTTTATTTTTCTCGACAGTCATTGTCGGGATATTTTTCTCTGTATTTTTATTATAGCATAGACGGAAAGATTTGTCAACAACTATAATAATCAAATTTTAAAAGCCCTTTACAAACGGCGGAATTTGTGATACAATTATGTTGTTTTTTCAAACCGAAAGAGAGATGTTAAACCAAAATGACCAAAAAACAGCATTTTCTTCGCGGAATGCGGGCGGGAATACCGATATGTCTCGGATATTTTGCGGTATCGCTCGCGCTCGGAATTTCCGCGGCAAACGGCGGCATCACCGCCTTTCAGGCGGCTCTGACAAGCCTTTTCATCAATGCGTCCGCGGGCGAATACGCGGGCTTTAATCTGATATCGGGATATCTTCCCCAAGCGCTAACACCGGCGCTCGCGGCTATGGCGTATCTTGAGGTAACGCTTATGGAAGCGGTCGCAAACGCGCGATATTTGCTTATGTCGGCATCAATGAGCCAGAAGCTTGAGCGCCGCACGACCATAGGCGAGCGACTGCTCCTCGGATTTACGGTTACCGACGAGATCTTCGGAGTGTCAATGTCGCAGGACGGCAAGCTCAGCCCTTACTTTACCTACGGCGCGTTCGTGGTGGCAACGCTCGGCTGGACAGGCGGAACTCTTTTTGGCGCGATGCTCGGAAGCGTTCTTCCTCTGCGTCTTATCAGCGCACTCGGAGTCGGACTTTACGGAATGTTCATCTCGGTGTTCATTCCCGCCGCAAAAAAGAACCGCGTGGTTGCCGTACTCGTTATCATCAGCTTTATCGCAAGCCTTGCTTTCACCCTGATACCAATAATTTCGCAGATACCCGAGGGCATTCGCATCATTGTGCTCACCGTGGCAATATCCCTTATCGCCGCGATATTCTTTCCCATAAAGGAGGATGAGCAAAATGATCAATAACGTTTATATATACATATTCTGTATGGCGGCTGTTACTTATCTTATCCGTGTCCTGCCGCTCACGCTCATCCGCAAGCCGATAAAAAACAAGACCGTGCGCTCGTTTTTGTATTACGTTCCATACGTAACACTTGCAGTAATGACCTTCCCCGCAATACTCACCGCAACGAGCTCCCCGATAGCAGCCGCAGCCGCGCTTGTTGTGGCTATACTTATGGCACTTTGGGGCAAGGGACTCTTCCCCGTTGCAGTTTCAGCCTGCGTTACGGTATTTATTTTCGAGCTGTTTATAAATCCGCCCGAGATAATTCTGTCATTCTTTGCTAAATAAAAGCAGATCCCGCATTGGATATTCCAATGCGGGATATTATTATTTTAATGCGTCAATGAAAAACCTTTTCCTCCGGCTTTTCGTCGTGTCTCGGGCGCTCTATAAGATTAAAGAATTTTTTGTTATACGCACAGCCAATCTTTTTGCTCTTGTTGTAGGTTACCACGTAAAATTCGTCGCCCTCGTGGGTATCCCGAAATTGCTTATCACGAAAGAAATCAGAATAGAGCATTTTATGTGATTCACTCCAATTGTAAAGATAGCCTTCAGGTAAAAACCATTCTCCTTCCTCAAATTTCAAAAAGAAGAACGGGATCATAGATCTTTCCTTCCAAGTTGTCTCAAAGGCGTGAGCTATTGATGTTCTTCCCAGTAATAGCGGAAAAAATATTTCTTTTATTTCAGTACCCTTAAATACACTCGAGTAAACAGAAAATTCACCCTTATTTATGTTATATAAGCTTATTAAATATTCAATCAAGCCATATATCGCATAAGGAAAAGGAATAAGCGACAATATCAAAATTATCCAAGCAAATTTCGTAATAATGGCTATAAGAGCAGAAATCAAAAACAATAATACGACAACAGGCGCGCAAAAGCCCAAGCGCACGTTCAATATGTATTTCGCTTGGTGACGAAGATCAAGTCTTATATGATATTCGTCAAAACTGCTCTTCTTGTTTTTAAATTCATCGTGATATATTTTTTCCATGTATCTGCATTCCTTTAATGATCGCACTCGTTTCTATGATCCTCAACTATCGTGAAAATTTTTTTGTTGTAAACGTATCCTATCTTCTTACTCTTGCCATATGTTACGATATAAAATTCATCACCGACTTCTGTTGAAAATCGAATAGAATTTATCTCCATCCGACTTTCATCGCTCCAATCGTATAGTCTTTTTCCGGGAATTAACCATCTGCCAAGGTCAAAGTACATAAAATAATAATGGTCAAGACACTCTTCTACCGTAAACCAATGAAATCTATCAAGAGAGAAAAAGATTTCTTTAGTTTTATTTTTCTTAAACACACCCGTATGAATAGAAAAATTCCCTTTTTTGATATTATGCCGACGAATAAGCCATGCCGTGAAAATACACAACTGACATACCATCGGAGCGGCAGGCAGTATCAACAACATCCAAGCATTTTTGAATATTACCGCTACAATAATACCTATTAAGAAAAGGGAAAATATTATATAAAATAAATAATTTTCTAGAATGTCAAATACATAATCAGCGTGCTGCCTTAAATCAACCTTTATTTTCGATTCGTCAAGCTTAAATTTATTCATAATACAACTCACTTTCAACTTGTTTATCACTCAATGACGGTCCATTTTATTCGGGCTTGTCGTCGTGTTTCGAGTGCTCTATAAGATTAAAGAATTTTTTGTTATAGGCACAGCCAATCTTTTTGCTTTTATTATAGATGACAACGTAAAACTCGTCGCCGACCTCGGACGTGTCTCTGATATCTGCATAGCTCATTTTGTTTTCTCGGCTCCACTCGTAGAGCGATTCGGGAATAAACCAAGTACCCGAGGGAAATTTCAGTATCGAGACCTTGCGGCGCGACGGCTTGGCGTGAGGTGTTATTTGAGTTTTGGGCACCTCTTCTTCGCCCGCGTCAACGTTTATAAGAGCTTCTGTCGTTACGGAAAAATCCCCTTTATCTATTTGAGAATTTAACCTTACGTGAGAAATCACCTTAAACAATGCGGACAAACACCACCACACGAGCATAGCTATAAAAATTGAAAAGGTTATCCAATACCATATTTGCGAAGCTTGCGAAACTATCACGAATAATAACAACGTCCCGCCTAAAGCAAGGAAATTATACAAAATGATTCCCAAATTATGTCTGAATTGCAAATTTAAAATCCGTTTTAAATCCACTTGTATTTTATCAGTTGACAGCAAACTCTTGTTCATCTCTCGCCCCCGATTTCCTTTTTTTCATTATACCATATTTCCCTTTTCTCGTCTATCATCATTTAAAACATATTTTAGGCGGCGATTTTGTCATTTTTTACAAGACTTTTTGAGTCATTCTTTGCCAAATAACGCGTTTGTGCTTGACAACAGTCGCGTGCTGTGATATAATATTTAATTGTAAAAAAATATGTTTATTTAAAAATCAAGGAGTTTTTATTATGCATTGGTCAGAAGAAATTGCCGAGAAGATAATTGCTCGCAATCCTAATAAAGAGGAATACGTATGCGCGGCGGGAATCAGCCCGTCGGGTTCGGTCCACATTGGAAATTTCAGAGATATAGCTACCCCTCTCTTTGTCGTTAAGGCACTTGAGAAAAAGGGCAAAAAGGCAAAGCTCATCATTTCCTGGGACGAGTTTGACCGTTGCCGTAAAATACCCGCAAACGTTCAGGCGGTAGTTGGCGACACATACGACAAATATATCGGCTGCCCCTACGTTGACATTCCCGACCCGTTCGGCTGCCACGAAAACTATGCTCAGCACTTTGAGGAAGAATTTCTCAAGGCTATCGAGCCCTTTGGAATCAAGTTCGAGTGCAAATATCAGGCTCATATGTATCGCTCCGGCAAATATACCGCCGACCTTATCGAAGCGCTCAGAAGACGCGGAGATATCTTTGAGATACTCGATTCCTTTAAGACAAAGGATATGACCAAGAGCGAGGAAGAAAGACGCGCGGCTCACGACGCTGAAAAGGCTGAGTATTACCCCGTAAGCATCTTCTGCCCCGAGTGCCATACCGACTTTACCAAGATAACCTCTCTCTCAGAGGACTGCACCGAGGCTGAATTCACCTGCCGCTGCGGTCATCACGGACATTTCAACTTTACCGAGAATTTCAACTGCAAGCTCGGCTGGAAGATAGACTGGGCTATGCGTTGGAAATACGAGCAGGTCGACTTTGAGCCGGGTGGAAAGGACCACTCCGCTCCCACAGGCTCCTACAACAACTCCAAGGTCATTGCAAAGAAGATATATAACCACGAGGCTCCTATCTATCAGGGCTACGAGTTCATCGGTATCAAGGGCGTTGCGGGCAAGATGTCCAGCTCCTCGGGACTTAATATGACCCCCGAGCTGCTTCTCAAGCTCTATCAGCCTGAAATTATCCTCTGGCTCTACTCCAAGACCGAGCCCGTCAAGGCGTTTGATTTCTGCTTCGATGACGGAATCCTTCGTCAGTATTTTGAGTTCGACAAGATGCTCACCGAGTACAAGGAAGGCAAGTCGAGCGAGTACAACGCATCGGTTATGTATAACTGTATGATCGAAGGCAGAGAGCTCTCTACCGTTCCGATGTCGCTTATCGTTCAGCTCGGATCTATCGTTGACTTTAACGTTCAGATGCTTGAGACCGTGTTCGAGAAGATCGGTATGCCCTACAAGTACGAGCAGTTCAAGGACAGACTCGACAGAGCTAAGTTCTGGCTTGAGCAGTGCGCTCCCGATCAGGTAAACAAGCTTCGCAACACCCGAAACTTCGAGATCTGGAGCGAGCTTGACGAAAAGGAAAAGCAGGCAATTTCTATGCTTCACGCATACCTTGCAAACGAGTCCTACACCCTCGACGAGCTTAACACCGAGCTTTATGCTATCCCCAAGAAGATCTATCCCGAAATAACCGATCAGAAGGAGCTTAAGTCCATTCAGGGCAAGTTCTTCAAGACGGTTTACAAGCTCCTCATAAACAAGGAGCAGGGCCCCCGTCTTTACCTCTTCCTCTACGCAATAGAAAAGGAAAGATTCGTTGGACTTCTTGACTTTTCTTACGGCGAGACCGACGAGGAAAAGGCGCTCAACGCCGCGGCTGAGGCTGCTGCGAATCCCGTAGTCGAGGAAAAGGTCTACGGCGAGCCCGATCCCGTTGAGCCTATCAGTGAGGAAAGAGTTTCGCTTGACGATTTCGGCAAGCTCGACCTTCGCGTATGCGAGATCGTAAAGTGCCAGGAGATCAGAAAATCGCACTCCTGCTACAAGATAACCCTCAACGACGGAATCGGTGAGAGAGTTATCGTATCGAGCATCAAGCACGACTATAAGCCCGAAGAGCTTATCGGAAAGAAGATAATCGTTATCGCTAATCTCGAGCCAGCAAGAATTACCGGCGTAAACAGCAACGGTATGCTCCTCGCGGCTACCAATAACGCTTGCGGATGCAAGGTCATCTTCGTAGATCCCTCAGTTCCCGCAGGAACTAAGATAAAGTAAGGTTGATTTTTGCAGGGCCTCGCCCTGCGCTTCACCAAAGAAACTTTTTTCAAAAAGTTTCTTTGGAATCTTCAAAAACTTTAAAAATAAAACCCGTCGGTACGTAGTGTCCGACGGGTTTTTACCTTATGATGCTGATAAATTATCGATAACGATGCACGTTATTTAGAGTGATATGTCCACAAGTCCTATCTTGTGGGAAGTTTCTTTGGTTACTTTCTTTTCAAAGAAAGTAACTCATATATTCCTCTCCCTCGAGTGTGTAGAACATAAAATTGCCGTTATCGAACAGTATATAGCTATGCGCGGAATTCTCTTTAGGGATAGAAAGCGAGCCGGGGTTAAGGAAAACGTTTTCGTTCCCGAAACTTTTGATACAAGGCACGTGCGTGTGTCCGCCGAGGAGAACGTCGCCTTTCGCGAGCGCGGGGGGATTTTCGGCATTATAATGATGTCCGTGGGTTGCGACCATACGGACGCCGTCAGCTTCCACCACTGTCATTTCCGACATTATCGGAAACTTGAGCACCATACCGTCGACCTCTGCGTCGCAATTACCTCGAACGCAGATTATCTCGTCCTTTATTTCATTTAGCATATCGGCGACCTTTGCGGGCGCGTATCCTGCGGGCAGGGCGTTGCGCGGACCGTGATAAAGCACGTCTCCGAGAAGCAAGAGCCTTGAAGCACCGCTTTCCTTATATATTTTCAAAAGTCGCTCCGCACAGACCGCGTCGCCGTGTATGTCAGATGCTATGATGATCTTCATTATCTTATACTTCCGTTTCCTTTGATCAGATATTTTTCGGTAGTAAGCGCCGCAAGCCCCATAGGTCCTCTGACGTGAAGCTTTTGCGTGGATATACCTATCTCCGCGCCGAATCCGAACTCACCGCCGTCGGTAAATCGAGTAGACGCGTTAACGTATACCGCCGCCGAATTGACTTCGTTAAGGAATCTTTCAGCGTTGGCAGGATCCTTGGTAACTATCGCCTCGCTGTGTGCCGTGCTGTATTTGTTAATATGCGATATCGCATCGGATATCGAATCAACAACCCTTACTGCAACTATAAAATCGTTATACTCGGTAGCAAAATCCTCTTCGGTCGCCTCGACAGCATCACTTACGAGCACACAGGTCTTTGCGCAACCGCGTATCTGCAGATCGTATTTCTTCGCCTCGAGCGCAAAAGCCGGCAAAAACTTTGCCGCAACGCTGGCGTGAACGAGTATAGTCTCGATAGCATTACATACCGACGGACGCGAGCATTTAGCATTTATGGCAATTTTGAGCGCCATATCCATATCGGCGCTTTCGTCAACGTAAAGATGACAGTTGCCGGCACCCGTTTCTATAACGGGAACAGTCGCGTTCTCTACAACACTCTTTATAAGTCCCTTTCCGCCTCTGGGAATGAGCACGTCAACAAGACCGCGCATCGTCATAAGCGCCACCGAGCTTTCTCTGTCGGTAGATGCGACAAGCTCAACGCAGTGCGGATCAAGACCGCATTCGTCAAGTGCGTTTTTGATGATCCCTACTATTGCGGTGTTCGTATGAATAGCTTCCTTGCCGCCACGAAGCACGACCGCGTTACCCGTTTTCAAACACAGCGCCGCCGAATCTACCGTAACGTTGGGACGAGCCTCATAAATGATCGCCACCACTCCGATCGGAACGCGTACGCGGCTGATATCCAGCCCCGAGGGTCTCGTCCAGCTCTCGCCCTTCCCTACGGGATCCTCAAGAGAGGCAACGTCGGACAGGGATGCGCAGATAGCGTCTATTCTTTCGGAATTTATTTTCAAGCGGTCGAGCATAGTTTTCGGCACACCGTTGGCGTCTGCCGCGGCAATATCCCTTTCATTTGCCGCAATAAGCTCATCCTTGCTTTCCTTTAATTTTTCAGCAATACACAAAAGCACCGAGTTTTTCTTCTCGGTAGTCGCCAGCGCCAGCTTCAGCGACGCTTCCTTGGCATTTGTGCAAAGTAATCTTACTTCTTCATTGATAGTCATTTTTTTCTCTTTCTTTTATTTGAATTCAGTTGTGATATTCTCCGCCTTCCTTGGCGTACACCTTTTCTATCTCAAGAACGTACATACGGTGAAGTCCGTCCCTTTCATAATATGAAAGCGGCGCGCTATCAAGGAAATTCTCAGCCTTGACGTCGTCAATATATATCTTTCTGCACACGAGTGCAAGCTCTGCCTCAGCGATCACGGGAACGCCGTCAAGCTCGACGGTATGGAATCCGCATTCGGCGATCTTATCCATATCCCTGCCGCTCTTTACGCCGCAAAGCTTCATAAAGTCGCGGTGCTTCGAGCCGAAAAACGCAAGTGAGAATCTGTCCTCCGCCTCGGCAAGCGCATAAGTATATCGCTCGGGACGGATAAAGACGGTCGCCACGTTTTTCTTCCATATATAACCCATAAAGCCCCAGCTGGCAGTCATCGCGTTAGCGCCGCTCACCTTGCTTGCATCCTTTACGGTTATGAGCATCCAATCCTCGCTGATCAGTCTCGGAGCATTTCCGATCTCAGCCGGGGATATTTCCACAAAAAGCTTTTCGTTATTCATAAGATCTCTCCTTTGTGATATAATACAATACCACTCCATTATATTTATATATTACCAAAAAAATGCCGTTTCGTCAAGACGGGAGCTTTATTTTGACCAATTGTTACAAGATAAATAATAAAAATTTAGAAAATTGTAAAAAATCGCCCCTGATTCTTTGATATAATATTACATTATATTATTCCAATCGCGAAAGGCAACCACTATGCAAAACAATATGCAATTTATCAGAAAGCTTCCCATTCCTATGGACGTAAAGGAGCAATATCCCCTCAAAGCCGAATACGCAGAGCTCAAAAAAGAGCGCGACCGTGAGATCGCCGATATCTTTACGGGCAAGGACGACAGACTCGTTCTCGTCATCGGTCCCTGCTCTGCCGATCACGAGGACCCCGTTCTCGATTACATCTCAAGGCTTGTTAAGGTTCAGGAAAAGGTCAAGGACAGAATTCTGATAATTCCCAGAATATATACCAACAAGCCCCGTACGACAGGAGACGGATATAAGGGCATGCTTCATCAGCCCGACCCCGACAAGAAGGAAGATATGCTCGAGGGCATCATCTCGATTCGCCGCCTGCATACAAGAGCTATCGAAGAAACAGGCTTCTTCTGCGCTGACGAGATGCTCTATCCCGAAAATTACAGATATCTCTCCGACCTGCTCGCATACGTAGCTGTCGGCGCGCGCTCTACCGAAAATCAGCAGCACCGTCTCGTCGCAAGCGGGATCGACGTTCCCGTCGGAATGAAGAACCCCACGGGCGGCGACATCTCTGTAATGCTCAATTCCATCACCGCCGCGCAGCACTCACACACCTTCCTCTATCGTGGATGGGAGTGCGTTTCCTCGGGTAACCCGCTCGCTCACGCGATCCTTCGCGGATACGTGAACAAGCACGGAGAATCTATCCCCAACTATCACTTTGAGGATCTTTACGGTCTCTACAAGGATTATTCGGCTCGCAACCTGCAGAACATCGCGCTTATCGTTGACGCTAACCACGCGAACTCGGGAAAGAAATATCTTGAGCAGGAAAGGATCTGCAAAGAGGTGCTTCACGCTTGCAGGCACTCGAGCGAGATCAAGTCTATGGTCAAGGGCTTTATGATCGAGAGCTACATCGAGGACGGTGCACAGAAGATCGGCGAGGGCGTTTACGGAAAGTCCATCACCGACCCCTGTCTTGGCTGGGAAAAGACCGAGCGACTTATTCTTGATCTTGCAGAGCTTTCCGCACTTTAATCTAAAACAAAAAAACACGGCGGGAGACGTTGTCTCCCGCCGTTATTGTTGTTACGGTGTATTATTGGGTTTTCTGTCGAAGAAACGCTTCTGACAGAACAAAACTGTTCCCTTCATCAAAAGGTTGATAACAAGGATCAACAAAGATACTACCGCCGCACACTCGATCGCCATATGAGCCTCAAACTGATTTATCATCAAAGAGATCGGCTTTGTGCTCGTATTTGTCAGTATCGAAACTGCGGATATGGTCATCATACAGTTAACGAAGAAATATGCGAAGGCTTCGATAAGCGTCGAACGGCTCTGAGGAAGTATAACGTCCTTTATAATGCGCCAACGGCTGACTCCTATCGTTTCACCTACGTTTTCAAGATTTTCGTTCATCTTGCTCATAGAGTTGTACGCCATAAGATAGGGCGATGCGAAGAAGTGCATCGTGTTTACGAGGATAAGGATCGCAATAGTTCCGTATATGGGCGTTTTATTAAAGGTCAGAGAGTAAGAAAGTCCCAATACCATTCCGGGAATAGCCAGCGAGGTTATTGACATAAGGTGCAAAAATCTCGAGGTCTTGGACGAAACTCTCGCCGTAAAATATGCGGTAATAAACGCAACCACAACGCCGAGAACGGACGTGCAAAGCGCGATTATCAACGAATTGACAAGATATTCACTTCCGCCGAGCTCAAACGTTCTTACAAAGTTATCAAACGTAACCGAAAGATCACGGGGATATTTCTTTACTATCGCAAGGAACAGGAAGGATGCCGCGAAAATAAGCGAAGCAAGCGCCACCGCGCCGCACAGCAAATATGCCGCCGCGTCGCGTATCTTATCCTTGTTTATAGGCATAGGCTTGGGAACGAAGCTGGTATTTCCCTTTGACTTACTGAACAGGTCGAAAAGAAACGCAACCACTGCGGGCACAAGCAAAAATACGCCTATTACCGAGCCCGCAGCAAAATCAAGGCTACCGGTAACGTTCTCATAAAGGAGAACGGGCATGGTCTTGAATTTACCGCCAAGCACGAGCGGAACACCGTAGTCGGTAACTATCATAGTAAAGGTCGCAAATATCGCGGAGATAAGCGGTCTTTTAAGATAAGGAATGGTGATCGCGCAGGTCCTTCTCCACTTGGAAAATCCGAGCACCTCTGCCGCCTCATAGGGCAGACCGTCCTCATATTTAAGCACGTCGTTAAGCATCAGGAATGCAACGGGAAACGCGTAAATTACCGATCCGATAACGATCCCCCAGAAACCGTATATCGAATTTTCAAGCGAAAACAGTCTCGTGAGCACACCGTTAGTACCGAAAAGTATTACCATACCCCAGCCGATAGATATCGACGGGATAAGCATGGGCAAACAGAATATCATCGAGAAAGCACTCTTGCCTCTGACCTTTGTTCTCTGCAGTGAGAAGGAGAGCAGAAGCGCAAGCGTAACCGAGATAGCCGTTGCCGTAACTCCGACAAGCAGGGTGTTGAGCACCGACTTTCCAAACGATTCGGAGCTGACGACCTTCGTCAAGGTCTCCTTATCGATAAAGAACAGCATTCTTGCAAGGGGCAGCAGGCAAAGTAATATAAATATTATCGCCAGCAAAAGCTTTACAAGATCGAGCCTTACACTGCTTCTCTTTTTAGCAAGAGCTGTCATGCCTCGGCACCTCCGTCAACGCTCGCGTATTTAGCAAGCGAATCTATCTTCTGACGAAGATTGTCGATAACGAAGCTCTTTACGTAATCGTTTGCGGGATTTTTGATAATGTTCTCGGGTGTGTCGATCTGAGAAAGTCTCGACTCCTCCATAACCATAATTCGATCAGAAAGCGCAAAAGCTTCCTCCTGGTCGTGCGTGATATAGATCATCGTCGTACCGAACTCGCGCTGGATCTTTTTAAGCTCCTTGCGAAGCGACAGACGGGTTGCAACGTCGAGAGCTGACATAGGCTCGTCAAACAGAATAATATCGGGATTGAGAACGAGTGTGCGCGCGATAGCAACTCTCTGCTGCTGACCGCCCGAAAGCTCATAAGGCTTTTTCTTGATATACTCGCCAAGTCCTACTCTCTGAAGCATATCCTTCGCCTTCTCTGCCGATCCGGCTCTCGTTTCCTTATTTATTTTCAACGCATAGCGAACGTTTTCAAGCACGCTCATATTCTCAAAAAGCGCGTAGTTCTGGAAAACTATGCCCATTCCGCGCTTGGACGCAGGCGCATTAGTGATATCCTCGCCGTCCTTGATGATCTTTCCCGAATCCGAGGCAAGCAAGCCTATAAGGATACGGAGCATCGTGGTCTTTCCACAGCCCGAGGGACCGAGTATCGAAAGAAACTCTCCGCGGTTTATATCAAAGCTGACGTCATCGAGCGCGGTCTGCGAATCAAAATATTTACAAACGTGCTCTACTGTTAAAATCTTATCTTCCATAAGCCTCAGGTGTCCTCCGAATAATCAATACTTCCACTTCGCAAGAAGTCTTTCCTTCTCTGCCATAGTATCGTTGCTCATATCGGAATAATCGATATCAGTAGGGTAATTCTCTACGACAGGCGTATAATCGTTAAATATCTTCTCGGGGAAGAATTTTTCGTTAGTCGTCTTAGTATACTCGTTTACGATAAAGTCAAAAACTTCCTTTACGGCAGCTTTTTCCTGTTTACCTTCGATCATAGCGCTTCCGTAAAGCGAGTAGGGAGCGCCTTCCTCGAAGAAGAGTATATCAAAATCTGCTCCGTCGTTGATCTTGTTTACAGCCTGGGAGATCATTCCGAGACCGATAACCGCTTCCTTGTTAAAGAGCGCGTTTACAGGGCCCGATCCCGAAGAGGTGTAAGAATAAATATTCTCGTTAAGCTTTTCAAAATATTCAAATGCCGCTTCCTCGCCCATCTCGTTTACAAGGCTCTTTAAGAACATATAGCCGGTTCCCGAGGACTTGGGAGAGGGCATACAGATAAGCCCCTTATATTCGGGCTTGAGAAGATCCTCGTAGCTTGTGGGAGTGGGAAGTCCCGCCTCAGCCAACGCCTCGGAATCTACAATTATAGCACCGCCGTTACGAACGTCAACGACAAAATTATTTGAAATGTTGACATCTTCGGTGAATTTGGAAAGATCGTAGCTCGTAACGTCAGCAAGGACCTTTTCATCGGCAAGCTGAGAAAGATATCCGTACTCAAGGCTCCATATGATATCGCACTCTGTTCCTGTTCCCTCGGTCTTGATCTTAGCGCCTATCGTTCCGGTATTCATATATTCTACCTTTATCGTATAATCGGGAAACTTTTCTTTTACAGCGTTTTTAAAATCGTCTATTCTGTAATCCTCGGTACTTGTATATACAATTACCGTATTCTCATCGCTCTTGCCCGAGCATGCTACGAGTGCCGGAATAAGCATACATACACAAAGAATTATAGATATTAATTTTGCTACTTTTTTCATTTTATTATCTCCTTCGTTATTATATATCGTAAGTTTTATCTATAGCCTTAAGCTCTTTAAAAGAATCTATCTCTACGATGTCCTCTGCAAAGCACTCGCGAATGGCAACCTTGTAGTTTGCCTTACGGTATACCAGCGGTACCTGCTCCCAATAACGCTCTTTTCCGCCGGGCTCAGCGTAAACGTCGGGAATATCCTGAGAAAGCCTGTGGCCGTCTGCCTCACTCCAATAAGAGATACCAACCGCCTGCCAGCAATTTTCACCGCCGACCTTTTCCTCAACAATTACCCCGTCCTTTTCCTCGAAGCACCAGTCGTCAGTACGGTCCATCTTGATAGCAAGGAAATCGGACGTATAGTGATACTTCTTGATGATCTTGGGATTGGATATAAGCAAGTCTGCCTCACAAACGTATGCGTTGGAAAGCATATAGCGCGCTATGAGCGCGGACGATATATTGTTAGCCTCATTATACAAGGGGTTTTCAAGGAACTTGATCATGGGATATTTATAAAGAAGCTGATCAAACTGCTCCGAAAGATATCCGCGAACGATATAGATCTCGTTGATTCCCGCCTCAAGACAAGCGTCTATCAGAGTATCGATCATTCTCTTTCCGTGAACACGGACAAGAGGCTTGGGTGTATTGAAGGTCAGGGGCACGAGACGCGAGCCAAATCCCGCCGCGATAAATATTGCTCTCTTTGCTCTGTACGGCTCAAGCGCATCGATTCCGCGATTGGTGATTGCGCCGTCCTTTACGTAGCCGAGATCCGAAAGCTCCTTTACGGCGCGGTTGATCGTACCGAGGGAATATTTGGTGATCTTTTCGAGATCTCTCTGGGTAAGCGCATTCGGCGTAGTTGCAAGCGCTTCGAGAATGCTGAATTGCTTTCTTGTGAGTTCCATTTTTTCATTTCTCCTTTCGAGCGTTCAAAATGATATTTGTCTTTCTTTAAATTGAAACGTTTTTTTTCGCTTTTTTCTGTTTTGGGTGCGCAAAAAGGTCTGTGTTCAATTTTAACAGACCGAGGGGCGCAGATCACAACAACAGGTTTACACGTTTTTTGAGATAGCAAGCTTTATTTGCCTTTGATTTACAAGGGTTATTTTTTTGTAATTATATCATATATATACGCCTCTGTCAACAGTTTTTTCATTTTTTATTGTTTTTTGAGCATTTAATGAACGTTTTTTTGCTTTTTAAGTGTTCAAAATCGCTTTTTTAGTTCAATTCAGTACCACTTTTGCGGTGAATTTGCAAACAAAAAAATCAGCCGAAGCCTCGGCTGATTTTTTATCAGTTGGTCTTTTCGATATAATCATTCATCAAATGATCCTGAAGCAGCTTGAGCAGCTCAGGCGCCTTACCACCGACGCGCACGCCGTCTATCATCTCGGCAGGTCGGCAGAGCGTACCCGAAGCGGTAACGATTATCTCGTCTGCCGCCATCATCTCGTCAAGCGTAAAGGGCTCCTCAAAAATGTCCACACCGAAATGCTTGCACGCCGCGATAAGATGCCCTCTTGCGACTCCTGCAAGGATATAATTATCCGCAGGCGCGGTCTGAAGCGCTCCGTCCGGACGGATTATAAATATATTTGAATGCGCACACTCGGTAACTCTGCCGCCGCGGTGGAACACCGCCTCGTCAGCGCCCGCCGCCACTGCCCTCTCGGACGCAAGCACGGTGGGAATAAGATTGAGCGTTTTCATATTGCAGTGCAAGAAGCGCGTATCGTCAAGAGTTATAAGCTTCATAGGCGTATATATATCCTTGATCTTCATAGGACGTATCATTACCCAGATGTTTGCCACAAGCGACTTATCCGGCGCGTGATTGCGGAACTCGGTTCCGCGCGAGACCTGCCAATAGATATGCTGCTCACCCGAATCGACCTTGGCAGACAGCTCATACAAAAGCGACGAAAACTCCTCTTTGCTTATCGGTATTCTGATGCCGAGAATATCCGCGCTGTCGTAAAGTCTGTCCATATGCTCGTCGAGTGAATATATTTTATAATTACGGCTGTATGCTACCTCAAAAATACCGTCGCCGAAATAGCAGGCGCGGTCGTTCATAGGCACCGTCATATTTTCTATGAGGTCGTATTTTCCGTTATAATATCCGAGATTCTTCATAACACTCCGCCTTCCGATTTTTTCGCGCTGACCGCGCATTAAAGTATATGCAAAGGGCTTGCCGTTAGTTCACTTTTTACTAAAATTATTATATCACAGCGCGCTTTTGTTGTCAATGAACTATTTGATTATATTTTTGTTTTCCGTTGACTTTTCGGTACCGATATGATATACTAAATGAAACAATTATGATGTGATTTTTTCGAAAGGAGAAGAAAGTGAGCTTGTTCAAAAACACGATTCTGACTGAAAAAATAGTCGAATCGCTAAAGTCCGTACTGCCCGTTACATTCATAGTTTTACTTTTGCTCGTAACGATAGTGCCCGTGCCCGCCGCTATGCTGGTATCCTTTCTTATAGGTGCGGTAATGCTCGTTATAGGAATGGGACTATTCACGCTTGGTGCCGAGACCTCGATGACACCTATGGGAGAATACGTCGGTTCTGAGATGACTAAGTCTAAAAAGCTTCCTCTCATCGTATTTGTATCACTCTTCGTAGGTATTATGATAACTATTTCCGAGCCCGACCTTCAGGTGCTCGCGGAGCAGGTCTCGTCAATACCTAACTTCACATTGGTTCTTACCGTGTCCATAGGAGTGGGAATTATGCTGGTAGTATCTATGCTCCGCATAATTTTCAAGATAAAGCTCAAATATCTGCTTATTTTCTTCTATGCGATAGTTTTCGGACTTCTTTTCTTCGTCCCTGAAAATTTCATTCCTATGTCGTTTGACTCGGGCGGAGTTACGACAGGTCCTATGACCGTTCCCTTTATTATGGCACTCGGTGTCGGTGTTGCGTCTATCCGTTCCGACGACGGAGCCGAGGACGATAGCTTCGGTCTCGTAGCTCTCTGCTCAATAGGTCCGATACTTGCGGTAATGCTGCTCGGTCTTATCTTTGACGTTGACGCGCAGGTGGTCAGCAACTACGGTATGCCCGATGCCGACACGTCAAGAGACATTACTATGCTCTTTGTCCGTGATATTCCCCATTATCTCAAGGAAGTCGCTATCGCGGTGTTCCCCATCGTTATATTCTTCCTCGTCTTCCGACTTATCCGCGGCGGAAGAGGTAAAAAAGGAGTTGGCAAAATTCTCGTCGGCGTTGCTTATACATACGTCGGTCTCGTGCTCTTCCTCACGGGAGTAAACGTAGGCTTTATGCCCGTAGGTAATTATCTCGGACACGAGCTGGCTGCTTCTGAGTTTTCCTGGATAATCGTTCCCTTGGGAATGGTCATCGGTTACTTTATAGTTGCCGCAGAGCCCGCGGTCCACGTTCTTACAAAGCAGGTAGAGGAAGCCACATCGGGAACGATTCCCGGCAAGGCGCTCTCGCTCTCACTCTCGCTCGGCGTTGCCGCATCGGTCGGAATCGCTATGCTTCGAGTTCTCACGGGAATCTCTATTCTCTGGATAATCATTCCCGGTTATCTTATCGCGATCGTTCTTTCGTTCTTCGTGCCCGATCTGTTCACGTCGGTCGCGTTTGACTCGGGTGGAGTTGCTTCAGGTCCTATGACAGCCACCTTCCTGCTTCCCTTTGCAGTCGGTGCCTGCTCGGCAGTCGGCGGAAACATAGTTACCGACGCTTTCGGCGTCGTTGCAATGGTCGCCATGACTCCACTGATAGCAATTCAGATCCTCGGTCTGATTTATAAGATCAAGCTGAACAAAACGCAAAAAGAGCTCGCCGACACACCTGTCGAGGAGCCTGTGATCGAAGAAATCATCATTACTCCCGATTCGTCCGATGACGACATCATTGAGTTTTAAGGAGGTAACAAATGAATAATCTTTATCTTCTGATAACGATAATACGCCGCTCAGACAGCGAAGAATATGAAACCTTTTACGAGTCTGACGGTGTCGGAATAATTTATACCATCCCCTGCAACGGTACGGCTCACGCAAAAACGCTTGACCTTTTCGGACTTGAAAAAACCGAAAAATCAATGCTTATGTCGGTAGTAACCGAGCAGTCTCTCAAGTCTCTTTGCAAAAAGCTCTCAAGAGATATGAAGATAGACCTGCCCGACAGAGGCGTTGCCATGGCGGTCCCGCTTTCGGGAATCGCAGGTGCAAGAACACTTGAATACTTTACCGCAACGCAAGAAACACAGCCCACAAACGCTGAAAACACGGAGGAGAAAAAAATGCAATCGGATTACGAGCTTATTGTAGCAATATATGAAAAAGGATACACCGATGCGGTGATGGATGCAGCAAGAGCAGCAGGCGCAGGCGGAGGAACCACAATTCGCGCTAAAGGCACGGGTGCCGGCGCACAAAAATTCTTCGGCCTTACTCTCGCCGAGGAAAAGGAAATGGTATTTATCGTATCGTCAAGCGCTAAAAAGAAGGATATTATGAAGGCGATAATCCACGACGCAGGCCCCGATTCCAAGGCTCACGCGCTCGTATTCTCGCTCCCCGTATCCGAAACCGCAGGCTTCAGATTCGCGGATACTATCGAGAAGGACTAATTTTGCAGGGCTTTGCCCCGCACCCC
>JAFXHA010000033.1 GCA_017536635.1 Clostridia bacterium
ATAATATAAGCAGAACCGGTTCAGATAATAATTACTGGAGGTCATTTATGGACAATCGTTTTTCTAATATTTTTAAGGAACTTCGCAAATTACAAGAATTAACGCAAGAGCAGGTTGCGGAAATGCTCGGCGTTACTTCACAAGCAATCAGCAAGTGGGAGTGCGGAACTTCGTACCCCGACATTGAAATGTTGCCTATTATAGCTAATATTTTCAAGGTTTCTACCGATTACCTTTTGGGAGTCGATATAAGCAAGCAGGAAAAGGATATTTTCGAAATCATAGAGAAAGCGAAAGCTTTCTGTGATAACAGCAAATATAATGACGCTGTTATCTTGCTTCGCAATGCTTTAATTCAGTATCCGTCAAGCTGCGAAATTATGTATTGGCTTGCTTGGAGCTTGAGAGGCACAATTAGACAGCATCCCGAACATGAGCATGAGGCAATAAATATTTATAGGCGCATTTTGAATATTTCCAAAAATTCCGAGCTTATATGTAAAGTAACACGGGATTTGGCATATTGCTATTATACGCTCGGAGATGTGCAGACTGCAAAAGCTTATATTGATATGCTTCCTTCCTTTGAAGTGTGTCGCGAATACAATCTTGGCAGAAGCAATGTTTTAACTGGTAAAGATTTGGCAGATGTTCTTCAAAAAAACATTCGTATGTATGCAACAGCCATTCAAGAGTGTCTTGAATATTTTGTCAATGAAAACATTCTGAAAGAAGATGAAATGTTTCCGTATTCTACGCAGATGGCAACAAAACATTTGGAAAACATCAAAGAATTTCTTGATTAAACTCTCGCCCCGCCTCGCGCGGGGCTTCGCTTTTGTGTCCACAAAAGCAGTGCTTGTCAGGAAAATTGACGAACATTCGGGACGCACAAAATAAGCCTTCCCCAGTGGGGGAAGGGGGACCGCGTTAGCGGTGGATGAGGTGTTACTAAACGCAAAACTAACTCCTCATCCGTCAGCCTTACGGCTGTCACCTTCTCCCACAGGAGAAGGCTATTTTATCTCCCGACAGTACGCCTAAAAGGTGTAACACACTATACCTTGCCTGCAAGATGTGTAAAAAAAGGACAGAGAAATTTCACATTCTCTGTCCTTTTCCGTAGGGGCGAACTGCGTTCGCCCGCGGGCGTTCACAGAACGCCCCTACGAAGATGATTTTCTATCGGCAGGAAAACCTGCTTTATGGAAGACACCCCTTGGGGTGCTTTTTCTTTTTAACCGTTATACGCTGCCTTGTCGCAGATGACGGTAACGTCTCTGTGGCACTTGAGAAGAGTTGCGGGGCAGGAAGTGGTGATCTCGTCGCCGAGGAGCTTTTTGATAACCTCGTGCTTTGCAACGCCGTTTGCAAGAACGATGATCTTCTTGGAGTGCATGATGCTGCCGAGTCCCATCGTAAGAGCCTTTTTGGGAACCTCATCCTCGCTCTCGAAGAATCTCGAGTTAGCCTTGATGGTGCTCTCGGTGAGGTCGGTGAGATGGGTGGAAGCGCAGAGCTCCTCTGCGGGCTCGTTGAATGCGATATGTCCGTTCACACCAAGACCGAGGACCTGAATGTCGATTCCGCCTGCCGCCTGGATCTGTGCGTCGTATTCCTTGCCGTATGCGTTGGGATCCTCTGCGAATCCGTCGGGAACAAAGGTGTGAGCCTTATCTATATCGATGTGATCGAAAAGGTTTTGGTTCATAAAGTATCTGTAGCTCTGAGGATGATCGCCCGAGAGGTGATAGTACTCGTCGAGATTGTAAGACGTAACGTCCTTGAAGGATATCTCGCCTGCCTGATTTCTCTTGATGAGCTCGCTGTACATTCCGACAGGGGTAGATCCGGTAGCAAGACCGATTATACACTTGGGATCGTTCTTGATCACCTCGGTAAACATATCCGCGCCGATCTTGGACATTTCTTCATAGGTTTCACAAACAATAAATTTCATAATTTGCCTCCATGGATTTAAAATTAAAATGTTTTAAATTTTATCGCTTCCGTCGTCGGGAATGACCTCTACGAACGCTGCTATCGCGCATTCTATCATATCATCTGTGGGCTCTTTGACCGTAAGTCTCTGGAGCCACAGTCCCGGTGCGGAGATTATTCTTGTTAAAAGATTCTGATGCTTGCCGGCAAGCTTTATAAGCTCGTAGCCGATTCCCATTATCAGAGGAAGAAGTATTATCTTGATAAGCACACGCAGCCACAGCTTCGGAATTGCGCCCGTTATGAGTATAAACAGAGGGTCTATAAGGAAGGAAATAAAGATTCCGACCAAAAGCATAAGGATCAGGAACGAGGTTCCGCATCTGGGATGGAAGCGTCCTTCCTTACGAACGTTCTCGACCGTCAGCTCCATACCGTGCTCGTAGCAGAATATGGTCTTGTGCTCGGCACCGTGATACATAAAGGTGCGCTTGATGTCGTTCATAAGTGAGACGAGCGACATGTAAGCAATGAGAACTGCGATTTTAAGGATGCCCTCGAACGCCGACTTTATCAGCGAGTTGAGTGCGAGATTGTCAACGTGAAGAAATCCCTCGCAAAGCTTATAAAGGAAAGAGGGAAGCCACATGAACAGAAGAAGCGCAAGAGCTACTCCAAGGACCGAAGCAATAGCCATGATACCGGTCATAAGCGCCGATGAGCTGTCCTTTTTAGCGGGCTTTTCTTCTGCCGCCTCGACAGCTTCCTCAGCCTTGTCGGTCTCGGTGATCTCCTCAGATACGCAGGCTTCGGTAGCTTCCGCAGTCTCGGACACCTGCTCAACAGTTTCAATTTCGGTTGTTTCTTCTGTTTGATTTTTATTCTTTTTAGCCTTCTTGGCCTTCTTTTCCTTTTCCATTTCCTCGGAGAGCTCTTCAAGTCCCGAGATCTCTGCCGAACGCATCAAGCATTTGTAGCCCGCCGACATGGAATCTATGAAATTGAAAAGACCGCGTATTATGGGAAGCTTGAAAAATTTAGGTCTTTTGGATACCTGAGTATCCCACTTTTCAAGAACTATCTCTCCGTCAGGATTTCTGACCGCCATAGCGCTCTTTTTCGGACCTCGCATCATTATTCCTTCGATAAGTGCCTGACCGCCGATAGAGGTCTTGGTAGCGCAGGCAGAAGGATTTTCTTTTTTGTTTTTCAATTTTTTATCTCCTTGCTTTGAATATCTGAATCGTATCAGCCTATTATCGTCGGTGTGCCCTTGCTGTCAAATTGCCAGAATTTATCCGCTTCAACGTCCTCGGATTCTGAGTAATAATACACCTTGGCAGCCTTGAAGGGATCGTTGTTGCCGCTGATAGAGAGCTCGCCAAACTGTGTCTCGGTTCCTCTGAAGAATACCGACTTGAGCAGCACACAATCTCTGAATGCCGAATCCTCGATCTTGACGTCTGCGGGAATGACCGCGGTGCGAATATACGTTGAAAGCTCAAACGCATTCTCATCAATTACCTTGACGGAGTCGGGAATTATTATACTCTCAAGCTGACATTTGGAAAACGCGCGGAACGGAATTTTCTCAAGCTCATCGCTGAGATTTATTGATCTTAACGTATTGCAGTTGTAAAATGCGTTTTCGCCGATCGACGTCAGCTCACCCTTGAAGGTTATCTCGAGATTTGAGCAATCCTGGAATGCCGCAAAGCCGACCTTAGTTACAGATTTTGGGAAGGTAACGCTTTTCAGTCCCTTGAAAAGCGAGTCATCAATATTTATTGAAATATTCTTGAAGACCTCGTCGCCGATTCCCACAACCGGCTTGCCATTAAAGCGCTCGGGAATAGTGAGGCTCGGATAATCGTTTTTGTTGATAAGCTTTGTAAGTATTATTTCGCCGTCGATCTCTTCGTATTTAAAGACCGAGTTGAGCTTTGCCCAATTGGCGTAAAGCGTCATATCACTCTTGACGTAATCTCCGCCCTCGCCGAACTCCCAGGCTCTGCCCTCGTGTGTCCAACCGATAAATATATAATCGTCGCGCACAGGTGGCTCGAAATTAGCAAGCTGAGCGTTTTTGTAAACGGTGATCGAAGGCACCTTTGAGCCGCCGTTGCTCTCAAAGGTTATAGTGTACTCGGTCCTCTCGACGTAGCTGTCGGCAGAGGTGTCCGAGTTCTGATCTTTATTGCCCTTACAGGATACGAGCGCGGCTATCATAGCCAGAACGGTCAAAACCAAAAGGAGTCGTGATAATTTATTTCTTTTCATTTAAAATTCCTTCCTTTCGGAAACGTAAGCTAACTAATTTATTATATACTTTTTATTTGTTTTTGTCAATAGAGTGTTCAAAATATAACCTTTGGTTATAAATTTATTTACTTTTAGAGCTTAAAAACCGTCCTTGCGCCCACATATCCGCCAGATAAGCTTTCTTATCATTTCGGCAGGGAACACGAGCAGCGAGAGTCCTAAGGTAAATAAAAGCTCTGACGTCAGCGGGGGAGCGGTTCGAAGCACGCTGCCGCCGAGATATACGAAAATTATCTGTATTATGCATATTGCGCTCATGATCGCGATGAAAATTTTGTTTTTGGAAAGACCTGAGAGCAGATTGAGTCTGTCGCTTCGGGCGTTGAAGCAGTTGAACACCGAGGTGAATATAAAGAGCGCAAAGAAGGCCGAGAGATGATATATTCTGTCGGGTGCGGTTCGAAATCTCGCTGTTATCGAAGGGGAAAGCAGGAACGCAAGGCAGAGCGCGACGGTAAAGGAGCCGAGCAGTACGATCTGATTGATCATATATCTGTTCATTATCGGCTCATCGCGGCGCTTTGGTTTTTCCCGCATACAATATTTCGAGGGCGCTTCTCCCGCAAAGGCAAGACCGCCGAGTGTGTCCATAATTATGTTTATCCACAGCATTTGTACTACTGTTACGGGCGCGTCTATGCCGATGAAAGGACCGATCATTGATACACCGACAGCGCAAAAATTCATCGTTATCTGCAGCGTGATGAATTTTCGGATGCTCTTGAATATATTTCTTCCGTATAGCACAGAGCGTACTATCGAGGCAAGATTGTTATCAAGAATTATTATATCTCCCGCATCCTTTGCGACCTCTGTGCCGCTTCCCATCGCAAATCCTATATCCGCTCGCTTTAGTGCGGGGGCATCGTTAACTCCGTCGCCCGTCATTCCCACGACCAGCTCAAGCTCCTGCGCTATGCGCACGAGACGGCTCTTATCTGTGGGGAGTGCGCGAGAGATGACCGCGAGCCTTGGAAGAAGCTTCTTGAGCGAGGTGTCGTCAAGGCGCGCGAGCTCGTCTCCGTCAAGCACAACAGATCGCTCGGAGCAGAGAATACCGCATTTTTTTGCGATTCCCGATGCGGTCGCCTTGCTGTCTCCCGTTATCATCACGACCTGTATTCCCGCCCCTTGAAGTTCGGATACCGACGCCCTCGCTTCCTTGCGGAGCGGATCGCTCAGCGATACGGCGCAAACGAGAGTGAGTTCGCCGAATTTGTTGCGGTGAGGCATATCACGCGAGGTGGCAACGAGCAGTACTCTCTCGCCCGCGGCACACATTGCAGCTATTTTTTGCGAGAATGCGGCGTAATATCTTCTGAAATCGTCAACGCTTCCGCTTGGCGTAAGACACCTTGAAACAAAGGGCAAAAGCCTTTCAGGCGCGCCCTTTACGATCACGCTACGGTCTTTGTCGGATAGCTGTGCCGCGGAATATTTATACGCGCTGTCAAAGGGGATCTTTTGCGATACCTTAATTGCTCGAATAACCTCGGGCGCACGGTGAGCGACGCTTGAGAGCAGAGCGCGGTCGGTCGAATTTCCACCCGTTACAGCTCCCGTATCCGATATGGAGGACATTGTGTTCAGCACACAGGAGATCGTATAGGCGTCAAATATTGCCGATGCCTTGCGGTGCGCCGTTGATAGCTCAAGCTCGCTGCCATCAGCACATACGAGTCGTCCTACCGACATTTTTCCTTCTGTCAGAGTTCCTGTTTTGTCTGTGAAAAGAATATTCATACTGCCTGCTGCTTCTATTCCCACGGGCTTGCGCACGAGAACCTTATCCCGTACCATTTTTTTGATATTTGACGATAGCACGACGGCTATCATCATCGGTAGCCCTTCGGGTACCGCGACCACGATGACCGTAAGTCCGAGCATAAAGGCATGAAGCAGCTTTTCGAGTGTGAAATGAATATCCGATAGCTTCAGCAATATCAGCTCTCCGCGAAATCCGCTGTCTATTACAAAGGTGTTGAAAAGAAAGGCAAGCGCCACAAGTATTGCCGCAAGATATCCGAGGCGGCTTATCTGCCGCGCAAGCTTTGCGAGGCGGAGCTTTAGCGGGCTTTCCCTCGTTTCGATCTGTATCTCTCGCGATATTTGCCCGAGCAGGCTTTTATCTCCTACCGCTACCACCTCAAGCTCGCCCTCGCCCGAGATCACGGGACAGCCGCGCAAAAGAATGTTTTTTGCCGAGGGCGATATCTCGCGCTCGCTGCTCGGTATTTTTGTTATTTCCTTGCTCTCTCCCGTAATAGATGATTGATCGACCGACATCTCACCCCGAAATATGCGAGCGTCGGCAGGGATCCTTTCTCCCGCGCCTATAAGTATTACGTCGCCGACTACTACATCGTTTATGGATATTTTCTTTATTTTGCCGTCCCGCCTTACGCGATAGCTCATATTATCGAATTCGGCAGACAGCTTCTCGAACGCCTGCTCGCCGCCGCGCTCGGACAGCGCGGAAATGAATGCTGCGAGAAATACCGATATAGCGATACCGAGAGTCTCCGCAATATCTCCGCCTCGAAATACGAATAACAGATTTACGACCAGCGCGCAAAGTAATATTTTTATTACGGGATCTCCGAGGTTCTCTAAAAAATGTCGCCAGAATCCCTTGGGCTTTGAGGCGCTTAATATATTATTTCCGTGTTCAGCACGCGACAGCTCGACGTCTTTTTCTGAAAGCCCATATTTTTGTGTGCCGTTGTTTTTGTAATTTTGCATAGCCGACTCCTTATCATTACTCATAAAAATATATGAATAAAAATGGGTGTCAATGCCCAATGCTAAAAATGATAAACCGAAAAATACGGAGAAAATATGAAAAAGAATGAAAAATACGTAAGAGGACAGGGAAAATTCGAAGCGCTCGCCAGGCTTTGCCGTATGATCCTAATAGGATTTGTTGTGTCCTTTGGCGGTTGGGCGTTGGAAACCGTAATGCATTATATAAGATTTCGGGAATATACAGACCGCGGATTTCTTACCTTGCCGCTTTGCCCGATATACGGCGCGAGTATCATTCTTATAGCCTATGCCTTCGGCACGCCGCAAAAGCTTGACGGGTTGCTTGACAGACAGATAATGCGCGCTTCGTGGGCAAAACGGATACTAAAGTACAAAGCGGTGCGTATTATCGCTTATTTCGTTATGGTAACTCTTATATCTACCGCCGCGGAGCTTGCGGTGGGCAGTATATTCAAGCTTGCGGGAATGCCGCTCTGGGATTATTCGGACAAGCCGTTTAATCTTTTCGGGGTGATCTGCCTTTCATACAGCTTGATCTGGGGTGTGATGATAACCGTCGTTATGGCGTTTTTCTGGGAACCTATGTCGCGGCTTTTCTCAAGGATCCCACGCAGAGAAGCGATAATTTCCGCACTGACGCTTCTCGTTGCGGCTACTGTCGATTTCACCGTAAATTTAATATTGCTTTTCGCAAAATAAAAATACGACCGACTTTTCAGTCGGTCGTATAGTCTTAGTTGAATTTAAAATCCGTGCAAACGGGGGAGTGGTCGCTGGAATCCAGCGCTTCAAGCGAAGTGATCACCTTGAACTTCAAGGGTACCATTCCTGCACTATACATAATACGGTCGGTAATTGATCTGTGTGGCTCAAATTTACCGTAGTCGTGGAAGGTGCCGTGGCCTATATTGTTATTATCATTGACCAAAGCCTCACGCTGAGCATCCTTGTAGCCGGCGTCGGTGAAATATTTATATGCGCCTTTTCCAATGGCCATCCAGAGATCTCCCGAAAGTATCGTCGGCAGAGCCTCGCTGCTTCCGCTCTGAGCCTGCGCATAAGCTACTGTTTCAAGCTGCTCGATAGCGGCTACGTTATCATTTGTCATATTGGTGTAATGGGATACCGTATAGATGAACTTATCGCCGTCCTTAGTTTCAAGCACAGCCCAAGGGAAGCTGCGGTAGTTGATATCCTTCTGATATTCGGTATATCTCCAGCCTGCCGCTATGACCTTGATCCCCGCATCCTTTCGGATAAATATTTTTTGAGGACGGGGACCGCGCGATTTGACGAAGGATTCCAGACGGGAATCGTTCGGAAAATCGTTTTCTGATTCTATCTCGTAATAATATTCGGATATTTCACGCAATACAGCATTAAACGTGGTTCTGTAAGCACCAGACGGGGGATCGTAAAATTCGTTTGTTCCAAACACGTCGGGAAGATTTTTGAGAATCGTATCCGCCAGCTTTTCGGCAAGGTCTATTTGTCCGGAAGTTCCGGGACCGCCCATATTCCACGCCATTATTCTCACGTCGGTGTTATTGGCTCTTGTGAGCATATTGCCTTCGTATACGTTATCGGCATTATCGGATATAAGAATATCGCCGCTTATCTCAGAGCCGGAGATATTATGCTTGTCGTCCAGCGTTTTGAGATGGCTTATAAATTTTTCCCCGACTACCTCCAATGTGGAGAAGCCCTCTGCCATTATAACGAGCTTGCCGTTCTTTTCTACAACGTCGTAATTGACGTTAGGACGGTCATATCCGGCGCGAACCGCCTTGCTCTCGGCTCTGTTCGTTTTTCCTACGAGTATCTCATAAGCGCTCTCTTTTGTTGAGTCTTGGACGATAGGCAGCTTCAAGCCGATGAGATCAATAAGCTCTGTCTGTAATTTTTCTGCAGCCTGCTTTGCATAATAGCTGTCGTAATAAACAATGGTGTATTTCGATATGTGATTTGATGCGACAGTAAGATTTCCAAGAGGGAAGGCGACTCTCGTTTCATATATTATTCCGTTGTTAAAGGTTATAGACGGTGCGAGTGATAACATATGCTTTTCAATAAAATAATTTATTGCAAGAACGGTTGACTCGGTAGTTCCTCCTGTAATATAGAGGTCTCCGTTTATCATTTGTATGGAGAATGAGTTGTAATCAAGACTGTTTTTGATCTCGTTGCTGTTTTCATCGATCTTAATTGCATCGATAATTATTTTTGGTATGCTCGTATTGCCATCGGTGATCGTTTTGAAGGTTGATTCCTTATACATCGGTATAGAAACGTTGTACTCCTCGAGAAACGTTGCGCGAAGCTGATTGCAGGCGGCGGTGAGATTTGCGCCGTTTGAATCGGGAATAACTATTGTATAATCGGTTTTCTTTTTTTCGACTATGGTATAAGTGCGATCGTCTGGCTTTTCGGTGTCGGTTGACTCGGATGAATCTTCAGACTCGGTATCTTTCGTTGTATCCGAGCTTTCCGTGTCGGACGTATCCTCGGTGTCGGTGGTAGTCTCAAGCACCTGAGACGTTTCTTCAGTTTCGGTAGCTTCAACGCTTTCGGTGGTATCCGTGCCGTCGGTGTCAATAGGCGTTTGGCCGCGTTGGCAGGATATTATCAATGGTACGATAAATGTGAACACCAATAAAAGAGCTACAATTTTTATATATTTTTTCATATCTCGGATCTCCTTGATCTTGAATAACTTTTCTGAGTTTAAATCATTCTATCACAAAAATATTGAAAATACAATAGCAAATCTAAATTTTATTTTCCACCAAAAATTGAAAAAAGGGCTGCTTTAAATCAGCCCTTTAAAAATTTATTTGAATTTCAGGTCCGAGCAAACGGGGTAGTGGTCGCTGGTCCTGTCGGTAAGCTCGGATGCGATGACCTTGAACTGCAACGCCTCAAAATGAGCAGTGCTGTACCAAACGAAATCCTCTGCCGCACGCGAGGTCTGTCTGACGCCTACGGTATGGAAGGTCGCGTGGCTGACTATAACGTCGCCGTACGTTGAGATATTACATTTTATCAGCGCGCTCTGCTGCGAATCTCCAAAGCCTCTTTCAAGGTGATATTTATATCCTGCTTTGCCCTTTACGGTGAACATATCTCCCGTGATTATAGTGGGGAGCGCTTCCTCGCTGCCGCTCGCCGCCTGTGCATCGGCAATTGCCTGCTGATGCTCGGCAGCCCAGGTAGTATCCGTGCCGCTATCGCCGTAATGTCCTGCGGAAATAATGAATTTCTGGCCGTCGGTCATTTTAAAGACTGCGGTATGGAAGCCAAGATATTTAACGTATGCGCCGTCATACTTTACGGAGCAGTATCTCCAGCCAGACGTTATCAGCTCAAGACCGAGAGACTTTTTGTGAAGTATGTTTTCGTTGATTCCGTAATTGGTGTCTCCCGTTACTCCTTCGGCAGGCTTATCGGTGTCATAAGGCGAATCCTCAAGCACGTAATAATATTCGTAGAGCTCACCCATTACCGCCTTATAAAGATTTATGTGATGCGCGGTTACATTGCTGTTATATATCTCGTCGGTGGTTACAAGATCGGGGTAGTAAGCAAGTATCATATCGGCGATAGCCTCTCCGCGCTCGGTGTCGTTCTTGTATATGGCGTTTTCGTTCCAGAGAAGCGGCGCCGCCATATTGTAGTGAAGAACTCGAAGATCCGTGCCATCGGCGCGGTCTATCATCGTGGTAGTATCGATAAAATCGATAACGTCTCCGTCCGCGATCGTTCCGTTGACGTCTGTCGCCGCCGTGATCGATCCGATATATTTTTCAAGCTCTGCGGTCGCGTGCTCAAGCGTTTTGTATCCCTCACCCATAACCACGAGCTTTGTGCCCAAGGTCTTTACGTCGTAATATACGTTGGGACGCTCGTATTCTGCTCTGACTGCTTTGCTTTCGTCTCGGTTTGTCTTGCCTATGAGTATCTCGTGGTCAGTCTCGTCTGAGGTATCCTTGGTTACACCCAAGGTTATACCTGTTTTTCTGAATATCGCACCTCTGATAAACTCGGCGTATTTGGCGGCGTGGAAGCTACCGCAGTGTACGATCTTGTATTCGGATATGGGTGTACCGTTTATAGTGATATTCTCGACCTGCTCGGATTTGCTTTCATAGCAGAAGCCGTCCTCAAAGGCGAGCTCGGTCATACCCTTATAAAGATAGGTGATCTTGAAGTATTCCCACGCGCGAAGAGTGTCGGTGTTGCTCTTTCCGGTTATGTAAAGCGTGTTCTTTGAGAATTTTATTATAAATTCACCCGAGTCGAGCGCATATCTCATATTCACGCTTTCGGGATCCTCGATCAATGAGCCGACGATTATTTTTGGAGCGTTCAGCTTCTCGCCGTAAAGAAATTTGAAATCGCTGACGGTCTTAACGTTTATTCCAACGCCCGCAAAGGTAGAGAACAAGCATTTGAGCTCGTTGGTGGCGATCGCTATATCGGCATTTACCGAGTCGGTGGTAACGATCGTGTATTTTGTTTTCTTGTCTGCAATAATGGGAAGTATTTCTACGACCTCGGGCTCGTCAGCATCTGTATCCTCCGACTCTGTGTCCTTTGAGGTTTCGGTGCTTTCTGTTCCCGCCGTGGTAGAGCCTTCGGTATCGGTCGTTGTATTTTCTGTGTCCGTTGTCGTGCTCTCGGTATCGGTGGTAAGCTCCGAAGCCTCGGTATCTGAGCTTTCGTCAGGCTCCTGAGCATTGTTGCAGGATACTGCACAAGCCATAGCCATTATGAGCACCAGAACGAGAGAGATTATTTTAATAAATACCGTCTTTTTCATAAATCTTCTCCTCATATTATATTGTATATATTTTAGTTTATCATACCGGAACGCAAAAAGCAAGATATTTTGAAAAAATAAAAGCTATCGCGCCGCGATAGCTTTTGAAAATTATTTGCTTGCAAGTCTTGACACTATAACGTCCGCAACATTTTTTGCAACGCGCTCGATGAGCTCGGTGTCCATACCCTCAACCATAACGCGTATGAGCGGCTCTGTGCCCGACGGGCGAACCACTATTCGTCCTGTCTTGCCAAGCGTTTCCTTGGCTTCTTCTATTTTAAGATTGACCTCTTTATCGGTATAAAACGCGATCTTGCCCTCTGCCGATATTTTGAGATTTATCATAGTCTGCGGATATCCCGTCATGACCTCTGATAGCTCGGAGAGCTTTTTGCCCGAATGCTTTGCGATCGACAGGAGCTGAACAGCGGTGAGCTGTCCGTCTCCCGTGGTTGCGAAATCTTTGAAGATGATATGTCCCGATTGCTCGCCGCCGAAAGCAAATTCGCCGAGAAGCATCTCCTCAAGCACGTATCTGTCGCCGACCTTGGTGGCGATGAATCTGATATCGTTTTCCTCGCAGAATTTAGTAAAGCCGAAGTTGGACATTATCGTGCCGACCACGGTATTACCCGCCAGCTTTCCGCGTCTCTTGAGATCGAGCGCACAGATAGCCATAATAAAATCGCCGTCGATGACGTTTCCTTTTTCGTCCACGCAAAGACATCTGTCAGCATCGCCGTCAAATGCTATACCGCAGTCGAGTTTGTGCTCGACAACGTATTGCGACAGAGCAGATATATGCGTTGAGCCGCAGTTGTCGTTGATGTTTGCACCGTTTGGCTTATCGTAAAGAATTTTTGCGTTTGCCCCGAGCTTTTTGAACAGAAGTCTGGCAGTTGAGGATGCCGAGCCGTTGGCGCAGTCAACCGCGATATTCAACCCCTCAAGGCTATAATAAGATGTGCTTGCCACGTGGTCAACGTAATCCTTTGCGGCGCTTGCTGCAAGAGTAAGCCTGCCGACGTCCTTTCCTGTGGGACGCTCGTATACGGTATTACCGTTAAGTATCAGCTCCTCGATCCTCTCCTCAAGCATATCGGGAAGCTTAAAGCCGTTGCCTCCAAATATTTTTATGCCGTTGAACTCTGCGGGATTGTGAGACGCCGATACCATAATGCCCGCATCAGCCTTGTACTTTCCAACGAGGAATGCCACGGCAGGCGTGGGAATAACGCCGAGCTGTATAACGTCAGCGCCGAGTGAGCAAAGTCCCGCCACGATAGCGGAGCAGAGCATATCCGAGGAAGCGCGCGTGTCGCTTCCGATAACGAAGGTGGGTCTTTTTCTTGAAGTGTCGGTAAGGACTGCGGCAGCCGCGCGTCCTACGTTGAATGCGAGCTCACAGGTGAGCTCTGTGTTTGCAATTCCTCTGATGCCGTCCGTTCCGAATAATCTTCCCATAAAGACCTTCCTAAATATTATTTATTGTTTTTTTACAATATTGCCCGCTGACTTGAAAATACTGTCGGGGGGAATGCTTCCTCTGACCGATGACAGAGGATATATATTTGTATTTTTGCCAATTACCGTGCCGGGATTAAGAACACAGTTACAGCCTATCTCAACGTTGTCGCCGATCATCGCGCCGAATTTTTTGAATCCCGTTTCAATTTTGCCGTCCTCGGCCGTTACTGTAACAAGAGTTTTATCGCTTTTTACGTTGGAGGTAACGGCACCCGCGCCCGTATGCGCGCGGTATCCGAGCACAGAATCGCCGATATAGTTGAAATGCGGCACTTGAACCGAATCGAAAAGTATCGCGTTTTTTATCTCACAGGAGTTGCCCACGACACAGTCCTCGCCGACGATGACCGCGCCGCGTATATAAGCCCCCACTCTTATTTCGGATCGGTGCCCGATTATTGCGGGAGCGCATATGGTGGCGCTTGGCGCTACCACGGCACTTTTCGAGATCCATACGTTTTCCTCGGGATTGTCGTATTCTTCCTCGGAAAGCGTGCGTCCAAGCTGGATCACAAATTCTTTGATGTGGGGAAGAACGTGCCACGGATACTCGCAGGAGCCGAGGAGCTCGCTTGCGAGCGTGTGCGAAAGATCAAAAAGCTCGTTTGTTTTTAAGGTCAGCATAATATCACCTTTATATTTATAATTATTAACTGTCAGCTTTCGGTATCTTCAAGATATTCCTCAAGAGAGATTCCCGAATTATATATTTCGGTTGCCGCCTCGCGTCCTACGAAGCGATAGTGCCAGGGCTCGTAGCTGTATCCCGTGATATCTTCCTTTTCTCTGGGATAGCGCAGTATAAAGCCGAATTTGTAAGCGTTTGCCGAGAGCCACTTGAATTCCTCTGATCTTTCAAATTCCTCGGTAAGCTTGGGATATTCGTCGGTTACAAAGTCAACACAAAGTCCGCTCTGATGCTCGCTTGATCCGGGGCGTGCCGAGGTCTTTTCGGCCTCTGCCTCTGCCTGCGCCTGAGACATTCCGTAATTGCGCTTATATTCCGCAACGTAGCTGTTAAAGAGAGATTCCTGATAGGAATACGGACGGTACGCACTTGTTATCTTGATCTCGGTAAATCCCGCCTGCTCCATTTCAAGCATCATCGCGTAAAGCGCGTTTGCGGCGTCTGAGCAAAGCTGAAATTCCCAATCTCGCAGCGGATCTCTCGTTTGACATTCAAGATATACGAGGTCGCTCGGCGTATACGTGCTTCCGAGATAATTTTCCTTGTCTTTGTTGACAAGCAGAAGAGCCTCGCTCTTGATGCTGTCAAGGTAGGGAGTTATATCAATATTGTATTTGTAGAGTGTATCGGGATCTATCGGTTCGGTTATGACCTCGAAATCGTCAGCACTGAAGAATACGTCGAGAAAGACCTGCTTTCCGTCTATCTTGTTATAGCGCCTTTTGACCTCGACGGTATTGTCGCGACTGTTGTAGGATATACGAAGTCCGTTGCCGTCGATATCAAGCACGTTGCTTAAAAATTTATACGGCACCATACAAAATTCTTCACTGATCTCGGCAAATCCGCCCATTTCTACCTTGTTGCCGTTGATGATAGCAAGGTCGCTGCCGTCCTCAAAGCTCAGATACTGTCCGCCGGGCGTGGAAAAGGAAGCGGTGCTTTTAGTGCCACTGACTATGAGATCGCCCTCAATAGCGACCTTTCTCATATCAATATAAAGAGAGTCCTCTCTCATTGCAAAATCATACTCCTCAATATATGTTTCTTCGCCGATATATATGACAAAATCATCGGTGTTCGGCTTGCTTTTTGCGTATCTTACCGCAAAAACTATACCGAATATAAGTATTACAGCAATACATATCACGCTTATTGCCACTATCGAAACGAAAAGGATATTCTTTTTAGCGTATCTTATAGCCTTCGCCTTGTCCGAGTTATCGTAATGTGCAAGCCGGCTTCGGTCGACCTTTTGCGCGTCTATGCTCTGACGAAGCAGATCGAGCTCCTCGTCGGATAGCGGCTCGCTTATAGGGTCCTGTATGCCGTCGAGCTCCTCGGTCTCGTTTTCAATGTTAAAATTTTTGTTCATTCTTGCTCCCAAATATTATATTACGGTTTGCTTTCAATTATTATAAAAAACGGAGACGTCGGAGAATTCAGAATGTTTATCCGCGTTGCGCACACCTTGTATCTTGAGAGGGAAGAGAGGTATTCGCATATCATCTTACCTTCCGCCTCGCCCTCGGCGTGTCCGGGGTATACTGCCACGAGAATGATAGCATCCTTATCCATAAGCTCTATCGCCGCCTCAATTGCGGGGAGCGTAGTCTCGCGCATCGTGGTTACCGTTTTATCGCTTCCGGGAAGATATCCGAGATTGAACATTCCCGCCTTTATCGGTACGTCGACGTATTTTTTTACGTTGTGATGAGAATCGAGAATGAGTGTGTAGTTGTTGGGACAGCCGACCTCGCGCAAATGCTCCGAGGTAGAAGCGAGTGCCATCTCCTGCACGTCAAAGGCGAAAACGTGTCCGCTCTCACCAACGGTCTTTGAGAGAAATTCGGTGTCGTGTCCGTTTCCCATAGTGAAATCCACCGCAACGTCGCCCTCGCGAAGATGCGTGAGTATAAAATGCTTCTGAAGGTCAAGCAGATCTATCATAATTTTAAGCTCCTGTTTGTTTTTTCTTTTTTTCGGGCGGCACGTGAAGGTCGCTTCTAAGGAATTTTATCGCGCGCTCGACAGCGTCCTTGGAATCGTACCACGGCTCCTCGTCGTTTATGTAATCGAATTTTTTGCAGAACCAGCTTACGTCTCCGCTAAGCTTTTCCATATACGCATTCTCAATATCGGCGCACACCTTTTCGAATATCGGATAATTTTTCTTTCCGAGGCGATCTCTTGCGCATTCAAGCAGCTTGCGATAATGGGGAAGGCAGAAATAAGGCTGGGCTGCGAGCTTTGCCTTGAACTCGTCGTCCTTTGACCAGAGATATACCGCGGTGTCGATCATATGCATAAAGTTGAATTCTATTCTTTTGCACACGTAGCAGGAGCTCTCAAGCTCACCGATAGTCTTTATGGCTGCTGAGCCGGGCGCGGAGAATCTTGAATCCTTTATGGCATCTGAAAGCTCAGCAAGATGACTTTCAAGCGTCAGCGCCATGCCAAGACGGTTCTTCATTACGAACATCATATCGTAATGCGTGTGGCAGAAGCCCTCTTTATTGGTTTTTATTCTTACGTCGGGCTCCATCATAGAAGCACCGAGAATGAGGTCGAGCTCGTCGTTTTCCAGCTTGTTGTAAAGAGCGCAGAACGGACATCCGCATTCTTTATCCGCGGCCGATGCCTCAAATGCTTCGTTGACGGGTATCGTGTAAATTTGTTCCATAAAAAATCCTCTCCTAACGCTTGAATAATGTCGAAATATATGATACAATAGATATCGTAATAAGCTACTCGCATAAAGATATATTATAATATAATATTATATCATATTTTATTTTTGCTTTCAATAGTTTTTTGTTATTTTGGACGGAGTATGTTAAAATGAAGACTAAGCAGATGACGGTAACCGAATATACAGAGAGAGGAATATCCTGCGTTCGTGTTGAGGGTGTAGAATATTTTGACGTGGCGAAGACATTTGACTGCGGTCAATGCTTCCGCTTTGACGCCGTGCCGAATTCTCGCCATTCGGTTGAGTTCTCGGGCGTGGCGTACGGAAAGCATATATCCTTTGCGCAGGACAAGGATACGATATATATATATAACGCAACGGCCGCTGAATACGAGCTCCTTTGGAAATATTATCTCGGACTTGATATGGATTACCGTCTTATCGAGCAGGAGATAATCGATACCGCACAAAGCGAGCATATGGCTCTTGCGGCAGAGTACGGTAGGGGAATACGTATCTTGCGCCAAGATCCCTTTGAAACGCTGATATCTTTTATAATCTCGCAGAACAATAACATTCCGCGAATCAAAAAGCTTGTTGAAGCGCTTTCTGCGCGCTGCGGAGAAAAAATAGAGATAAGCGAAGCGGAAGAGGAGCATCTGTCAGGCGCTTCCTCGCTCTATGCCTTTCCGAGTGCCGAGAAAATAAAGGAGCTCGGTATTGAAGGGCTTGCCGAGCTTAAAACCGGATTCCGCGCAAAGTACATATACGATGCGGTCGACCGAGTTCTGTCCGGCGACATCGATCTTGAAAAGATCAAGCAGGGAAGCGACACCAATGCTTGCCTTGGCGAGCTTTGTCGCATCAAGGGCGTCGGGCTCAAGGTTGCGAGCTGCGCCGCACTTTTCGGACTTGAAAGATACGATGCCTTTCCTGTCGACGTGTGGATAAAAAAGGTCGCCGAGAAGCGATTCGCGGGAGAGGAATTTTCTGCCGCGCGGTTTGGCAGATATGCGGGCATCGCACAGCAGTTCCTCTTTTATTACGAAAGATACTGCGGGGAATGAGGCGTTTTTATGTTACTTTTCTTTTGAAAAAGAAAAGTAACCAAAAGAAAACTTCCACCAAAAAGGATTTGGTGGACATATCACTCGAAATAACGTGCATCGTTATCGGTAATTTATTGAATTTCTAAGGTAAAAACCCGTCGGACACTACGTACCGACGGGTTTTATTTTAAAGGTGTTTTATAGTCGGAAGTTCTTTTGCTTACTTTTCTTTCAAGAAAAGTAAGTCGGACGCTACTCTCCGACGGGTTTTGATTATATTAGGGGTAACATATGTCTATTGTAGGGACCGTGCGTCCGTATTTGCTTCGCAAAAGGGCGGTCCATTTCGAGCGTAAAACTAAATTAGCCTTCCCCTTGAGGGGAAGGGGGACCGCTTGCGGTGGATGAGGTGTAAAAAAGAATATTTAAATCAACAACACCACCTTCTCCAAAGAAAAATAAAGCGCAGGATTCAATGAATCCTGCGCTTATTCTTTGTTATTCTGCTTTGTTGTCCTTATCGTCGTCCTTCTTGCCGAACGGTTCGTCATTGAAGGCGTCCTCGATCGGACGGTCGCTGACTTCTTCTGCGGCTTTTTTAGCCTTTTCTTCTTCCTCTTTGCGCTTCTGATCCTCGATAGCTTGCTGACGGCGGCGCTCGTCGTTTTCCTCACGGGAGCGACGCTTCTTCGCTTCTGTCATTTCCTCAAGCTCTTCAAAGGTGGGATTACCGTTCATAGCAGCCTCGAACTGCTCGCCGTCCATAACCTCGTTCTTGAGAAGGAATTCGGAGATAAAGTGCAGCTTGTCGATATTTTCGTTCAATATGCGCTTTGCGTTTTCATACGCTTCGCTGATTATCTTCTGGATCTCAGCATCTATCTTTGCAGCGGTCTCCTCGGAGTAATCCTTGGTGCTCGAGAAATCTCTGCCGAGGAATACCTCACCGTGCTCCGCACCGAAGTTGCGAGGACCGAGAACGGTACTCATTCCGAGCTGAGTAACCATCTTCTTTGCCGTGTCGGTAGCGCGCTGGATGTCGTTTGATGCACCGCCCGAAACGTCGCCGAATATGATCTCCTCTGCGGCTCTTCCGCCGAGAAGCATCGTGATCTTTTCCTTAAGCTCGTTCTTATAAACGCTGTACTTATCTTCCTTGGGGGGATTAAGTGTATATCCGAGCGCTCTGCCGCTGGGGATAATGGATATCTGCTGAACGGGGTCCATAGTGGAAAGAACGTGCGCGATGATCGCGTGTCCTGCCTCGTGGTATGCCGTGTTCTTCTTTTCGCGATCCTTCATAGCGCGAGACCTCTTCTTGGGTCCTGCAATTACCTTGATAAACGCGTCCTCGATATCTTCCATACCGATAAGCTCCTTGCCGCGTCTTGCAGCGAGCAGAGCCGCTTCGTTAAGAAGGTTTGCGAGGTCTGCGCCCGTAAAGCCTGCGGTGGTCTTTGCAACCTTTGTAAGATCAACGCCTTCCTCAAGAGGCTTTTGCTTGGAGTGAACGCGAAGGATCTCCTCGCGTCCCTTGATGTCGGGATAGTTTACGGTTATCTGACGGTCAAATCTGCCCGGACGCAAAAGCGCGGGGTCGAGTATATCAGGGCGGTTGGTCGCCGCGATAACGATTATTCCGTCGTGTGAGCCGAAGCCGTCCATCTCAACGAGGAGCTGGTTGAGCGTCTGCTCTCTTTCGTCGTGTCCGCCACCGAGGCCTGCGCCTCTATGACGTCCGACTGCATCGATTTCATCTATGAATATGATCGAGGCGGGAGCTTTTCTCGCGTTCTCGAACAGGTCGCGAACACGCGAAGCGCCGACACCAACGTACATCTCAACGAAATCCGAGCCCGAGATAGAGAAGAAGGGAACGCCTGCTTCACCTGCAACAGCCTTTGCGAGCAGGGTCTTACCCGTACCGGGAGGGCCTACTAAAAGCACACCGTGAGGTATCTTTGCACCGAGCTTTGTAAATTTGTCGGGAGCCTTGAGAAATTCAACGACCTCCTGCAGCTCTTCTTTCTCTTCGTCAGCACCCGCAACGTCAGAGAAAAGAACCTTGTTCTTGTCGTTCTGGGGAGTTTTGACTCTTGCCTTGCCAAAGGAATTCATCTTTCCTGCGCCGCCGCCTGCGCCCTGCTTCATAATAACAGCCCAAAGGACGATGAAGATTATGATAACGACCGCATAAGGCAGAAGGCTTACCCACCAAGGAATAACCTTTGCGGGCTGTATCTCAAATTGCTCTATATTTTGGTTGTTTTTATAATATTCGCTGCAGTCGTTTACGAACAAGTCGAGACTCTGAAGCTGATATCCTATCTCCTTGGTGGAGTTGATTATCTTGCCGTCCTCGTCATACTCGAGCTCGCCCTCGTAGACCTGCATCGTGATATAGTCCTTGTCGTCAACGGTAAAGGATTTTACCGTATCGTTTCTGAAATGCTCTATTACGTCTCCGTATTCGGGCAGGACCTCTTCCTTGGGCTGATTGAACAGCATAGCCAGGGCAAAGATTATCAGTCCGATTATGAGGACGTAAAAGAAAATAATCTTTAAGTTACCTTTTTTCATTCTGTGTTTCTCCGTTATATAAAAGCTTGTTGCTAATTACTTTGTGTATACCTCGGGCTTGAGCACGCCTATGAAAGGAAGATTGCGGTATTTTTCGTCATAGTCAAGGCCGAAGCCGACAACGAATTTGTCGGGTATGACGGCTCCGCAGTAATCGGGTACAAAGTCAACCATTCTTCTGTCGGGCTTATCGAGCAGAGTACATGTCTTTACGCTCGCCGCACCTCTTTCCTTAAGATATCTTACGAGGTGAGAGAGCGTTTTTCCGCTGTCCACGATGTCCTCTATGATGATAAAGTCAACCTCGGACATATCGTCGCGCTTGATATCAAGGTGAATGTTTATAACACCCGACGTAACAGTCGATGAGCCATACGACGAGACCTTCATAAATTCGATCTCAAGGGGAAGCGGAATTTTCTTTATGAGCTCACAGGTGAACATAAGCGAGCCCTTGAGTATGCAGATGGCAACGAGCTTTTTGTTCGAGTTCTTGTAATCCTCGGTAATTTCTGTTGCTATCCTTGCAGTAAGTTCTTGGATCTTCTCCTCGCTGACGAGGATCTCTGCAATGTCGTTGATCATAAAATTGCCTTTCATTATTATATGTTTAAAATGTCGTTATATGCCTTTTTAATTAAAGGTTATTTTAATGCAAACAGCTCCGTTCGTATCATGGCTTGCTTTTGCGCCGTCTCGAGTTGCGCAGAGCGGAACGGCGAGAATGCCGTCGCTGTCGCATAGGATAGGAAGCCTTGTGCGAAGGTTAAGCGGGATCTTCGCAGCGCTTATCAGCTTTCTTACGTCCTTGTGGTGCTTGCCTGCGAGTATTGTGTCTCCCGCGCATCTGCTCCTTGCAAAGACAGCACCATTTATTTTAGCAGAATCTAAATACAACAATGTTGAATTTTTGTAAATATTTATTTCGCTTTGTGAATTTCCTATGAAAATTTCGCAATCAATATCCGAAATAATATTGTTTCCCTCGCGAAGCTCCATTAAAAATTCCGAGGGATTTTTCGCGCTTTTCCTGAGACTTCTCAAAATAGAGCCTTCCGTTCTCGATCCTTGCCCTCGTTTTGCGGGGAAGATCTATTGAGGAGTGCGGTACTGCCGCGCGGCACAGACGGTTGATGTCCTCGATATGAGTGTATTCAAGCGTTCCGCCGCCCGATACCTCGCTAAAGAGTGAGATCAGCGCGCGATTTGTTATCGCATCGGGAGACCCACAGAGCTTTTCGACCTCTATCGAGCAGTCCTCGCCGAGCTCATCCAAAAACCAATCCGTCATACTCTGCAGACAAAGCGAATCGGATCTCAGTGATGCCGAAAGCCTTGAAGCGCTTCGTGTTACCTCGGGGTTTATCTGTTCGAGCACGGGGATTATTTCGGCTCTTATCTTGTTTCGCGTGTAATCGGTGTCGGTGTTCGTGCTGTCGATCACAAATTCGAGAGAGTTGACGCGACAGTATTCAAGTATCTCGCGCTTGCTCATCTGCAGTATAGGACGGGCGAGCATTCCGTCGCCAAAGCGTCGGCAGGGCGGAATTCCGCACATGCCGTCCGCGCCGCAGCCTCGTGCGAGGTTGAATATCATAGTTTCGAGATTGTCATTTGCGTTGTGAGCAGTTACGAGCAGAGGAATGGAATGCTCGCGCATCAGATCCTCAAAGAAGCCGTAACGCGCATCTCGCGCGGCAGTTTCTACACTTTTTTTCGTCTCTCTCGCAAGCCTTGGCACGTCTATCTTGGTTGAAAAGAAGGTTACTCCAAGCCGCTTGCAGAGATCATTGCAAAAGGACTCGTCTCTGTCCGCCTCTGCGCCCCTTATAGAATGATTGAGATGTGCCGCGTATACGCGAAAGCCGTAGCTTGCCGCGCATTTACACGTCATATGCAGAAGCGCTGTGGAATCTGCTCCGCCCGAAAGCGCCACGAGTACAGACGAGCTCTCGTCGAGCCCCGCTAAAATATGCGGTGGCACGAAGCCCTTGGGTAAGGAGAGATTTTCTTTTTTAGCCTTGTCCATCATCGTTATCTTTCATATTTTACTGTTCTTCGGGAATATCGGTGGCAAGCGTTCTGAACTTGGTATACTTTCCTATCCAGCCAACCTTGACGTTGCCCGTTGAGCCATGACGGTTTTTAGCGATGATAACCTCGGCAACGCTTGCCGAATCATCGCTTGCGGAGGCATCGTAATACTCGTCTCTGTAAAGGAAGATTACGGTATCCGCATCCTGCTCGATCGCTCCCGAATCACGAAGGTCGGAAAGCATAGGACGCTTATCGGTTCTGCCCTCAGGTCCACGGGAGAGCTGAGCACAGCAGATTATCGGAACGTTTAGCTCCTTAGCCATTATTTTGAGATTTCTTGAAATATCAGCGACCTCTTGAACTCTGTTGTCGCTTCGCTTATCGCTTTGCATGAGCTGCAGGTAGTCGATAACGACAAGTCCGAGATCCTTTACCGTGCGGAGCTTTGCCTTGATGCCCGCAACGGTGATTCCCGAGGTGTCGTCGATAAGTATGTTGCATCCAACGAGCTTGGTTGTGGTCTTGGCTATCTCGTCCCATTGCTTCGAGTCAAGATTTCCCGTGCGGAGCGCGTAGCTGTCTATCATAGCTTCGCTCGATATGATACGGGAAACAAGCTGCTCGGATGACATCTCGAGTGAGAATATACAAACGTTTTTCTTGGATTGTAAAGCTACGTTAGTCGCAATGTTGAGCGCAAACGAGGTCTTTCCCATACCGGGACGCGCGCCGACGAGCAAAAGGTCCGAGTTACCCATTCCTGCAAGCACGTTATCAATGCCCGAAAATCCTGTTTTCGTACCCTGAGCGCTCTCGCCCTCGGTCGCCATAAGATGAAGGTTCTGATATACGTCGCCGATGACCTCGCGGATATGTCTGAAGCCCTTGGTCTCCTTGCCCTGCATAATGCTGAACATAGTATTCTCGGCGTATCCGCAAAGCTCCGCGGGGTCGACAGTCTCGCTATAAGCCTTTTCGGATATGTCCTCGCAGGCGTCTATTAGCTTGCGGAGCGTGCTCTTGCCCTTGATGATCCTTGCGTAATCCTTGACGTTGAGTGCTATCGGAACCGCCTTTATGAGTGCCTTGACGTATTCGTCAGCGCCTGCGTTATCATAAACGCCCTTTGTAACGAGTGCGTCAACCAGAGTTACGAAATCTATTTTTTTGTTTATTATGAAAAGCTCTTTTATCGTTGAAAAAATATGCGTGTGCTCCTCAAGATAAAAATCCGCGGGAGTGATCATCTCAACGACCTCGTTTATCGCCTCGGGATTAACTATCAGCGAGCCGAGCAGTGCCTGCTCGGTAGTCAGCGAGAAGGGAAGCTTCCTTATAAGTTCTTCACTCATTTTAAAATTCTGTCCTTTCGGTGAGGATTTATATACTTACTGCTTTTTGGACGTAACGAAAACGTTTATCTTGCCGATAACGTCGGTGTAAAGACGAACGTCTGCCGTGAAGTCGCCGAAGGACTTTATCGGCTCGGTGAGAGTTATTTTTCTCTTGTCTATCTCGATAGAAAACTGCTTTTCGAGTGCTTCCGCAATATCCTTGGACGTTACGGAGCCGTAAAGCTTCTTATCGGGACCTGCGGCGTATTCAAATACTACCTTTATATTTTTGAGACGCTCAGCAATAGCCATTGCGTTTGCCTTGTCTACCTCTATTTTGTGCAGTCTTGACTGCTCCTTATTTTTAGCTTCGTTTATTGCCTTGGAATCGGCGGGAATAGCAAGCTTTTTGGGAAACAGGAAGTTTCTCGCGTATCCGTCGGATACGTCTACGATCTGGTCCTTTTTGCCCTGTCCCTTTACGTCTGCGGTTAACATTACTTTCATATCAGGTATCTCCTTTGTGTTAGAAATTGCATAATTGTTGATTTGTTATTCGTTGTCAGCCTTTGAAATGTCCTTGAAATATTCTTCAATTGCGTCAAGCAGGCGCGCCTTTGCCGCTGACGTGCTTTCCTCTGAGAGAGCCGCGCCCGCCACGTCAAAGTGTCCGCCGCCGCCTATCTTTTCAAGCACGAGCTGAACGTTTATCGAGCCGTTTGAGCGTCCCGATATATGAACTACGCTGCCGATGCGAACGAGTGCGAAAGCCGCGTCGATGGATTTGACGCTGAGCAGCTTATCAGCCGCCTTTGCCGCAAGAACTCTGTCGTTGGACGAGCCGGTACCGTCGCACCAGGTTATAGCGATCCTGTCCATATATATTTCGGTGTTTGCTCCAAAGAGCGCTTCGGAACGGTAATCCTCGAAGTTTTCCTTGAAGAAGGTGCGTACGTATTCGGGACTTGCGCCTGCGTTTCGCAGATAAAGCGCCGCCGCGAAGGTGCGGCTTCCTACCGTACGCGTGAAGTTCTGAGTGTCTACCATAATACCCGAAAGTATTACGTTAGCCTCCTCGGCTCTCAGCTTTCCGACCACCAGCGAGCATTCGAGTATCTCGCTTATCATTTCGCAGGCAGAGGATGCCGACGGGTCGATGTAAACGAGCTGAGGCTCGTTTTCGAATTCCTCCTTCTTGATGTGGTGGTCGATAACGACGGTCTTGAAGGAGTTTTTAGCTATCTCGGGAGCTTCAAGTATTCTGAAGTTGTTTGCATCAACTACAACGAGCAGAGTGCCGAAGGATATCTCGCCAAGGCCGGTGATGGCGTCGACGAATATATTTTTATAATCGGCAAGCTCAATAAGTCTTGACGTGCACGCCTTAAAGTTGTCGGATTCTATGTCGGTAACGATCTTGACGTCAACTCCGAGCTGATGGCAGAGCGTAGCTACTCCCACACAGGCTCCTATTGAGTCGAAGTCGGGATTGGTATGTCCCATAACTATAACGTCGGACGCCGAGGATATCATAGAGCACAGACGGTTTGCGATTATCTTTGCGTGTCCGCCCGAGCGCTTTTGCTGGCTCTTGGTCCTTCCGCCGAAGAAATACAGACCCGTCTCGCTCCTGAGCACGACCTGGTCTCCGCCGCGCTGAAGCGCCATATCAAGCGACACAAGCGCGTCGTGCTCTCTTTCGTAAAGAGTAGAGCCCGTGGTGGAGATTCCGATAGATACGGTGATCGGCATATTATCCTCGCCCACCTTTACCTCTCTTATCTCGTCAAGGATCTCGAACTTGTTTTTTACGCATCCGAGCAGGCTCTGACGCGACATTATAACGATGTATTTATTTCTCTCGTACTCTCTGATGACAGCGTTTATCGACGATGCCCATCCCTTAAGTATCTTGTCTACCTTGGTAGCCTCTTCCTGATAGCTTACCTTGACGTACTGTGCTATATCCTCAAGGTTATCGAGAAGTATATATCCGACCGCGGTGTGCTCAGCCTTGTGGATCTCGGTAAGCTCGGCGAGCTCGGTTATATCCTTGAATATGAGCATATAAAAGCGTTTGCTTTTGGAATTGAGCGCGTGGCAGTCAACTCTGAACGTGTATCCACCAAAGCTTGTTCTGCATTCGGTGTGCTTTTCAGCCGTTTCCTCGGTGCTTTCATTGGCAGATGAGGTGGGAGCCTCGGTATGCGCAAGTATCTGTTCAAGCGAGATGTTGCACGCGCCGGCGATATCGGAGTTGTAAAGAGTGTTTTTCTGCCCTGCGATATGACGCATTGCCGCGTTTACCGTAACTATCTTGCCGGATTCGTTTACTACCGCGTAGGGAATATTCAAATAGTTTTTGAAGGTGTATATAACACCGCTGTTCTGCTCCTCTGAAGCATCGCGCTGAAGCCTGAAAAGCAGTATCCTCTTGTGTATTACAAAGGCTACAACCGCCGACAGCAACAGGTATGCGCACACGACGATTACACCGCTGACCGCAGGGTCGAGCTTTGTGTAGCTGCAAAGTGCTATGTGAGCGGCAAGAGACACTACTGCGAGAACGATATAAAATATTGCGGGCAGCTCCTCAAATCTCTTGAAAAAGTCGAATTTCTTGTTAGGCATATTTTTCCTTTCTTTTTCCGCACGTGCGGAAACTATGAAAAAGTAATTATGGTTTATGCTCAGGCAGGGTTCTTTTTATTCTTGCGGAAGAAAAAGAATATCTTAACGATAGCACCGACGACCGCCGTGGTGATGATGACGGGGTAAGAAAGGCTTGCTATCATAAATATTACGAAGAAATAAAGCAGAGTTCCAAGACAGGACGGCGAGCGCTTGGTTACAAAGGCACGCAGTGCTGCAAGCGCCGTGATAACGTATCCGGGAAGCAGTATGACCATAAGGTTTTCTGCTACCGCTCCGTACATAGCCGTTTTTTCGGATGCGAGAGCAAAGGAAAGTATGAGCGCCAAAAGGAACAGAAACGCCGAGTGTATGCTCATATCAAACACGAGCATAGGAAGAGCCTCCTTTTTCTTCTCATCGTCATTGTATATAAGCGTCAGTGACAGCGAATGCATAAGATACGCCAACACGTTGAATATAACAACGGCGATAGCGGGAAGAAGGTTAAAGGATACGGTTACGATGTTCTCGGCCAAAAGGTCAAGGTCAAGTCCTATTGACGATACGTCGAGCATCTCCGCGGCGCTGTCTCCGATAAGAGCAAATACTTCTTTTATCGCCTCAGTAACCTCGAGCTTTGCAGATTCAAAGAACGCCGCAATGCTTTCGGGGCTAATGCTACCGGCAAAGTTGAATATTGCAATGGCGAGCATAACGATAAGACTTATGCAAAAGCCAATGCATATATGGCAGATAGCGCTGACCTTGGGCTTTTTCTTTTTTATGGCGTAGACAGTGAGCATTGCCGCGGGAAGCGAGAAGAATATCACGGTTGCCGCAACGGGATCGCGCACTATCGCGAGTGTCGGAATATACGCGATAGCGGGAAGCGCTACCGTAACGTATATTGACGAGTTAAAGCAAAGATATGCGAAAAGGCATATCGTGCAGGAAAGAGACGCAAATATTCCGGTCAGGATAAAGGTTCCGCCGCCGAGCAGGACCGTTGCTATAAGCATCACGACGTAGGCAAACGAGTATTTAAATCCTCCCGATGCCTTGGCAAACGCTACGGCAGAGATTATCGCGACCACAAGAGAAATGGCATTGACGAGCCAATCCTCCATATTTACGTATAAGATAAAGGGTATGAAAACGCACGCGGCGACGTACAAAAGCGAGAACAGTATGTTTTTTGCGTTCAGCTTGCCGAGAGCGTTGTTAGAGCTGTTTTGATTCACGGGTACCTCTTTGATTTTTAAGAATATGGGTTGAAATAATCCATAGACATAACTATCCTATTATGATATTATAACACAAGCCTTTCGTTTTGTAAACATTTTTTTATAATTTTGCTATTTAATTTACAATAAATATATAATAAGCAAAATATTTATTGACGTTTTAACGTTGAAAAGTGAAAAAATAAAAAAATTAAAAAAAATTCGAAAAAGTATTGCAATCGCCCAAAAAGTATGGTATAATACACATACTATGAGAGTGGGCCGCAAGTCCACTCTTAATTGTTTGTTTGTTGATGTGCGGAGGTACAAATGGCAAAAAGTGCAAAAAATATAGCCCAGAGCGTGTGGGAAATGGCAGAGCCCTTGGCAGACGAGCTCGGACTTTGGGTCTGGGATGTTGAATTCGTCAAGGAGGGCGCGCGAAAGATCCTCAGGATCACCGTGGACTCTGAGGAGGGCGTTAACATCAATGATTGCGAGGCTTTGCACCGCGCGATAGATCCCTTGCTTGATAAGGTCGATCTTATAGAGGAGCAGTACTACCTTGAGGTAAGCTCTCCCGGAATCGAGAGAGAGCTCAAGACCGATATTCACATCGAAGCTTGTGAGGGTTGGGACGTTGAGGTAAAGCTTTACGCCCCCAGAAACGGCGCAAAAAGCTTTCGCGGCGTGCTGATGCCGTTTGGAGAAAACAACACGGTAAGAATCCAGACACCTACGGAAATAATGGAGTTTGAGAGAAACACGATTGCAAAAATCAGCACATATTTTGATATGTGATCACAAGAACAATAATAAAAAGACATATAAAATTTAAGGAGTAACTTGAAATGAACAAGGAGTTTTTCGTTTCGCTTGACCTTTTGGAAAAGGAAAAAGGAATACCGAAGGAGTATATGATCGAAAAGATCGAGGCGGCTTTGCTCGCGGCTCTTAAAAAGGAATACGGAAGCAACACTATGATGAGAGTTGCTATAAACCCCGAGAAAGAGGATCTCAAGGTCTATCTTCAGAAGGAGGTCGTTGAGGAGGTTACCAATCCTCAGTGTCAGATCTCTCTTGCTGAGGCAAAGGAGAGAAACAAGAGAATGACCGTCGGTAAGATAGTTGAGACCGAGATCAAGACCAAGGAGCTTCGCCGACTCAGCGCGGCGGCTGCAAAGTCGGTCATTATTCAGGGTATCCGTGAGGGTGAGCGTAAGGCTATGCAGGATGCATACGAGAGCAAGCGCTCGGAGATAGTAACGGCAACCGTCAGCAAGGTATTTTCGGACAACGGAAGCGTGCTTCTTGATATGGGTACGGGACACGCAACGCTCCTCAAGAGCGAGCAGCTTCCCGGAGAGACCTTTGAGGTCGGCGAGAGGATCAAGGTATACGTTACCGAGGTAAACAAAGAGGCTCGCGGTCCTCTTGTAACTCTTTCCCGAACTCATCCCGGTCTTGTTCGCAGAATGTTCGAGCTTGAGATCCCCGAAATACAGGACGGAGTAGTTATGGTTATGGGTGTTGCCCGCGAGGCAGGCTCGAGAACCAAGATCGCGGTTATGTCCAGAGATGAGGACGTTGAAGCGGTAGGAGCTTGTATAGGTAACCACGGAATGAGAATATCTGCTATCGTCAAGGAGCTTGGCGGAGAAAAGATAGATATTGTCAAATACAGTGAGGTGCCCGAGGATTACGTTGCGGCAGCTCTTGCTCCTGCAGAGGTCGTTTCGGTATCTCTCACCGGTGAGCGTTCTTGCAAGGTAATCGTTGACGAGGATCAGCTTTCTCTTGCCATCGGTAAGGAAGGACAGAACGCAAGACTCGCCGCAAGACTTACAGGCATCAAGATAGACATCAAAGCCGAATAAGCTTTAGCGAGGGAAAATATGAAGCCGAGAAAGATTCCCGAGAGACAGTGCCTCGGATGCAACGAGCATAAACCTAAAATGGAGCTTTTGCGCGTCGTTAAAACTCCCGAGGGAGAGATAGTGCTGGACTTTACGGGCAAAAAATCGGGACGGGGTGCGTATATCTGCCGTGACGTTAAGTGCTTGAAGAAGGCACGTAAGACCAAAAGGATAGATTCCAACCTCGGTGTAACGGTTCCCGAAGAGGTTTATGACAGAATGGAAAGAGAGCTGTCCGAAAATGGATAAGCTTGATAATAAAACAAACATGGAGAGCAAGCTACTTTCTTCGCTCGGGCTTTGTGCAAGGGCAAGGGCGCTCGTGATAGGAACGCCAATGGTTACAGAAGCCCTGAGAAAGACAGGCGCGGATAAGCCAAAGCTCGTGCTTGAGGCGAAGGATACGTCGGAGAACACGCATAAGAAGATTTCGGATAAGTGCTCTTATTATGGGGTTCGCCACGTACGCCTTGATTTTACGGCGGCGGAGCTTTCGGACGCGCTTGGAAAGAGTTCGGCAGTAACGTCGGTAGCGGTATGCGATGAGAATTTTTATAAGCTTCTCGAAAAGCATATACAAGAATAAAATAAGTAAAAAATTATTGATTTAGTAACATAACCTGATAGCGACATCAAATCCACGAAAGGAGTCCCGCGTGGTAGGGGACACGGTGTAAAATATGGCATCTAATAATTTATTGAAGGTATCTCAGTTCGCAAAGGACCTTAATTTAAAAAGTAAGGATATAGTAGAGGTGTTCGAGAGTAAGAAACTTACTCTAAAATCTCAGACTATGCTTGCGCAGGACGAGTTTGAGATACTTTTCGAAACACTTACAAGAAATAATCAAATAGATAATATCGGAAATTATATCGACGGAGTTACTTATATTCCTTCGCGCAAGAAGGCAGAGGAGCCCAAGGCTGAAAAGGCTGCTCCTGCGCCTGTGGAAGAAAAGCCCGTAGAAAAGGCTCCCGAGGTGAAGGTCGAGACAAAGGCTCCCGAAGTAAAGGAGCCCGAGGTAAAGGCTCCCGCTAAGAAGGAAGAGCCCGCAGCAAAGGCGGCTCCTGCAAAGCCTGCGGCTCCCACCGAGAAAAAGTCCGTATCTGAGACTGTAAAGCCGAGTGTGAAGACTGAGGTCAAGGAAAATACCGTTCAAAAGCCTAAATTTGAAGAAAAGGCAAGACCTGCGCAGACAGAGCGTCCCGCAGCGTATAATCAGACACGCCGCGATACCGCTGCACCGCAGAAGCCTCCGTTCCGCGACGGCGGCAGACCTTTTGGCAACAACGATGGCTATCAGGGTAACAGAGATAATAGAGATAACAGAGGTCAGGACCGCTTTGGCGGTGCGCAGAGACCCGACAACAGACCGCAGAAGCCTCAGGGACAGAAGAATAACTTTGGCGGCGGCAATCAGGCTTGGGATAAGGAGGACCACGCTCCCAGAGTTCCCAAGGAAAAATTCAAGGTTCAGCCTATCGTTCGCGCACAGACGGGCAAGGGAGACGAAACTTCCAAGCAGAGAGGCGCAACGAGAATAGTAGATATGAGAGCGGGATCCGTCGATCTTTCCAAATACGACGAGAAGCTTGACAATTTCGTTCCCGATTCTGTTGCTGACGCAAGAGGCGGAATCCAGAGAGTTAAAAAGCAGGCTCCCGGAATGCGCGTTCAGCCCGGCAACAACGCAAAGAACAAGGGCAAGGGTAAAAAGAGCACACAGCCCGTTACCAAAGCGCCTATCAGCGTAACGCTTCCCGATGAGATAATGGTAAGCGATCTCGCTTCGCGTCTTAAGGTAACCTCGGGTGAGGTGGTCAAGCGCCTTATGATGCTTGGAATGATGGTTACCGTTAACCAGACGGTAGATTTCGATACTGCGGCAATAGTTGCCGATGAGCTCGGAATCGCGGCAACTAAGGAAGTCGTTGTAACCATTGAGGAGAAGCTCTTCGATGAGGAGAACGATTCCGAGGAGAATCTCGTTCCCAGAGCTCCCGTAGTTTGCGTTATGGGACACGTTGACCACGGTAAGACCTCGATACTCGACGCTATTCGTCATACAAGCGTTACCAGAGGTGAGGCGGGTGGAATCACTCAGCACATCGGTGCTTACAGGGTTAAGATAAACGGACAGGATATTACCTTCCTCGATACTCCCGGACACGAGGCGTTTACGGCGATGCGTGCAAGAGGTGCGCAGGCTACCGATATCGCAATACTCGTCGTTGCGGCTGACGACGGAATAATGCCCCAGACCATAGAAGCTATCAACCACGCGAAAGCGGCAGGTATTGATATAGTAGTTGCCATCAATAAGATGGATAAACCCACGGCAAATCCCGACGTTATCAAGCAGGAGCTCACAAAGTATGACCTCGTTCCTGAGGAATGGGGCGGAGACGTTATCTGCGTTCCCGTTTCCGCGCTTACAGGTGCCGGAATCGACGATCTGCTTGAGAGCGTATTGCTCGTCGCAGAAGTCAAGGAGCTCAAGGCTAACCCCAACAGACGCGCAAAGGGAATCGTTATAGAATCGAAGCTCGACAAGGGTCGCGGACCTGTTGCTACGATGCTTGTTCAGAACGGAACTATGCGTAACGGTGATATCGTTATCGCAGGCACTGCAGTTGGACGTGTAAGAGCAATGACCGACCACAACGGCAGAGCGGTTAAGGAAGCAAAGCCTTCTGTTCCCGTAGAGGTCATCGGACTTGCAGAGGTACCCGCATCGGGCGATGAGTTCAACGTGGTTGAGGACGAAAGAATGGCAAGAATGCTTGCGGATCAGCGTCGTGAAAAGGCTAAGGAGGAGGAGTTCAAGGCAAATGCCAGAGCAAACCTCAACGACCTGTTCGCGCAGATATCCGAGGGCGTAAAGCAGCTTAACATTATCGTTAAGGCTGACGTTGGCGGATCGGCTGAGGCTGTAAAGCAGTCGCTTGAAAAGATATCTAACGATGAAGTAAAGGTAGTAGTTATCCACTCAGCAGCGGGCGGAATCCGCGAGGGCGACGTTATGCTTGCGGCGGCTTCCAACGCGATAATCGTAGGATTTAACGTCCGTCCCGATAAGGCGGCACTCGACAGCGCGGAGAGACAAGAGGTAGAGATTCGTACCTACCGCGTAATTTACGACTGTATCAACGAGATAACCGACGCTATGAAGGGTATGCTTGCGCCTCAGTTCAAGGAAAATCTCCTTGGACACGCAGAGGTGCGTCAGACCATTCACGTTCCCAGCGTTGGAACCATTGCGGGCTCTTACGTTCAGGACGGTAAGGTTACCAGAAGCGCTATGATCCGCGTAGTCCGCGACGGCGTAGTGATCTTTGAGGATAAGATCTCCTCGCTTAAGCGTTTCAAGGACGACGTCAAGGAAGTTGCACAGGGCTATGAGTGCGGCATCGGCCTCGACAGATTTAACGATATCAAGGTCGGCGACGTTCTCGAAGCTTATATTATGGAAGAGATTGCAAGATAAGGAAGCGGTTTTTACGTTACTTTCTTTTGAAAAAGAAAGTAACCAAAGAAAACTTCCCGCTGGTTTATGGCTAAAGCCACATACCACCCGAAATAATGAATATCGTTATCGGTGATTTATAGAATTATAAGGAAAAAATCCGTCGGACACTACGTACCGACGGATTTTATTTTATAAGTTGTAAGTTTCTTTGCCTGCTTTCTTTTTTTAAGAAAATAGAGCAAACACTGTGTTCCAACATTTTTAGCTTTATTATATTTGGAAGTTTCTTTGCCTACTTTCTTTTCAAAGAAAGTAGGTTCTTTTTGCTTTGATCATTATTCATTACCAAACTTTTCGTCGTATGCTTTGATACAGGATTCGATGATCTCAATAGCTTCCTTTGCGGTATAAAGCTCCTTAACTGCGGTCTGCTTGTTCTCAAGCTGTTTGTAGACCGAGAAGAAGTGCATTATTTCGTCGAAAACGTGCGCGGGGAGCTGGTCGATCGACGTGATGTGGTTATACATCGGGTCGGAGTGAGATACGGCGATAATTTTATCGTCGAGCGCACCGTTGTCGATCATTCGCATAACGCCTATCGGGTATACGTCAACGAGCGTGAGCGGCTGGATCGAAACGTTACAAAGAACGAGAACATCGAGCGGGTCTCCGTCGTCTGCGAATGTACGGGGAATAAAGCCGTAGTTTGCGGGATAGTGCGTAGAGGTGTAGAGAATTCGGTCAAGCTTGAGCAGACCGGTGTGCTTGTCAAGCTCGTATTTGCAGTTGCTTCCCTTGGGAATCTCAATTACTGCGGTAAACGACGTGGGAGTTATCGCTTCGGGGGAAATGTCGTGCCAGATATTCATAAAAAACCTCCAAAAATATTATTTTACGTAATCAAATTCAAAATCGTATATCGAAACCGTGTCGCCGTCCTTGCAACCCTTTTCCTCAAGAGCCTCGAAAACACCGCTGTTTCTGAGGACCTTCTGGAAATAGTTAAGCGACTCGTAGTCGTCAAAGTTGATCTGTCCCATAAGATTAAAGAGCCAATCGCCCTCGACAATATATGTGTCGTTCTCTCGGCGGATCGTGGTGTTCTTACCCTCGCTGACGAACTTATCCTCGTCTGTGTATTCGCTTTCGTATACGAGCAGAGGAGGCAACTCCTCAAGTCGCTCTGCCGTGCGCTTGATAAGATACTCAAGTCCTTCTCCGGTAGCGGCTGAAACGTAGATCAGCTCGCACATCAGCTCATTTTTGACGTAATCCTCAAACGCGTCGATATTGACGTAATCACGGTCAAGCGCATCACACTTGTTTGCTACTACTATCTGCGGGCGGCTTGCGAGCTGCTCGCTGTATTTTTCAAGCTCGGTATTGATGAGCTTCACATCCTCGATCGGATCTCTGCCCTCAAAGCAGGAGATATCAACAACGTGGAGTAAAAGTCTGCAACGGTCAACGTGGCGCAAAAACGCGTGCCCGAGGCCTGCGCCGTCTGCCGCACCCTCAATGAGTCCGGGAATATCCGCCGCAACGAATCCGCCCTCGCCGCCCGTCGAGACTACGCCGAGGTTAGGAGAAAGCGTGGTAAAATGATAATCGGCGATCTTGGGCTTTGCCGAGCTGATGCGCGCGAGTATCGAGGATTTTCCAACGCTGGGATAGCCTATGAGTCCTACGTCGGCAAGCATCTTGAGCTCAAGGATGAGCTCCTTTTCCTCACCCTTTGTGCCGTTTTTGGCAAACATTGGGACCTGACGCGTGGGTGTCGCGAAATGTCTGTTGCCCCAGCCGCCTCTGCCGCCCTTGCAGCAGATGAAGTCCGCGCCGTCATCCTCGGTCATGTCGTGGATTATCTTTCCGGTTGCGGCGTCCTTGATAAGCGTTCCCGGGGGTACCATTATCA
>JAFXHA010000034.1 GCA_017536635.1 Clostridia bacterium
CCATCTTGAGGACAGCCGCAAGCGGCGCCGAGTTTAGTTCCGCTTCGCTCCACAAAACATCGGGGTGGCAACAGTGAGCTATTGGCGAAACTGTTGACGAAAGGAGTCCGTGTTTATAGAGTGCGTGTCAAACTCCTTCAGTCGCCGTTCGGCGACAGCTCCCTCAAGAGGGAGCCTAAGGTTACATTCGCGCTCGAAACGGACCGCCGAGGACGTCGGTCCCTACAATAGATATCGGTTATCCATAATAAAATAAAACCCGTCGGTACGTAGTGTCCGACGGGTTTTTTCCTTAGAAATTCAATAAATTATAGATAACGATACACGTTATTTCGAGTGATATGTCCACAAGTCCTATCTTGTGGGAAGTTTTCTTTTGGTTACTTTTCTTTTTCAAAAGAAAAGTAACCAAAAGAAAAGCAACGTCAAAAAAGCAACCCAAAACTAATCGGAAAATTCATCAATCACGAAGCCAAGCGCTTCTCTTATTTCTCCGGACGAGTATCCGTAGCGAACGAGCGCGGCGTAAAGCCTTTTCAGCTCATCGGGATCGGGATGGGCGGAACGAAGCCTTTTGCTCACCAGCCTTTTGCAGTTGACTACATAATCGGCACCAACCCCGTCAAGATGCTTCAGCGCTGCACGCACACTGTCTGCCCCGTATCCTTTTTTATATAATTCCGCCTCGATCCTGCGTCTGCCCCAAAGCTTACGCAATGCCCGCTCTGCCTCACGGCAGGCGGCGTCTGTATCGTCAAGCAAGCCCTCGCGAGAGATCCGCTCGACGACCTCAGTCGCTATATCCTTTTCAAATCCCGCGCGAATCAGCTTCAAGCGTAACGCCTTTTCCGAGCAAGCCCCGTATTCGAGCGCGCGCATCGCGCGGCGATCAGCCTCATAAAGCCTTGCCTCGCGCGCGACCGTGTCGAAAAGCTCCTCGTCGCAATCGCCCTTGGCAAGCCCAAGACGCGCAAGCTGTCCTGCGGAAAGTATAAACCTCTGCGTGTCGGTATGTGAGCCGCCGTCGCTTTGAAGCTCAAAGCAAACGCATACGCTCTCCTCACCGCGCGCAAAAATTCCGCTTATTCTTATGTTCATTTACCGATCAAATAATCAAAGCTCGTCGTCATCGCTGACAGTTCGAATATCAAAATCATCGTCCTCGTCAAGCTCAAACTCTTCCTCGGCATCGGGAAGATTATCCTTCATATTACGAACCTTTGCGTCAAGCTCCGCGAGCAGCTCAGGGTTGCCTTCAATCATTTTGCGAACGTTATCCTTACCCTGACCTATACGCTCTCCGTTATAGGAGAACCAGGATCCGCTCTTTTTGATGATATCGAGTGCGATACAGTAATCGATTATCTCGCCTGAACGCGAGATTCCCTTGCCGTAAAGGATATCAAATTCCGCAACCTTAAAGGGCGGCGCTACCTTATTCTTAACTATCTTGCAGCGAACGTGGTTTCCGTAGATATCCGAGCCGTTCTTGAGCTGATCGGTCTTTCTGACGTCGATTCTTACCGACGCGTAGAACTTGAGCGCGCGGCCGCCGGGCGTGGTCTCGGGATTGCCGTACATAACGCCGACCTTTTCACGAAGCTGGTTGATGAAAATAACTACACAGTTGCTCTTGGAAATGACCGCCGAGAGCTTTCTCATTGCCTGCGACATAAGACGTGCCTGCACGCCGACGGTCGCCTGTCCCATATCTCCCTCGATCTCCTGTCTCGGAACGAGCGCCGCTACCGAGTCGACAACAACAACGTCGATAGCACCCGAGCGAACGAGCGCCTCGGTGATGTCAAGCGCATCCTCGCCGCAATCGGGCTGGGAAACGAGCAGATTGTCAATATCAACACCGAGAGCCTTTGCGTAAACGGGATCGAGCGCGTGCTCAGCGTCGATAAACGCCGCCTCGCCGCCCGTCTTCTGCACCTCGGCAACTATATGCAGGGCAACCGTGGTCTTACCCGAGGATTCAGGTCCAAAGATCTCAATTATTCTTCCGCGCGGAACTCCACCGAGTCCGAGCGCGACGTCAAGCGCGATAGAGCCCGTGCTGACCGCCTGAACGTTCATACGGGTATTTTCGCCGAGCTTCATTATCGTGCCCTGTCCGAAATCCTTTTCGAGCTGAGCTATTGCGGTGTTGAGCGCTTTTTTCTTCGCTTCCTTATCGCTATCGCGCGGGATCATATCTATTTTCTTCTTTGCAGTTGCCATAATTGCACCTCATTTTTTAAAATTTTATATTTTTGAGATAGATTACGAGAACATTATAACTCAACGGCAACGCTTTGTCAATAGGATTTTGAAATTTTTGTTCCGATTTTGGAATATTTTTTATTTTTTTATTTTTTGGATACCCCAAAAATTCCTTTTTTGAAAGTTAAGACCTTTCATTTTCTGATTTTGGGCGATATTTTTCCAAAAAAGAAAACGCTCCGTCAAAACAGAGCGTTTTAATTATGTTTGATCAAAGCATCGATTCAAGCTGCGCCATCAATTCCCTGCTCGGCTCCGGGATATCGCCGAACGGAAACTCTATTCCCATTTTGTCATACTTTACCTGACATATCTTTCGAAAGGGCAACAGCTCTATCTTATCCACGTTTTTGTGGGAACCAACTATGCGCTTCAGCTCAAGCAGCTGCGCGGCGGTATCGTTTTTCGTCGGGATAATGACCTGACGTACGGTCGTCGGTATGCCCTGTTCATCAAGATATCCGAGAAATCGAAGCGGCTCTGAGATCGAGCATCCGACGTTTTCTCGATATAGCTCGTCAGAGGTATACTTTATGTCCAGCAAAACGCGGTCGGTAACCTCAAGCAACGCCCTAACTCCGTCAGTCAAAAGACTTCCCGACGTGTCAAGGCAGGTGTTTATTCCCTCTTTATGACATTCCTCAAAGACCTCGCGCACAAAATCCGCCTGCAAAAGCGGCTCGCCGCCCGAAACCGTAACGCCGCCCTCGTCGCCGAAATACTCGCGGTATCTTACCGCGCGGCGAACGATATCCTCGGCACAGTACTGCGTGCCTCCGCCCATATCCCAGGTATCGGGATTATGACAGCACCCGCAGCGTAGCTGACAGCCCTGCAAAAAGATCACAAATCTCACGCCGGGCCCGTCGAGCGTGCCCATGCTTTGAATCGAATGTACTCTGCCGATGCTCTGTCGGTTACTCATACGGTCTCGTGGAAGGTACGGCTGATGACCTCACGCTGCTGCTCGCGCGAGAGCTTATGGAAGTTGACGGCATATCCCGAAACACGAATGGTGAGGTTCGGGTAAGCCTCGGGATCCTCATACGCCTTCATAAGCGTTTCTCTGTTCAGCACGTTTACGTTGATGTGATGCGCCTTCTTCGCAAAATATCCGTCAAGGATATGGACGAGATTGTCCACCCTCTCGCCCTCGGTTCTTCCGAGCGCCTCGGGGGTTATCGAGAAGGTGTTGGAGATGCCGTCGCGGCAATCGTCATAGCTTATCTTTGCGACCGAGTTAAGCGACGCGAGCGCGCCGTTCTCCTCTCTGTTGTGCATCGGGTTAGCGCCGGGCGCGAAGGGCGCGGATGCGCGTCTGCCGCCGGGAGTTGCACCCGTATGCTTGCCGTACATAACGTTCGAGGTTATGGTAAGCACCGACAGCGTATGTATCGCGTGGCGGTAGGTAGGAGTCTTGCGAAGCTCCTCTATCATACGGTGCGTCATATCCTTTGCGATAAGGTCAACTCTGTCATCGTCGTTTCCGTACTTGGGGAACTCTCCCGTCGTATTGAAATCAACGATATATCCGTTTTCGTCCTTTATGGGCGCAACGTTTGCGTACTTTATCGCGCTGAGCGAGTCGGCAACGACCGAAAGTCCCGCGATTCCAAACGCCATAAAGCGCTCGACCTCGGTATCGTGAAGCGCCATCTGGCTTTTTTCGTACGCATATTTATCGTGCATATAGTGAATAACGTTCATCGTGTTGACGTACAGATGGCAGAGCCATTCCATATAGGTCTCCATACGCTCCATCACTGCGTCAAAGTCAAGCTTGTCTCCCTCGAGAACAGGCATCTGCGGACCGATATGCATAGAGCTTGAGGTGTCATAACCTCCGTTGATCGCCAGAAGCAAAAGCTTTGCAAGGTTGCAGCGCGCGCCAAAGAACTGCATCTGCTTGCCGAGCTTCATAGCCGAAACGCAGCAGGCGATAGCATAGTCGTCTCCATAGATAGGACGCATAACGTCGTCGTTTTCATACTGAATTGAATCGGTATCCGCGGAAACCTTTGCGCAGAACTTCTTGAAGCTCTCGGGAAGCGAGTTCGACCAAAGCACCGTGAGGTTAGGCTCGGGAGAAGAGCCGAGAGTGTAGAGCGTATTGAGCATACGGTAGCAGTTCTTGGTAACAAGCGTTCTTCCGTCCTCGCCCATACCGCCGATCGCCTCAGTTATCCACATCGGATCGCCGCCGAACAGCTCGTTGTATTCAGGCGTGCGGAGATGACGCGCGATGCGAAGCTTCATAACGAAATCGTCCATAAGCTCCTGCGCGCCTTCCTCGGTCAGCGTGCCGTTTGCTATATCTCTTTCTATATATATATCAAAGAACGTGCTTACGCGTCCAAGCGACATAGCCGCTCCGTTCTGCTCCTTGATCGCCGCAAGATATCCGAAATAGGTCCACTGGATAGCCTCGCGCGCATCCTTTGCGGGCTGACTTATATCAAATCCGTACATCTGAGCCATTTCCTTCATATATCCAAGGAAGGATATCTGTCTGTAAAGCTCCTCGTCAAGACGTATGGTCTCGGTGTTAAACGTGTTCAACGCGAGAGCGCTCTTGTCCTTTTTCTTTTCCTCGATAAGACGGTCGATTCCGTAAAGAGCTACGCGGCGGTAGTCTCCGATTATACGTCCTCTGCCGTACGCGTCGGGAAGTCCCGTGATTATATGACACTTTCTTGCCGCACGCATTTCATCGGTATATGCGCGGAAAACACCGTCGTTGTGCGTAGTGCGGAAGCGAAATTCTTCCTCGACCTTCTCGCTGAGCTTATAGCCGTATGCCTCGCACGCTTGACGGACCATTCTCATTCCGCCGAACGGGTTGACGCTGCGCTTGAGCGGACGGTTGGTCTGCATTCCGACGATTATTTCCTTATCCTTATCGATATATCCGGGAGAAAAGCTGGTAAGCGACGAAACGGTTGCCGTATCTATATCGAGCACTCCGCCGTACTGTCTTTCAAGCGCAAAAAGCTCCTGTATCTTTTTCATAAGAGCCTCGGTGCGCGCAGTCGGTCCCGCCAGAAAATCCGAGTCTCCCTTATATTCCTTATAGTTTTGCTGAATGAAATCGCGTACGTTTATCTCATTCTGCCATACGCCTTCATTAAATCCTGTCCAATTAACGTGTTTCATTGAGTCTCCTTTATATTAAGTAATAATTATCATCAAAAAAGGACAAACCTGCTCTTTACAAGCGGTCTGCCCAGACGGTCGGCAAATCGGATCAAAGATCCGTAAGTTTGCAGTCCCTCGCGGTGCTCCGCATTATCCGTCGGTCGAGCAAACATCATTGTTAAATTTTTACCATATATATTATTACACAAAAAGATGCTTTTGTCAAGAGCTAAGCGCAATATTTTTCGGTATTTTGAATGCGACGGAAAGCATCTCTGACGTCCTTCGCTCTGCAAGTTTGCTTTGCAAACGCTTGGCGCCGCCCCCTACGTTAATAACACGATTATCCCCAATACTATCAAACCCGTCGTAACGCCAACAAAAATAGCCTTCTCCTTTGGAGAAGGTGGCAACGGTGAGACATTGTCGAAGCCGTTGACGGAAGAGGTAGAATACAGAAAGATTTAATAACCTCTTCCGTCGGCTGCGCCGACACCTTCCCCAAAGGGGAAGGCTAAAAAAAGCCTCCCTCTTGAGGGAGGTGGCAACAGTGAGCTATTGGCGAAACTGTTGACGGAAGGCGTCCGGCTCCGCTACGCAGAACGAACTCCAAGAGTTCGTTCGTTTGGCGCCGGTAATAAATGTCTAAACTCCCCCA
>JAFXHA010000035.1 GCA_017536635.1 Clostridia bacterium
ATAAATCCGTCGGATACGGGCATAAAGCCCTCTCCCGTGCCCTCGTATGCCGTCAACTCATAGACAGCAGTCTTTGCGCCTCCGCAGTATTCATTTTCGACACGGACGATTCCTACACCCTCGGCAAAATAGTACGTCTTTTTGCCGCCGCGATACGACCATCCACCCTCCATGCCACCGATGTGGAGGCAGATCTTGAAGCAGTTTTCAAAGGTGCCTGCTTTCGTGGTAACCGTTCCGCCGTCCTCGCAGGTGATCTGCGTTTTTACGCTTCTGTCCCACTTCGTATATTCAACGATGGGCGACGCGCCGACGCGCCATTCATCCGACCAAATACAATTTGTCGCATCCTGCAAAATTCCCAATATATCATTATAAAGAACAGGAGTTTCGGCATTACCCATAGTACCCGTACATTTCCACTCGAACGACCAACGGGGATTGTAATCGGTAAGGAACAAGGTGTCAGCTTTCTTTCGGATATATTCTCTGCAGAAGAAATTCCAATGTCCCGTTGCGGTACAGTCGGGATTGAATTCAGCATTGGTATAAAGTATTCTTCTTGCTACCGATGCCGCCGCCTTGGTGTAAGCCTTTTCCATAGGAGTTTTTGCAAGCTTCTCTGCTCGCTCAATTGCGTGAGTAACGTCGCAAACGCACTCTCCGCCGTCCTTTTTCTCGCATACGTATTCGTTGGCTATCTCCTGCACCGCATCAAGCCAAGAATTATTATCGTAGCCAAGTCTTTCGGTATTTGTCCAGGTAGATATCAAAAGACGCTCGTCATCGGCATAAGAAACCGTGAGGCTCAATTCTTGCCTTAACGAATCGGGAGAATACGAAGCGGCATACTCCCATACGTTGCCCGACGATATCGGCAAAGCTCCGCTGCCGCCCTTTATCTCATAAGACGAAAGCAGGTGTGTATCCGTAATTCCGTCGGAAATATGATCCTGACGAACGATGCCGACGCCGTCCTTGTAATAGGTTTTGCATACGATCTTCTGGCTATCCGTCCAGCGTCTGATCTCCCAGAGCTGACAGCCCTCAAATCTGCCCGCGGGGGTATCTACCGTCTCGCTGTCCGACACGTAGGTCAGCTTTGCTCCGTCGGTGCCCACAAAGGTCTCGCCGAGAGAAATATCGGCAAAGAAATATCCGTCGCAGCTTGAAGCGTTTCTCAATATTCGCCCGTTGTTTCCGTCAATTGATCCAAGATTTCCGTGTCCAAAGCCATCTTGCGACCAATAGCGCGGCTTTCCGTCTATCACTCGGTATTCCTCAACACCGCCGCCTATATGATAACGCTCCTTTGCCGTATCCTTATATCGTGTGGAAAGCTCCATTGCCAATTTTCGAGCATAAGGCACGAGGATGCGGTAAGGATCAGACATTGAAAGAATTTCCTCTACCTTATTATACGCCGCCTGACCTTCCTCTTCCTTTCCCTTTTGGAGTAGCCAATATCCGAGCCAGAACCACTCGCGGCCGAGTGCCTTGACAAAGCCTGCTTTTTCAAGGCGGGGGATCTGCTTGTCGCGGATAAAGTCAATGCGCGCTCCGCCATATACCTTTGAATCCTCACGGGCAACGATAAAGGTCATTACCTCCTCGTTTTTGCCCTCCATAGCCGCCTTGGCGATACGAGCAAACAGAGCGTCGTTTTTCTTGCCCGGCAGCCACCACCAGCCGCGCATCAGCACGTCGGCGAGAGCGTGTTGCTTTTCGGTGCATTCGGGAAGCTCCTCGACCTCACGAAGCACCTCCTTGTACACCGTTTCAAATCCACTCTTGTCGTTCTTGACCTGCCACAGCTTCAGTTCTTCAACCTTTTTCATGACACGCTGGACAAGAGTATCACTATACTTTTCATTCATAGCACAAAGTTCCTTTCTTATTCGTTTTCTGCCGTCGTGAAGCTGCCATTTGACCGTTCCCTCGGAAATTCGCATTTTATCGGCGATCTCCGCGATGGAAAGTCCCTCGAAATAATGCAGATGGATTATCTGCCGTACCTTTTCAGGCAACGTCTCGATGCTTTCGTTTACTTCCTTTTGCTCCTCGGACAGTGCATAAAGCTCTGCGGGGTTCTCTGCTCCGTTGTCGTTAATATTAAGATTATCCACTACGTCAAGCGGAAGGAAGCTGCGGTATCTGCTTATCATATTCAATGCGCAGTTCTTGGCTATTCTGCATACCCAAGAGCCGTATTTGCTCGGGTCTTGCAGGGTGTTCAGCTTCATCCAAGCCGTAACAAAGGCATCCTGCGCGGCATCTTCCGCCATAAAGTGATTTTTAGTAACCGATATCGCGGAAGCTATCGCCGTCTTTTGAAATCTCGTTACCAAAACCTCGTACGCGGCTTGCTCGCCCGCAAGTGTGAGCATTACCAGATCTTCATCCGTTAGATTTTGATAGTACATATGCACTCTCCTTTCGTGTATTTGGGGATCTCCCTTTTTAAGCGCTTGTCTTTTAGACACATTTATGAATGAAAAGGTTGGGTGATTTGGAATAATTATATCATAAATTTGTAAATTAGTCCAGTATACTGCTTCATCTGAAAAATTATACGATATTTCCGCCCGAGATCCTTCACGTCGCCTCTTCCTTTGCCGTCATCCTCGAGCAAGCGTCTCGCAAGACGCGATACGAAGGATCTCAAAGGAAGAGGCTCGTTCGAGGATGACATACGGGCGGAACCGAATATATAAAGTTTCAGATAAAAATAAATGTTACAGTATGTAGATTGACAATATCAGGAAATCGTGATATAATCAAGTAAATAATAGCATCGGAGGACATAATGAAAGCTTATATCATTCAACCGCCGTACTCGATGGACTACGGAGATATAGATAAAAATTTTGAGACTGAGCTGGCACTTCTTGATCAGTGCGACAGCGAAGCAGATATCATCATTCTGCCGGAATACAGCGACGTTTTGGCAAATACGCCGTCGGGCAAGGATTTTATCTGCGCTATGAAGAAATACGGCCCAATAATAGCTGAAAAGGCGCGAGAGACGGCTATTCGCTGCGGCGCGGTCGTTTTTGCGAATTACGGATTTGAAACCGAGCGCGGATATCGGAACACCACCCACATAATCGATGAAAACGGACAGGAAGTCGGTAAATATTTCAAGGCTCACCCTGCCCCCTCGGAGCTCAAGAACCCCGGCTTTGACAATGATTACGCCAAAGAGGTAAGCGACGTATATACGTGGGAATGGAAAGGTTTGCGCTTTGGCTTCCGCACCTGCTATGACTTTTATTTTTACGAGGATATCGTTGATATGGCACGAAAGGAGCTTGATATCATTATCGGCTGCTCATATCAGCGCACCGACACACACAGAGCGCTTGAGATAATGAATCCGTTTTTAGCTTATAACACTAACGCTTACGTTTTGCGCTCGTCGATATCTCTCGGTGAGGACAGCGAGGTGTGCGGATGCAGTATGGCGGTGGCTCCTAACGGTGAGATTCTTGCTAATATGAAAAACAAGGTCGGAATTGAGGTAGTCGAGTTTGACCCAAAGCAAAAATACTACAAGGTTTCGGGCTTTGGCGGAAAAATGAAATCTCACTACGAATACGTTGATGAAGGAAGAAAAAAGTAACGAAAAGAGATTTAAAAGGGTGTATGTTATAACATACACCCTTTTGGTTATATTACACAAATTTGTATATTTAAAGTCTACCACTTGTTACAAAAGCGGAGAACTTTAAAAATCTCTCTCTTCCCTATTGGATTTTGGAAAAAACTGTGATATAATGATTACCGTTTGAGCCAATATTATATAATATGGAAGGATACGAAAGATGAGCACCAGAGCAATAAGACTTCATCCAAGCCTGCACCGCGCACCGAGAAGGACGCACAGATTCGCAGACGATTTCTTGGCTTTTTGTAAAAAGAATATCGTTATGGTCATCGCATTTGCGGCGGCACTCATAACTACCATATTTGTTCCCGTAGACAAGGAATATCTCGGATATTTCGACCTTAAAACGCTCACGTGTCTGTTCTGTGTGCTGGCGGTGGTTTGCGCGCTGAAAAATATCAGATTTTTCTATATGCTCGCATACAAGATAGTTCAGCTTTGCGGCAACGCGAGAATGAGCGTCTTGGCGCTCGTTTACATAACCTTTATCGGCTCGATGCTTATAGCGAACGATATGGCTCTGCTGACATTTCTGCCGCTCGGATTTCTCGTGCTTTCAAGCACGGGCAAGCAGAAATATATGGCGTTTACCTTTATTATGCAGAACATTGCGGCAAATCTCGGCGGAATGCTCACGCCATTTGGAAATCCGCAGAACCTCTATCTTTACTCAAAATTCAACATTCCGACCGCAGAGTTTATGGCGATCATGGCGCCGCCCTTCGTTCTCTCGATAATTCTTATCACCGTATGCTGCCTCGTTTTTGTCAAAGCGGAAAAGCTTGAAATAAAGGACGAAAAGGTATCACTCCCCGTGGGCAGAACCGCGATATATCTCGGGCTCTTTGCGCTCTCTATCGTAATAGTTTTCAGAGTTATTCCCTATTGGATCGGGCTTATCGTTATCCCTGCGGTGCTGCTCTTTATGGACAGAGACGCGCTGAAGGCTGTTGACTATCCCCTGCTTCTTACGTTTGTTTTCTTCTTTATTTTCGCGGGCAATATGGCGCGCATAGATATGATCCGAAATCTTTTCTCAATGCTTCTTGAAAAAAGCACGCTTTTGTTCAGCGTGATATCCTGTCAGTTTATAAGCAACGTTCCCTCGGCGATACTGTTATCACAGTTTACCGAAAATTATGCCGATCTTCTCGTTGGAGTAAATATCGGCGGTGCGGGAACGCTTATTGCGTCTCTCGCAAGCCTAATAACATTCAGAGAATACGCAAAGCACAATCCCAAAAAGGTTGGCTATTACGTTGGAGTATTCTCGGCGTTCAACTTTGCTTTTCTTTTAATACTGATAGGCTTCACAATGCTGACAAAGCTTATATAATATATTCGGGCTGCCTGATTTCAGGCAGCCCGAAATTTTATTTATAATTAAGGCTTCCAATGCTCTGCGATGGTTTCCTTGGCAAGCTGTACGTAGCGACGTCCGCGCTCGTAATCACCAAAGATAGTTCCAACCTCACGCTGTGCCACCTCAAAAAGACATCCACTCGCAGCTTCGGAAATACTCTTAAAGCATCTACGAATAGCATCCTCATCAAGCGGTCCTGCATTGGTTACGTACTCGGCACGAGGCTTGCTGTAATACACCACACGAGTACCGCGCAGATATTCACCTACCTGTTGCTCGTTGTTAAAGGGCGAGACAGAAAGCTTGCGGAGATTATCCCATTTTGAAAGATAGTCCTGCCAAATCGCATCAACTCTTTCGCAGCATCCGTAAGACAAGAGTCCAAAGCGCCTAACAAGTCTCTCCTGATACGGATATACAAATTCACCGTAGGTCTCGGGAGAGACGGCCGTAGTCTCCTGAGATTCAAGGAATCCCCAAACCTGCTTTGTCGAGGTGATAGGACCTTCGGCGGGCAGCTCATCGGTAAAAGCAAAGGATTCCTGTGCAACGCCTGAAATTCCGTTAGTGGGCAAGAGAAGCTTGTTTTCCTCAAGATAATCGTAATATCTTTCGTATACAGAGGTAGCCATATCCATTATTTCATGCAAGGCCTCGGGCGAATCATACATGGACATATAGAAGATTTCCATATTTGCCAGCATAACGAGCGGATTAGTGATCGCACCGGTCAGCGAAGTCTGTGTAATACGCGAGGGCAAGATATCTCCGAATACCGAATCCGCCAAAGCACAAAAGCTTTTGGTTCCTTCAAGATCAACACTAAAGGATCCGCCTCTGAAAAGATCAATGTCCGCCTCGATATCATCGGTAACAGGCTCAATATGATATCCGATGGAATCCTTGGCACGAATCAGATTCGGACGGGTGCCGAACGGGGAGACTTTAGCAAACATATTCACGTCAAACGTACTTGATATAGGCGTATCGTCATCAAAAAGCTCTCTGCCAACCATAGAAGAAAGCAAACGTCTTTCTATATTGCGAGCCTCAGTTCCTTCGCAACGCATACGGGGGTCTATTACTTCTCCCGGAAAATTCGAAAAAAGCAAGCGCACCGTAGGGGTATCGCGTACACCCTTTGCCTGATTTTCCCACATTTTAAGTATTTCATCATTTCTCGCACTACACGCAAGGCTCGCTTTCTTTGAAGCAAGCTCGCGAAGGATCTCACGATCCTTCAATGATATATTTGTCATTATATTTCCCTTTCTTATTCCATCTCTCCGAACATCATTCCCATAACGTAATGGTCGGAAAACACCTTATTAGCCGAGAGATTCAAGGTTATGGCACTCTTGGAGATCATTTTGCAATTTTCTCTTAATTTTTTGTTGAGCAGCAGCATAGAAGCCCCGTCGAGCGCAGCATTGCCGACAACGGTTACCTTTGAGTGAACATCCGGGGGCAAAAGCCCTATCTTTTCGGCGTTCTTCATATTGAGATAATTACCAAAGCCGCCTGCAACGTATACGCTCTCGACATCGGGCACCGAAAGACTCTCTGCGTCAAGAAGAGTAAGTATGCCCGCACATATCGCGCTTTTAGCAAGCTGTACCATTCTGATATCGTTTTGTGTAAGTGTAACGGGAGCGAGAACGGTTATCTCGTCATCATCTAAAAATCCTGTTTCATCTATGCTCTCCATATCAAGCATACACGCAACGGCATCTATAAGTCCGCTTCCGCATATTCCCTTTGCGGCGGTGCCGCCGATAACGTGAGCGCAAAGCTCTCCGTTAACTATGCTCACTCGGTCGATCGCACCGTCAGCTCCCCGCATTCCCATAGAAATTCCAACGCCCTCAAACGCAGGACCTGCGGCGGTTGAGCAAACAGTAAGAACATTACCGTTCCATATTGCCATCTCGCCGTTAGTGCCTATATCGGCAAGCATAGAAACCCGCTTTCCCTCACAAAGACCCGTCGATATGATCGCGCAGGACGTGTCGGCACCAACAAATGCCGATATACAGTTCGGAAGATATATTTTCGTCTCAGGCTTCAGACTTTCAAGTGCGAGCTCACTTGCGCAAAGGCTTTCTCCGAACAGCCTTTTTGCATCAAACGGCGCGTGAGAAAGCGGCTCGACAGATTCCTCGGTAAGCAAATAAAGCATTACCGTATTTCCCGTTATAGCAACTGCATCTATAAGCAATGCATTTATATTCGCCGCCGACGCAAGCTCTGCGATCATTTCATCGATTGCTTTTCGGATAGCGGCGGCAAGCTCATCGGTCTTTCCAGCAAGAGATGCCTCAATACGTGAAATAACGTCAGCACCCCACTCTATCTGCGGATTCAGGCGTGCCGTATCGGCTATGACACTTCCCTTCGTATCATAAAGTCTTGCGGCAAGAGTTGTGGTTCCTATATCTATTGCTACTCCGTACTTTGAGAACGCAGGACTCAGCTCAACGCTTGAAGCGGCACCGTGCGTAAGGATCTGCGAGCTCTCGTCGTCCTTTAAGGTGCGTATCTCGCAATCGCCGAGCGCCGTCGTAAGACAAGCAAGGCGCACTCCGCGAGCGATCTCGTCAGCACTAAGATGCTTTTTCTCGGAATCTGTCAAGGGCGAAAGCTCTCCCGTAGCTATGACCTTACATTTTCCACATCTTCCGTGTCCGCCACAAGGCTTTTCACCCATAGCGACATCGGAAAGTAATACGCCCTTCTCGACAGTAAGGGTTATTCCGTTAAGCTTTACAGAAATGCTCATATCATTCTCCATCGCGCAGACTGAAAAGAACCGCGCCAAAATAGGTTACGGTATTCTGTCCGTTTATGTATTTCATACCCGACGCTTTGGCAAGCTCGGACACATTTATACCGTATGCCTCAAGTGAGGGCATTGCGAGCTCGGGAAAACGGCAGGGCTCGTTTGTTCTCTTGGAGCAGACCTCGCACACGCCGCAGCCTCCTGCGCCGAGGTGAAGCACCTTCTCGAAATGAACATCGTCAAAAGCTTTACGAAGGCTCTGCGCCAAAGGATAGCTCTTCTTTTTAGCCTCTATCATTCCCTCAAAGTCAAAGCTGTCCTCAAGCTCGGTTACGGTCTGATATACGAGTGCATAGTCGTACTTTCCAACTCTTGCCATAAGCTCGTCGATCTCTCCTACGTAAGGCGGGCACATCCAGCATTTACCGTAAACGCCGCAGGCATTCGACTCGCACATACCGCGAAAGGCCCTGTCAGTGATTATATCACCGGCTTCTATAATGTTAGCTTTAAATGCGCCAAGCGCCTTAGCCTCGGCGACAAGCTTTGTAAATATCTTATTTTCCATAAAATTCATTTGAAGCCGCAAAGAAAGCGTCTATATTTTTCCAAGGTGTCATAGGGGGAATATCGCAACCCGAAGAAAGCACGAAATTCGGATACTTTGCGCACTTTTCCATAAGTCCGAATGTTGCCTCACGCACAGCTTCGGGAGTTCCCATACGGAGCACGCCCGCGGGGTCAACGTTACCCATTACCACAATATTTTCGGGCACCTGAGCTATTATATCATTCTCCATATCAACGGAGTTTCCGAAATGATATGCGGCACAACCCGTGGAAAGTATGGATCCGAGCATTTTAGGAACATTATCGCCACAGTTATGATATATAAGAACGAACTCGTCGTCCTGAATAGCGTCGGCAATTCTCTTAACGTAAGGCGAGGAGAATTCCTCTTCGAGCATCGGCGAAAGGAGTCCTGCAACAGGCTCTGCCATAACTATTCCGTTAGCGCCTGCCGCTTTATACGCCTTTGCATATTCTATAAGGAACTGAGTTGCCTTATCAAGCACAAGATGCACCATATCGGGATCATCGTAGCAATCCATCATTATCTCGGACACGTCAAGAAGCCTTGCCGCCAGAGAGAAAGGGCCTATCATTCCCGCAAGCACGGGACGATCGGTGATCCTCTCGCAAGCGTTCTTTATAGCATCGATGTAAAGCGACGTGCGTCCGCTGCCAACAGCGGGGATCTCAAGAGCCTCAGCCTCGTCCATATCGTTTATCAGTCTTCCCTTTACCGTAGGGACCTCGTCGTCAGAGACGCATACCGTTGCGCCAAAGCATTCAGCCTCGACCGAAAGATCCATAAAGCTGACCGATGCTGCTGCGTCTGTCTTATCGGCAACCGCCTTCATTCCCTTTGCCTGAAGCTCACTGTCCGAGATAAGCTCACGAACCGTTATTCCAAGCAAGCTGACGCAAGGAAAGGAAAGCACGGGGATAGGCTTTTTAGGTTCTGTTCCCATAAGGGAGTCTATCCATTGTTTCATATTTGTTTTCATAATATTCTAATTTCTTTCTGCATTAATATTTTCCTAATTTATGCGCGAGTGCCGCGATCGCTTTCATATTTTCAAAGGACACGGAATTGGGTATAGAGTGATCAGATGCAAATATGTATCCACTTCCCTCCTTGAGCGCGGGAATTATACGCTCCATCTCAGAAAGCACGAGGTCGAGATTATCCCAATGCTGTGCGTTTATACCTCCGTGGAAAGCAAGCTTATCGCCGTATTTTTCCTTGAGCTTAAAGGGATCCATTCCCGCCTTTACCTCAAGCGGATTGAGCATCTCGACTCCGATATCAGCAATATCGTCAAGCAAGGGCTCTATATATCCGCACGAGTGGAGCTCTGTTACAAGTCCTCTCTCGTGTGCCCAATCTACCGCCTTTTTGTGATAGGGCTTGAGCAGTTCTCTGTAAATATCGGGCGAGAAAAACGGTGAGCCTTTATATCCCATATCGTCATACCAATGAACTCCGTCAAACTCGTATCCGGCATCGAGAACTCGCTGAGCAAGATCGAGAGAAGTTTTGAGATAGGTATCGAATACATCTGTGATCCATTCAGGTTCATCGTACATACCTATAAGAACGTTCTCGGTACCAATCATATGTGAATGAGCTACATCAAATCCAAACCAAAGGCCAAGCTGCAAAAATCTGCCCTCTGCCTTCCACTTGGGGTAATTTTCCTCGAGATATTGCCAATTTATCCTATCATCGTGATAGGTAAGCATTTTCTGCTTCGCCTCTTCCCACTTTTCCGAGCTGTCATAATAGAAATTAAGCGTCTCGGGAGTAGAATCAAGCTGATTGAATACCTTTTGAGTAGCTCCCCATTTGGTCGTTTTTATACTATATCTATCTGTGGTCTCCAAAA
>JAFXHA010000036.1 GCA_017536635.1 Clostridia bacterium
GCTACGATAAGCTTGGGCTTGTGCTCCTTGGCGAGCTTTTCAAAGCTTTCCATATCTATGCGCTCGGTAGAGGGATCGAGCTCATAGGGAATGAAGTTATAATACATACCCGAAATGTTGACGGGGCTACCGTGGGTAAGGTGTCCGCCGTGAGCGAGGCTCATACCCATTACTGTGTCGCCGGGGGAGATGAGAGCAAAGTAAACAGCGGTGTTTGCCTGCGCTCCACTGTGAGGCTGAACGTTGGCAAAATTCGCGCCGAAAAGCTTCTTCGCGCGCTCGATGGCTATATTTTCAACTACGTCTACGCACTCGCAGCCACCGTAATATCTCTTGGAAGGATATCCCTCGGCATATTTATTTGTAAGTACCGATCCCATTGCGCAAAGCACTGCTTCAGACACAACGTTTTCCGATGCGATAAGCTCAAGACCTTCACGCTGTCTTGCAAGCTCAGCATCCATTGCTGCCGCAACCTCAGGGTCGGCAGAGGCTACTTTTTTCATCATTTCTTCAATCATCGTATAAAAACCTCCAAAAATAACAAGAATATAATTATTATAACCTAAAACTTTCCAAAATACAATACATATAACTAGAAAAAATAAGAAATTTGTAAAATCTTCATTATTTTATTGACAAAACGCATATAAAAATGTTATAATATAAAAGTAAATTTTTTCATATGATAAAAGGGAAAGATTTTCTTCTGGCAAAAAAAGACGAAAGGGGATCGAAATGGAAATAGCAATTATAGCCCACGACCTTAAAAAAGAGCTGATGGCACAGTTTTGTATAGCGTATTGCGGAATACTCAGCAAGCACCATCTTTGTGCAACCGCCGTTACCGCAAAATACATTTCCGAGGCTACCGGCTTGAAGATAGATAGCCTTATGTCCGGCGCGCAGGGTGGAGAACAGCAGATAACCTCGCGCATCGCTTATAACGAGATAGACGTGCTTTTGTATTTCAGAGATACGAGACCCTCTAATATAAACAATCCTGTCGAGCAGGAGCTGCTTCGCGCGTGCGACGTTTACAACGTGCCGATAGCAACCAATATCGCGACCGCAGAGGTCATTATCACCGCGCTTGAGCGCGGAGATCTCGATTGGAGAAAGATAGTAAATCCCATCTACAACAAATAAGCAAAACGGGGATACCACGGTAAAACAAGTTCACCTGAGTGCCGCATTACAGAGAGAGGACGGGCGCTATGCGTCGCTGAAACGTCTTTATGAGGGTGCAGGTAGAATACCATTTGCCGCGCCGTTTTAAAATGAATACCCAAAAGTTAAAATTTCGGGTGGAACCGTGCAGAAACTGCACCCCGAACGGCTGTTGCCGTTCGGGGTTTGTTTTATTTTGAGGAGGTAAATATGTATAAGATTCAAAAAAGAACTACGTTTGGCTTCTCCGCCGAAAATCCTACCGGCACAAGAAACGGCGGGACTCGCGGCAAGGACTGCGAAAAACTTCGGCCCAGAATAACTATTCCCGCGGGTGAAACCGCAACCCTCTGCGATATCGACGGCGAGGGCATGATAACTCACATGTGGTTTACCGGTTACATAGGACACGGATTTATAATAAGAATATATTGGGAAAACAACGATTTCCCCTCGGTCGAAGCCCCGATATCCGCATTTTTCGGCTGCGGATACGATGAGAATTTTTCCGATATTGACGGGAAATACCCCGTGCTTAATTCGTCTATGATACTTGTAGCGCCCGGCAGGGGCTACAACAGCTATTTTGAAATGCCGTTCAAAAAGCATTGCCGTATTACCGTTGAAAACAGAGAAGCGACCGACAAGCATCTTTTCTATATGATCTCGGGTTGGCTTGGCGACGTTGGTGAAAATATCGGATATTTCCACGCGGCTTATAGGCAAGAGCACCCCGTACAAAAAGGACGCTCTTACGTCGTTTTGGATAATATCAAAGGAGAAGGCAAGTTCCTTGGAATGACTCTCTCGGTGGGCGTTAATGGACACAACACCTGCTGGGTAGAGGGCGAGGCGAAAATGTATATCGACGGAGAAGATTATCCGTCTATGAACTATACGGGAACCGAGGATTATTTCTGTGGCTCTTACGCATTCGGCAACGATGTCGCTATGAAAAAATATCAGACGTTCAGCGCGCCATACGTTGGGCTTTACGCTATACTCGGTGACGCCGATGCGCAGTACAACGCGCAAAAGCGTTTTATGCTTTATCGTTTCCACGTCAAAGATGAGATATATTTTGAAAAGAGCTTTACTATGAAAATGGATAACCTCGGATGGACGGGTCCGAGATACGACGATTACACGACGGTAGCGTACTATTATTTGACCGAGCCTGCCGCCCTGACGTTCGAGCTTCCCGAAAACAGCGAGCTCGTTATGAAATAATTTTAAAATCATTTTTGGAGGATATAAAAATGTTTAAGATCAGATTTGGAGAAAAAGTTATTGAAAAAGACGCTCCGCTGAGCGTTTTTGAAGCCGCAAGCGAGGCGGAGCTTATAAGCCGCTCTGTGCTTGCCGCAAAGGTAAACGGTGTTGTTTGCGAAATGACCAAAGTGCTTGACGCAGACGCTGACGTGGAGCTTCTTACCTTCGCAGACGAGGAAGGCAGACACGTTTTCAGGCATACTGCCTCGCATATTCTCGCGCAGGCGGTAAAGCGCCTTTATCCCGATGCAAAGCTTACCATCGGTCCCGCGATCGATAACGGATTTTACTATGATATCGACAGCGAGATATCCTTTAGTCCCGAGGTCCTCAAGGCGCTTGAGGATGAGATGAAGAAGATCGTACGCGAGAATCTTCGCATCGAGCGCTTTGTGCTTCCCAAGGACGAGGCTATCGCGCTTATGAAGGAAAAGGATGAGCCCTATAAGGTGCAGCTTATCGAGGAGCTTCCCGAGGGAGAGGAGATCAGCTTCTACCGTCAGGGTGAGTTCACCGACCTTTGCGCAGGACCGCATCTTTTCTCGACCGCCGCTGTCAAGGCAGTAAAGCTTACGCAGTGCACGGGCGCATATTGGAAGGGCGACCAGAACAACAAGATGCTTCAGCGTGTTTACGGAACTGCTTTTCCGTCCAAGGACGAGCTCAAGGCTCACCTTGAAGCAATTGAAGAAGCAAAAAAGCGCGACCACAATAAGATCGGTCGCGAGCTTGAATATTTCACGACGGTCGATTATATCGGTCAGGGACTTCCTATTATGCTTCCCAAGGGCGCGCGCACGATCCAGCTTCTTCAGAGATTCGTTGAGGACGAGGAGCGCCGCCGCGGCTATCTTCTCACCAAGACGCCGCTTATGGCAAAGTCCGATCTCTACAAGATCTCGGGACACTGGGATCACTATCGCGACGGAATGTTCATTCTCGGCGATCCCGACGATGAGACAAAGGAATGCTTTGCGCTCCGTCCGATGACCTGTCCTTTCCAGTACCAAGTATTTTTAAACAAGAAGCGCTCCTACCGCGATCTGCCCATGAGACTCGGCGAGACCTCGACTCTGTTCAGAAACGAGGAGAGCGGCGAGATGCACGGACTTATCCGCGTTCGTCAGTTCACAATTTCCGAGGGACATCTCATTCTTACTCCCGATCAGCTTGAGGAAGAGTTCAGAGGCTGTCTTGACCTCGCTCTTTATATGCTCGAGGCGCTTGGACTCAAGGAAGACTGCTCCTTCCGCTTCTCGCAGTGGGATCCCAACCGTACCGACAAGTACGAGGGCACGGCAGAGCAGTGGAATGAGGCTCAGTCTGTAATGAAGACTATTCTCGACAATATCGGACTTGATTACAAGATCGGTATCGACGAGGCGGCGTTCTACGGTCCTAAGCTCGACATTCAGATAAAGAACGTTCACGGCAAGGAAGATACGCTCATTACTATCCAGATCGATATGCTTCTCGCAAAGAAGTTCGGTATGGAATACACCGATTCTAACGACAAGAGAGTTACTCCTTACATCATTCACCGTACCTCTCTCGGTTGCTACGAGAGAACTCTTGCGCTCGTGCTTGAAAAGTACGCAGGCGCGCTCCCGTTGTGGATGGCTCCCGAGCAGGTAAGACTTCTTCCCATCGGAGACGAGCAGCTTGACTACGCAAAGGACGTTGCCGCAAAGCTCGAAGCACAGGGAATCAGAACAAGCATCGATTCGAGAAACGAGAAGATCGGCTTCAAGATCCGCGCAGCTCAGCTCGAAAAGATCCCCTATATGCTCGTTATCGGCGAAAAGGAGCAGGCTGAAGGCGGCGTTGCCGTTCGCTCTCGTAAGAAGGGCGACCTCGGCGTAATGTCGGTAGACGAATTCACCGCCCTCGCCGTCAAGCAGGTAAAGGATCTCGATCTTGATAATTAAGTTACTTTCTTTGAAAAGAAAGTAACCAAAGAAACTTCCCGCTGGATATGACTTGTGGACATACCACTCGAAATAACGTGCATCGTTATCGGTAATTTATTAAATTTCTAAGGAAAAAACCCGTCGGACACTACGTACCGACGGGTTTTATTTTTAATATGTTTTACAGTCGGAAGTTCTTTTGCTTACTTTTCTTTCAAGAAAAGTAAGTCGGACACTAAGTATCGACGGGTTTTGATGATATTATATCTATTTTTAAAGTTTTTGAAGATCCCAAAGAAACTTTTTTCAAAAAGTTTCTTTGGTGGGGTGCGGGGCAAAGCCCTGCAAATCATAAATGGGTGCGGGGCAAAGCTCTGCAAATCATAAACGGGGTGTGGGGCAAAGCCCTGCGAAATGTAAAGATCAATCGATCACGGCGCCTTTTTCGCGGAGCTTGGATCTAACCTCGGATACGTCAACGGTATGGGCGTTCGTGCCCGATCTTTTGGCGACGGAGATAGCAACGCCTGCCGCTTCGCCGAGACACGCGCAAATGGGCATTATTCTTACCGAGGAATGCGCGCCGTGATCGGCTGACAGACATCTGCCCGCTACCAGCATATTGTCGTATTCACGAGGCAGGAGCGAGCGATAGGGGATCGTATAATATTCCCCATCTTTAAAACGGTAAATGTACGTTCCCGTTCCAAGCGGATTGTGAATGTCGATGTCGTAATTTCCGCACGCGATCGAATCCTCAAACTTCACACAGCTCTTGAGCTCATCGACAGTGAGTATGTGCTCACCCTTGAGCTTTCTGCTCTCGCGTACGCCGATGTGGTTTGCGATATATACGAGCGACGAATGCTCAAAGGCTGCGGAATTTTCTTTGAGAAAGATCATCATTTCGTTTATTTGCTTGCGAGCGATTATCTCGGCGCGGCTGATCTCAAAGGGATCTGTGGGATCGTGCTTAACGATCCTTGTAGTGTTAAAATGAAGTATTCCTTCTCCGGGACCGATGAAAACAAGAATATTCTCACGCGGATTTGTTATTTTATTCTCGGCCTGAAGCGCATTGTATTTTTCCTGAAGGGCTGCCTTTTCTTCTTTGAACCTTTCGACGTCAACACCCGCAACTCTGAAGCAGGTGGTCATAGGCTGACAGTAACCGTCGCTTTCTCTGCCAAGCTGAAAATCACAGCCCGCCATAGCGAAAAGCTCGCCGTCGCCCGATGCGTCGATAAAGAAATCCGCCTCGAATTCAAGCACGCCCGCCTTGGTCGCAACCTTGACCGACCTTATCATACGGCCGTCGGTAACCGTCTCGAAAACGTCGGAATGGAATATCACGTCAACGCCCGCCTCGGTTACCATATCGTCGAAAACGAATTTATAGGTCTCCCAGGAGATGTCATTGTATTTTTCCCGTCTTTCCTTCATTTCCGAAAAGATGCTCGCGGAAAGAAATTGCTTTTCGCCGTTAAGTCTAAGATAGTGCTTCATAAACGGATAAACGAGGCTGTTTGACATTGCTCCGCCGAGCGAGCCGAATTTTTCTATTAAAAGCACGGAAAGTCCTTCTCGCGCAGCGGTCGTTGCCGCCGCAACGCCCGAGATACCGCCGCCGACTACTATAAGGTCATATTTTTGCATAATATCCTCCGATTGTATTATTTATACTCATTATAACACCGTATCGATTAAAAAACTTTAATTTTTTATATCCGATATTGAACAAATAATACTTTTATGCTATAATAATAAAAAATATGTATCAAGGAGTAAATCGTGGAGTATAGTGGATTATACGATATGATACGCTTTTTGCAGAATGGAACAAGATTGCATATAGGAGTTTTGTTCTTTGGCAATTTCGGAGGCGAAGCATTTGAGCTTCCCGGTAGCCAGATGATACATTCGAGCGAGGCGTGCCGAGAATTTAAGGAGCGTGAGGGCGGATTTCGCCGATGCTACCGATGCAGGCAGATAGCAATAGAAAAGGCTCTGCGCGAGCGGAAGGATTTTGGCGGGTACTGCATAAACGGCGTATATGAATACACGCGTCCCATTGTGATAGACGGCGAGGTCGCCGCAATAATATATATCGGAAACATACTGAGACGAGGCTCAGGCGGTACGAGGCTCAAGCGCTTGCTCGAAGAGTCCGATGCGTTGCTTGCCACGATGGAGCAGGAATTCGACGAGGAGAGCTGCCGCGCGCTCGGCGCGTTGATAGAGAGTTATATTCGCGCGCTTTGGGAGCAAGAGTCAAAAAACAATTATGGTAAAAAGCCGTCGCTTATAGAGAATATAAAGGGCTATATCGCCGCCAATCTCGAATATGACATATCACTGTCGGACACGGCACGGCTGTTCCATTATAACGGACAGTACCTTGGCAGGCTTTTCAAGCGCGAGACGGGAATAAGCTTTGCGGAATACGTAAACCGAGAGCGTGTAAAGCTGGCGGCAGAGTATCTTAAAGAGGACGCAAGTGTTATCAGCATTGCGTATCGTGTTGGATTTAACAACGTAACATATTTCAACCGAATGTTCAAGCGCCATTTCGGCTGCGCTCCGCTTGAATATAAAAACAGGAAATAATAAAGCTATAAAAGCCCGGCAGAGAATTTCTCTGCCGAGCTTATTTCTTTTTGGCTTTCACTGCATAAACTGTATAAAGGACTTTTTTGGGGGTAAAAAATGAATCTGTATCAGCTTTTTGGGAAATGTCTTGCCGCGCCGTACCGCAAGGACGGCGGTTCGGCAAATTATGCGACCGAGAGGGCGGGGGAGAGGCTTTATATTTTCTTCGAGGATTCGGACGGCGCTGAGGATTGGAGCATCAATATTGATTTTCCTGCCAAGGCATACGAGCGAATGGGAAAATTTGCGTGGTTTGCTCACCGCGGATTTCTCGACGCGTGGAAGCGCACCGAAAAATATCTTGCGAGAACGGTCTCGGATGAAAGCGTAAAAAGCGTTACAGTCGCGGGCTATTCTCACGGCGCGGCGATGGCTCTGCTTTGCCACGAATATATCTGGTTCAACCGCCCCGATCTGCGACCGACGCTTGAGGGGTACGGCTTTGGCTGTCCGCGCGTGATATGGGGATTTGTCAGCGACGGCGTTGCTCGCAGGTGGGAGAATTTTCTCGTTATACGCAATATTGACGACATAGTTACTCATCTGCCGCCGTCGGCGCTTGGTTACTCGCACGTCGGCAGGCTTCTGGAGATCGGCGAGTCGGGGAAATATACTCGAATTGAGGCGCATTATGCCGAAAATATACTTAACGAGCTTCGACGCTACGAAAAAAATAAATAAATTTTCAAAAACCTATTGCATATTTCAAGCATACGTGATATAATGGTCGCATAATGTAGTTATCAATACTACATTAAATAATTCCAAGGAAAACAATGGTGAAAAAATTGGATAACGTAAAATACAGTCTCCCTACGGGAAAGCATATAAGTGATAAAATAGCAAAGGTGATCCGCGTGGCAACGATCCCGTCGGTCGCGGCGTCGCTCTCTCTTTTCGTAATGTACGCCTACGACAGCGCGCTGATAGGCAGCGCGTGGAACTTTGTGCTCGCGCTCTTTTTCCTCGGCGTGATGCCGATGCTTGCCTATCCGCTTCAGCCCTACGTTCCGCATTTCAAGGCTAAGGGCAGAGAGGGGCAGAGAAATCTTGCGATGATCTTTGCGTTTGTAGGCTATCTGCTCGGATGTCTGGTCAGCCTGTTTTTGACAACTCCCGAATTTTTGTGGATATTTTATCTTGATTATCTGCTTTCGGGAATCGGCATAATCCTATTTAATAAGGTGTTTCATCTGCGCGCAAGCGGACACGGCTGCGGTGTTGCGGGACCTCTCGCTTGTCTTGCGTATCTCGGAATATATCCCGCGCTGATAGTCGGAATACCGCTTTACGCTGCGTCCTTTTGGGCGAGCATCAAGATGAAGCGCCACACCTGGCAGCAGTTTATAGGCGGTTCGCTGATACCGATAGTAACGCTTGCCGTGCTGGTGGGTCTGTTCAGACTGTTCTGAGCAAGCCGTATTTGAAAATAAAAATGTCCTCGGCTTTGCCGAGGACGTTAGGATCTTGAATTTTTACTTTTCCTGCTCGTAAAAGAGCACGCCGAGCGTATTGGGGCCGCAGTGGCTGGATATTACGCCGCCTGCCTGCGTGATAAGGATCTCGTCAAAATAGTCGAGAGCCTCAAGCTCGGAATATACCGCATCGATGATCTCCTGCGTACAGCCCGAATGAGTAAGAAAAACACGGGACTTGTCCGACGCGAGCAGGGCGGGCTTGAGATCGCCGACGTAGGATTTGAGCACGGGGAGCATCTTTCCGCGATATTTTTTGCTGACGCCCATAGCGCCGTCCTTGACGGTGATCATCGGGTGCAGGCCGAGCACGTTTGCCATCATAGCGGTGGCGGCCGTGCAGCGTCCGCCTCTCGCAAGGTACGTGAGGTTATCAACGACAAAGCTTGCTCTAACGAGATGTCTTGCCTTTTCGATCGATTCTACGATCTCCTCGGCGCTCTTGCCGGACTGTGCCATTTCTGCGGCTCTGATTATCTGAAGTCCGATGCCTGTTGAAAGATTTTCCGAATCTATAACGAAAATGCGTGAATATTCGGCGTTCTCTCCGACAAGTCTTACGACGTTGCAGGTGCTGCTCATTTTCATTGATATGCCGAAAAATATTATATCGTCGCCCGCCTCGATGAGAGGAGTGAGCGTTTCTGTTGCGAGGTCAAACGGAATTGCCGCTGTTTTGGGAGTCGTTTTATTTTCATCTGCCCACTTGTAGATGTCGGCGGGAGAGGTGTTTACTCCGTCGTAATAGCTTTTATCGTCCATAATGATACAAAGAGGAATTACGGTGATGTCATATTTTTTGAGTAAATCTGCAGACAGATCGCAAGTGCTGTCCGCAACGATCCTGATCTTTTTCATAATTTTCTCCGTTTTTTGCTTTTTACGTTTTTTGCTATGGCTAAAAAACCATATACAAATTTATTATAACATATATCGACAAGCTTTTCAAGAGCTTTTTTATTTTTTGATGATATGCTCTGCGAGTATCTTTACGCCAATGGCTATGAGGATCGAGCCGCCCGCAAGCTCCGCCCAGGTTTTGAGCCTCGTTCCTATTGCTATTCCTGCCGCTGCTCCGACAAAGGAGAGTAAAAAGGTGATGGTGCCGACCGAGAGTACGGCAAAGGTCGCGTGCGCGAGGTCAAGGCCTACCGCGGCGAGCGATAGTCCTGCGGCGAGCGCGTCGATGCTTGTCGCGATCGCGAAAGAAAACATTACTTTTGCGCTTGTTCCGCTGTCTGCCTCGGGCGGTATCTCTGTGATGCCCTGCGCCCGCAGGCTTTTTTCTTTTGCGCCCGAGCGAAGCGAGCCGGCTATCATTTTGATCCCGAGAAAGCTGAGCAGGCCGAAGGCTACGTAAGGCGCGATGCTTTCGATATATTTCGATACCGACGAGCCGAGCAGCCAGCCGATAAAGGGCATAAGTGCCTGAAAAAAACCGAACCAGACGCCGCAGGCAAGCCCCGTTCTGATAAAGCTTCCCTTTGACGCAAGTCCTTTACATACGCTCACCGCAAAGGCATCGGTCGAAAGACCTATTGCCAGAATTATTATTTCCGCTAAGCTCACAAAAATCTCTCCTTCCGTATAAAAGCATAAAAGTATAAATTTATCGCAAAAAGATTGAATTTACAGGTTGAATGTGCTATAATCTTAATATAAAATATGAGAACGGATACTAAAGTATGAAGATTTTTGCAATCGGAGACGTAGTGGGCTCCGCCGCGCTCGCGTATCTTTCGGAGCGCCTTTGGAAATTCAGAGAACAGAATCGAATAGATTTCGTGGTCGCAAACGGTGAAAACGCCTCGGAGATACACGGCATCTCCTCTTCTCAGGCAAAGGAGCTGATAGCGTGCGGAGTTGATCTTATCACGCTCGGAAACCACGGCTTTGCTAATAAAGAGATATATAATTTTCTCTGCGATGCGAGAGAAATAATTCGCCCCGCAAATTTTTTGCCCTTCCTGCCCGGAAGCGGATATACTATAATCGATGCCTGCGGCTATCGAGTGCTCGGGATCAACGTAATGGGAAACGTGTTTATGGCTCAGTCGCTTGCCTGCCCGTTTGATACGGTGGATAAGATACTGAAGCGCGAGGCGGGGAACTACGATTTTTCGATCCTTGACGTACACGCGGAATCGACCTCGGAAAAGCTTGCGATCGCGCGCTATTTTGACGGCAGGATAAATATAATTTTCGGAACTCACACGCACGTGCAAACGGCTGACGAGCAGGTGCTCCCGAAGGGAAGCGGATACATAACCGATCTCGGAATGTCGGGACCTGTGGATTCTATAATCGGCGCTGACGCGGCGACGGTGATCGAGAGAATGAGAACGCAGATCCCTTGCTCTATGAGGATCGCGGGCGGCGCGGTCAAGGTGTATGGCGCTATCTTTGAGCTTGACACGTCGAGCGGGCGCGTCGTATCGGTCGAGCGAGTAAGCTTTTGAGAGGGAACGTAATGGATAACAGACTTAATTCATATTCTACGGCGTCGCTTGCGTATCTGGGCGACTGTATAATTGAGCTTTGCGTGCGTGAGTATCTCGTGGAGAGCGGCGTTTCATCATCGGCGGAGCTTAACAAAAGGGCGCTTGAGTTTGTGCGTGCTTCAGCTCAGGCAGAGGCGATGAAGAATATATTGGACCTGCTTGACGACGAGGAGAACGCGGTCTTTCACCGTGGCAGAAATATAGGGCATACCAATACGCCGCGCTCGGCAACCGTCGCGCAGTATCGCGCGGCAACGGGAATGGAAGCGCTCTTCGGATATCTGCACCTCGCGGGCAGGGAAGAGCGTATCAAGGAGCTTTTCAGACTCGCTTACAGAATATAAAATTAAAATATAACAATACATTGAATCAAGGAGAAAAACAATGAAAAATCCAATCATCAAGATCAACGTAAAGAATTTCGGCACTATGACCGCGGAGCTGTATCCCGAAAAGGCACCTCTGACTGTGGCTAACTTTGTAAAGCTTGTCGAGTCGGGCTTTTTCTCGGGACTTATCTTCCACCGCGTTATTCCCGGATTTATGATCCAGGGTGGCGGCTACGACGAGACTATGGAGCAGAAGGAGACCGAGTCTATCCGCGGAGAATTCCGCGCGAACGGCTTTGCGTCCAACGATCTCAAGCATACTCGCGGCGTGCTTTCTATGGCGCGCACCAATATGCCCAACTCCGCATCCTCGCAGTTCTTCGTTATGCATAAGGACGCTCCTCACCTCGACGGTCAGTATGCGGGCTTTGGCAAGCTCACCGACGGCTTTGACGTCCTCGACGCGATCGCTAACGTTGAGACCGGCTCTTACGGCTGGTATATGCAGGACGTTCCCTGCGACGCCGTCGTTATCGAGAGCATGGAGATAGTTGAGAAATAATTTTTATTGACAAAACTTTCCGTCTATGCTATAATAAAAATACAGAGAAATATCCCGACAATGTCTGTCGAGAAAAATAAAAGATCGCACAGAGTTGTCGCAAGGGGAACTCTGTGCGTTTTTAAAATTTTAATAAAAAAGGAAAAGGAGGGACATTATGATTACACGACATAACAGAAGCCACAAACACACCATTCACCGCACGCTCCCTCTGGTCTTCATTTTATAATCTTGCGTAGATACTATCTACGTGTACGCTATCCGTTTTTAAACAATAGTTAAGATTATAAAAGGAGAAAATATGAAGAAAAGTAAATATAGGAAAATCAAGCTATTGTCGCTTGTTTTAACCGTAATAATGCTCACCTACGTTATGCCGTTTCAGACAATAGCGGCAAAAGATGATGTCGCTCCCGCAAGAGAGTCCGGCATATCGGTAAGGGAATCAGAGGTGTCTGATCCCACGCTTGATTGGAAAGGTGATCCGATAAATTCCAAAGCATCAGAGTTTGGGAAAGAGTTATTCGAGGAGCGAAACAGCAGATCGACGGACGGTCTTACAGCTGGTGTATATTCATTCAGAAACGTAGGGCACTCGGATATGTGGTTTGACACGAGAGCAGATTCGTACAATGAGGATACTTATATTCAACAGTATAAATATACAACAAACCCTGCCGATACAGATTACTTTGAGCGTTCCGGATTATTCAAGGTAACCATACATCCCGTTGATGGAACTTATATAATTCGCTCAATGCGTAATAATCGCTATACGCTTGGATTGTATGAGGCGGGTGGAAAAAAATACATTCAAACCCAAGAGATACCGTTAAATGATGGAGACGTGGAAATTGAGGATACGTTTGAGATAGAGTACAATTCCACTTTGAACGGATATACTGTAAAGCGTTATGGAACAGAGGACTATATCACATCTTGTAGCGCAACTGCATCAGGCGGTGCCGGAGGAATGGCATCCTGCCTGCAATTTACCGATGAATATAGCAGCACGTCAGCTTGGATCCTGACAAAATATATCGGAACGCTTGAAAGAGGGCAGGTTTTTGAATATCCGAGCAGTTGGGATGATGTTGGATTGATTCAGGACATATTTTATAATCCAAGATTGATCGCTTGGTGTACCCAACCTAATTATAATACACCGTATGTAATCCCCGTATTTGGGTATGATGACATGGCAGATTATCTGTGGAATCCCGATTCGGCCCGTTTTTCAATAACGCCGAGATTTTTCGGAGAACTTAGACTTAATATCGGGGTATCGCTCTCGAGCGAGGACTTTGCCACTACCAATCAATTTTATTATATAGAAACATATTCAAGCAGAATCGTACCGCAAGAGGGTGCATATTACGTTCAAAATGCGGGTACGGAAAAATATATAGATATTGAAGGACTTGATGCGGTAGCGGGTGCACAGGTCATACAGTATCAATATGTTTATATAGAAGATCCGGATCTTCAAATGATGTGGGAAATAGAACATGTATCAGGTTCGGGCGGATACGTTAGAATAAAGTCTGCGGCGGCAGATATATATTTGGGTATAAACCCCTCTGATCCGTACGATATTATTCTTACTGAGGAGCAAGACGATCTTTCACTGTGGGCTATAGAGGTTACGCAGAGAAAAACCTTAGTATTTAAATGTTATGATACAGCATACAGTAATTTGGTTATGTTCGTCCCAAATAGTACAAACCGTGCTGCAATACAGCAAACGACTTATGTTAACGATTCTACTGACATTAAAGACGAGTGGCATCTTGTTAAAAAGGTTATTTCTCTTGTGAATTATTATGATGAATCCTTTAGCAATTATATTAATGGTGATCTTATAGAATACATTGACGATGCTGTTGCGTTTGCAAATATTGTATATGCACGTTATTTGGGTATCGGTATATATATGGATGGTAACGCGCAATCTTATGAGAGTGTTATGGGGGAAAAATCCATAGCAGATCAGTGCAGTCGCAGTAGCACTTCTATATGTTCGTGTAAAGTGAATGAATGCGGCTTGATATGTGAAGGAGTTCATCATAAAAATATAAAAACTATGTCAAATCAACTTATGAATGATCCGCGTAATAATGATCATATATATGTATTATGGGCAAATCGTTCTTTTGGATATTGTTATATTGATAATAACGATGCGCACGGTGGATCGCTTGCTATTGGAGCCGTTTGGGGTAAACGACCTGTTATAAATATGTTACACACTCAGGCGATAAACAAGGTTGAACGAAAAGCAACTATGGCAATAGGTTTAGCGCACGAAATGACACATTGCTTAAATATGGATGATGTTTATGAAAATAATATACATAGCGGCAATGATGATTCTCAATATGTTTGCATAATGGACAATCAAGATATAGGAAGGCAATATCAATTTTATCATAATATTCTTGCGGGTGAATTCGTAGATTTACCTACATTGGGCAATAGAAGTTCAGAAGTTGTTATTGGTGCGAAACCATTTTGCTCTTCATGTCTTGCTACTATGAAGCAAAAAGTTAACGCTTATATTACAAATGCGTGGCAGATTAACGGTAATATCACGCAAAATGCATTGGAGGAATAACACATGAAAAAACTAATCATTTTGCTATTAGTACTAACCCTTGTTCTCGGCGTTTTTGCGTCGTGCAACAAAAGGTATCTACAAATAGACGATGAAACAAGCAGTTCTTCGAGTGAGAGCATATACGAAACCTCAAGCGAAGAAACGAGTACTACTGTCACAAGTGTTGAACACACAAGCGAATCGACGTTCGAAGAAACAAACGAGACCCCGAAAACGTTCGACACCGTTGTAACCGTAGAAACTATCGAGTCTATTGACGGCACTGAGGCGGGTGGTACTACCGAGCCTATTAACAATACAGTATACCCTAATGAGTACAATTATACCTTGGAAAAGATTGGAGATCAATGGTATATGATATTTGATACATATGTCGATAATCCGAAGTATCCCCTCTCATATGTGTATTTCGAAATAGATTCTATGGAAACAATCAAGCAAATGATTTTTAATAACGAATTGGATCAGGAACAAAAAAGAAGTATAGTTACGGTTTGTAAACGAGATGAAATAGGTATACCTTTACCCGACATATTAAATCCGATTCTTCCATCAAATTTAAGAATATATCAAGCTTTTTTGGAAGGGGGGCGTTTTTTGGTTTCGTTTATTGATAAAAACTCTCCTAACACCGGAATCGACGGTGCTATGTATGATTTGGATGAAGCCGGATTCATAGAAAAATACAATGCTGCGGCGGCAGAAAATATATACGTATCAGAAGACGGTGCCAAAACAATTGTACTTCAACAAATAAAGAATCAATATATTGATAGAGATTATCTTTACGTTAAGATCGGAGATAACTATGCACTTTTTGTATTAGATGGCACGCCCGACCATCTCGATAGAGATCTGATAATGTCGTTTGGTTTCGAGGTTTTAACATAAGCTCCCCCCGCTATTGCGTTGAAATAGCGGGGATCTTTTTTGCCTTTGCCAAATTCGACCGATTTCGTCAAGGCTCTTGACAAAATTTGTCGAGGGGAGTATAATTATTTACGGAAACTAAATATTTTTCAACAAGGAGATTTTTATGAGAAAATTTTTTGGCGAATTTAAAAAATTTATCACGCGCGGAAACGTGCTTGATATGGCAGTCGGTGTTATCGTCGGCGGCGCGTTTACCGCAATCGTAAACGGACTCAGCAATTTCGTTCTCAAGCCCCTTATCAACTATTTCCTTTTCCTGCTTCTCGGCAAGGACTCTCTGAGCAGCATCTACACCTTCCTCGGAGATATCGTTTATACCCTTGACGCTGACGGAAATTACGTGCTCGATGAGCTCGGAAATAAGATCCCCGACCTCAAGAATTGCTTCTACATAGACTGGGGCTCTCTTATCAGCACTATCATTAACTTCGTTATCACCGCGTTCGTTCTCTTCCTTATCGTTAAGACGATGAACAATCTCAAGGATGGAAAGATTCTCAAGGAAGGCAAGATCGCAAAGGCTGATAAGAAGGCTATGAAGGCTCAGGGCATTAAGCTTCGCGACAAGGAAGCAGTTAAGGCATACTTTGACGAAAAGGCTGCAAAGGAAGCTGCTGAAAAGGCTGCGGCTGAGGAAAAGGCAAAGCAGGATAGACTCGCTAATCCTACCACCGAGGATCTTCTCAAGGAGATCAGAGATCTTCTCAAAAAGTAATTTTTGACCTTTGGGGCTTTGACTTATTTTTGAGTATGTTGCAGCCTCAAGAACAATAATCCCGTGGCAGCTTAGCCTCGGGCTTTAAAGGACAGTAAAAAGCCGATATGGATTTTGTTCCGTATCGGCTCTTTTCTATATACATCTCCAAAGGTGGTGAGCGAGTGCGCTTTTTAAGTGTTTGGTGATATGATGTTTTTGACAGTGTGATATTACGCTCCCTACCCGTAGATATATCGAAGCCTTGAGGGCTTGAGGCAAAAAGAGTTGGCGTTGTGTTCTTAAGAACACAACGCCCTGCCTCGTGAGGTTATGGAATCATTTATAGAAGTCGTGATTTCCGATGGAGAATGCGAAGGGTCTGTTTTTAGAGATCCAATTACTTGTAGATATTCTTGGATTCATAAAGAATAGGATCTCATCGGATATAGAATATCCTTCGAGGCATATCTTTGCGGCGATGACCGAGGATTCGGACGGGGTACGGTAGATAGTGCCGATCGCCACGGGGGTGAATTGGGTTCCGCCCTTTTTGTCAAAGATGACGCCATAGATAGTATTGGGATACTGATGGCTGTCGCGACGGTTGAGCACAACGTTGCCGACCGCGATCTGACCCTCGAGAACCTCGCCCGCCGATTCCGCGCTGATTATGCGCGAGAGCCAATAAAGATCCTTGGAATTATAGAATTCCGAGGCGCTTTTGAGCTTGTCCGAGGTGCTCGTAAGTATTACCGAGCGCGTTGCGCCGTCCCAGCCCACGTTGATGCAGAAGGGTGCGGCTATTGCGCGAACGGGAACGAAAAGTCTACCTTCAATATTAAGAATCTTCTCGGGGGAATAAAAATATCTTCCCAGAGCAGACACGTAATATCCGCCGTCGCGCACGTAAATATCCACGCCACCCTTTTTAACGAGCGCCGTTTTGGTGCTGTCGCTCCAGCTTATCGAATCCGCACCCACAATCTCCGAGAATGCTCGAAGCGGAACGTATGTAACCGAATTTATCAGACGGCTCTGGCCTGAAAGGATCTCTTTTCCGTCGAGATATATCCGCACACCGCTGCTTCGGGGCGAAGCGTTGTCTGAGCTTACCTCCTGTGCCGATGCCATCGGTGCGGTGAGGCTGAGCATCATTACAGCTACAAGTATAGCCGCAAAGAGCTTTTTCGCTTTGTGCGATCTTATCGATTTTAGCATTTTTACCTCCTTTTTTGAAATTCTTTGAAAAAGACACGCTTTCTCAAAGTAACTAAATTATACCTGAAATCGAGCCCCGGTTCAACCCACAAGATATTCCCGATATGTAAGTATCAGCCAAAATATCCTGACTGTTCCAAAAAAACGCTTGATTTATGGAAATACGAGGTATATCTTACTCTATTTTACAGCTATAATTTTGAAAAATAATGAAAAAAGAAGAACAATTTAAAAATGTTCTTGAAAAAACGAGAGGTATGTGTTAAAATATAAGATGTAAAAAAATTAAAAATATTGAAAGGTTGGTTTTGATCACATGAAAAAGCTTAACAAATGGTTAAAGCTCTCCGTTGCCATCGCGCTTCTTTTTGCGTTTATGCTCACCGCTACTTCGTGCGCTACCACGGCTCAGGCTGAGGCAAAGGACGACAACGGAAAATTTGACGATATAGAATGGACATACGATGCCGATGATAAGGAGCTTGTTATCAACGGAGAGGGCGCGATCTCGTCCTTTGAGGTTGCTGACGTTCCGTGGAAGGCGGCAAAAATAAGCATTGAAACGATCAAGATAAGCTCGGGGATCACCGAGATCGGCGATAACGCGTTTGCGTTTTGCTCGAAGCTTACGAGCGTTTCTATCCCCTCGACCGTTACCTCTATCGGAGACAGCGCGTTCGAGGCTTGTATAGCGCTTGACGCTATCGAGATCCCCGCCGGCGTTACAGAGCTTGGCGAGAGAGTTTTCGCTCATTGCTCGGCGCTTGAAGAGGTCATCATTCTCGGCAACGTTTCTCACTTTGAAAGTTGGGCGTTCAAGGGCTGCAAGAGCCTTGAGACGCTTACTGTTTACTGCCCCGAGGGCGAGACCGTAACGGCGGCTGACGATGCGTTCCTTGAGTGCGCTATCGATGGCATTGAGGATAGCGGCGTTGAGCTCAAGACCACCAACACCACCGCGGTCGACATTACCGTTAAGTACGTTTACGAGGACGGCACCGAAGCGGCAGCTACCTATACTACCACAAAGAATAAGGGAGAGAGCTACGAGGTAGCGAGCCCCGAAATAGAAGGATATGAGCCCGATAAGTCCACGGTCAGCGGAACGGTAGCAAATCTTCTTTCGATCGAGGAGACTGTAACCTATAAGCCGGTCGAGGCTGACACCGAGGATACCGCCGAGGTAGGCGGCGCTGAGAGTGAGGGCGCTGATGAGGACAAGCCCGTTAATGCGGGAACGATCATCACTATCGTAGTATTTGCTGTTGTTATTATAGCTCTTATCGTATTCGCGATATTTATGTTCCGCCCCGACAAGAAGGTCGCCAACAAGAACAATAAAAACAATAAGAAATAAGCTATGAAACAGAATTACAGTGTAGAAATAAAGCTCTCCGAGGAGCTGCTCAGAAAGTTTCTTTTCGTGTCGAACGCCGAAAATCGCTCGCCCGCGGCACAGTTTGCCTTTATGGTGAGAAATAACGTGGCATATTACGAAAAAACAAAGGGCAGAATATCTCCCGCCGAGCTCCAGAAAATTGACGTCTCCGAATATAAACAGGACGAGGATTCTTCAAAAAATTGAAGATATACTAAAAAAGCCTTCCCAAATGGAAGGCTTTTTTGTTTGTGTTTCGTGCGGTATTGTCGCAAATTTCTTCTTGACAGAAGTACGATAGCTGTGGTACAATTAAAAAAAAGGGGTATTTTTTATGTCTACCGAAAAAAGCTACAAAATAAAAACCAAAAATCCTGACCTTTTCCTTCGTGTAACGAAGGGACATTTTGCTACTAACCATAGCCATACCAATTATTATATTGACGTAACTATGCAGAAATCCCGCTTCTCCGAGGCGTCTGCCGTAGCAAAGGAGCTGGTCTCTCATTATAATCTCAATACCATAGTCGACGCTATTCTGTGCCTTGACGGTACAGAGGTCATCGGCGCGTGTCTCGCTCAGGAGCTTACCAAGGGAAGCTACGTTAATCTCAACGCGCACAGAACCATTTACGTTGTCAAGCCCGAGCACATCACGGGTAGTCAGCTTATGTTCCGCGATAACATCGTTCCGATGATAGAGAAGAAGAACGTGCTTATTCTCGCGGCATCGGTTACCACCGGCTACACCGCTCAGTCTGCGGTAGAGGCAGTAAATTATTATAACGGCACGGTCGTGGGCATCTGCGCGATATTCTCGACCGCTGACAGCTGCGCGGGATATCCCGTTCAGGCTATATTTGACCCCAACGACCTTGAGGGCTACGCAAGCTACGCGTCGCACGATTGTCCGTTCTGCAAGGCAGGCAAGAAGATAGACGCGTTGGTCAACAGCTTTGGATATTCAAAGCTATAAGGTATCGAGCGGAAGGAATCGAAAAATGGCAAAGGATAAAAGCGGCGTAAAGCCTGCAATGAGTAAGCGCGAGCGTGCTAACGCAAGACGCGCAAAGAAAATAAGACAGCAGAGATTAAAGGCGGCTGCGGTGATAGCGGTCATCGTGCTCGTTATCGGCGGATTTGTTGCGCTCGGGTTCGTTCTCGATTGGTGGGCTTATCAGCCAAAGGTAACCTATCACGCATCGATAGAGGTGGAGAATTACGGATCGCTTCACGTATCTCTTTACGGCAAGGACGCGCCCGAGACGGTTGATGCATTTATTGAGCTCGCGGAGCACGGGCACTATAACGGCAAGAGCTTTGGTTCCTTGCTCGACGGAAATATGATCGCCTGCGACGCGGGCGACGAGATAACGATCGTCGGTGAATTTGAGGACAACGGAGTTAAAAATCGCGCGCCTCATAAGCGCGGAACGCTCTCAATGCTACTCCCCGACGCCGAGGATCCCGACAGTGCAAACGGCTCGTTTGCGATACTCACAAAGGATATGAGTGAGCTTGATGAGAGCCGTGCGGCGTTCGGTAGGGTTACAGAGGGACTGGATATTCTTGACAAGATGGTCGAGGATATGGAAAACGGTAAGAGCCCGAAGATCACGAGCATCTCGTTGCATCACGCACATTGATTGATAAACAAATTAAACAAATATAGATCGCCGCGTTCGTAGAGCGCGGCGACTTTTTATATAGTGAGGGAAAATCCCTGCAAAAATTTATTTATCATTAGTTACGTCTCCGCTGCCGTGAATATCTATCGTTTCTCCGAGATATGTCGGCTCAGGCTTAAAGGCGCACCAGAGCATATCCTTAGTGCGAGCAGCGACCTCGCGTATCTGGCGCTTTGCTTCTCCCGAATATTTGCGAGGATCTGCGCCGACGCCGACCGAGTCTACACCAAGCTCGTCCGATATATAAAGCGCGCGAAAGAGATGATATTTCTGGGTTACGATCACGATGCTTTTTACACCGAATATAGCCTTAGCTCTGTAAATGCTTTCGTAGGTGGAAAAGCCGGCGTGATCCATAAAAATATCCTCGGACGGCACTCCGTGCTCGATGGCAAACGCCTTCATAACGTTGACCTCGTCGTAATCCGTGCGCGAATGGTCGCCGCTCATAATGATCTTGGGAGCAACCCCTGCCTCGTAAAGCTTGATCGCCTCAAGCAGCCTGTCCTCAAGCATATGCGAGGGAGTTTCGCCCTTAACTCCCGCACCGAGTACGAGAATACAGTCGGCGGTTCCGTCGGGATCAAACTCCTCGGCGCTCCGGAAGATGCGATCTTTGACCGATGCCGTCATATACAGATTCATAGCGCAGACGGTTGCACCGAAAACAAGCGCCACGGCAAGCAATATGGCGACTGTATATTTTATTTTCTTCAAATACTTTTTCATAGTGCACCGCCTTCCTCGAACTGTGATATTAGTATATCATTTGTTATAGAAAAAATCAATGAAGATTTTTTAAAAAATTATTGACAATCAGCAATCTTTATGATATCATTATGATATCAGATAATTTATGACATAGGAGGAAAAGATTATGCAAGAAAAAATTATCAACAATAAAAAGCACGGAATGCTTGTGCTCGTGATTGAAATACTTTTGTATATCGCGGCGTTTGTGCTTATGATATGCGGCGGCATACAGATGGACGAGGGCTCGGTTATCGGAACTGTGGTCTTTGTCGTTTCACTCGTGTTTATATGCATCGGTTGGATACCGCTTATGGGACTTCGCGTGCTCAAGCCTCAGGAGGCTCTCGTTCTCACCCTTTTCGGAAAATATATCGGAACGCTTAAGGGCGATGGCTTTTACTGTGTTAACCCCTTCTGCGGCTCGGTAAATCCTGCCGCAAAGACCAAGCTCAATCAGAGTGGCGACGTAAAGCACGAGGCGGTAACCAAGGTTGCCACGGGCGAGGTCGCTATCAATATCAACGGCACTACGGCGAACAATAAGCTTTCGCTCAAAATTATGACGCTCAGCAACAACCGTCAGAAGATAAACGACTGCCTTGGAAATCCTATCGAGATAGGAATTGCCGTTACCTGGAGAATAGTTGACACCGCGAAAGCAGTATTCAACGTTGATAACTACAAGGAGTTCTTGTCGCTTCAGTGCGACAGCGCGCTTCGTAACGTGGTAAGAATATATCCTTACGACGTAGCACCGAACGTTGATACCACGGGCGACGGAATTGCCGATGAGGGAAGCCTCAGAGGATCGAGCGAGATCGTTGCAAGCAGAATAAAGGACGAGATCCAGGCACGCGTTGACGAGGCCGGACTTGAGATAGTAGAGGCGAGAATAACCTATCTTGCGTACGCGCCCGAGATCGCGGCGGTAATGCTTCAGCGTCAGCAGGCATCGGCGATCATCGACGCGAGAAAAATGATAGTTGACGGCGCTTGCGGTATGGTCGAGATGGCGCTCGAGCGGCTCAGCCAGAACAGCGACATTCAGCTTGACGACGAGAGAAAGGCGGCTATGGCTTCCAATCTTCTCGTAGTGCTCTGTGGAAACAAGGACGCACAGCCGATAGTCAACTCCGGAAGCTTGTATTGATGCGAGAGCTGACGATATGAACGATTCTCAGAAAAAACAAGTGCCGCTCCGTCTATCTCCAAAGCTGTACGCGGCGATAGCGGCGTGGGCAGAGGACGATTTCCGTTCGATCAACGGGCAGATAGAATATCTGCTCACCGAATGCGTTCGCCAGCGCAAAAAGAACGGCAAATACGTTTCCGACGAGATAGACCTGCCGCCCGAGCTTGATATACGCTGATGCTTGAACCGACAGTTTTATAACGACAGCCTTCTCTTTCGGGAGAGGGCTGTTTTCGAATAACGGTGAAATTTGATTTTTTGATCGGAGGAGTATGTATGTTTCAAAAATACGAATACGTTTATGCTGTGTATAAAGAGGGCAACTTTACTCGTGCCGCGCAAAAGCTTTTCGTTTCTCAGCCCTCGCTCAGTATTGCGATAAAAAATATCGAAAACGAGATAGGGGCGCCGATCTTTGAACGCAGAGCCTCGGGCGTTACGCTGACCGAGGTCGGCAGGGAATATATCAGCGCGGCGGAAAAAATAATGGAAATTGAAAGCGATTTCAACAATACGGTAGATATTATTACGTCAAATAAATAATTTATAATAATTATTATAACGATTCTTGCAATTTTGGTAAATATATGATAAAATGAAATCAAGTGTGAGCATAGCTCAAAATAAAAACAAAAAACAAGGAGAAATTATGTCTATTCGTTTTTTTGAAAAAGAGAAGGCATTCGTCATTCAGACCAAGGATGCGACTTATTCGATGAAGGTATCCGAGCACGGACATCTTTTGCACCTCTATTACGGCAAGAAGATATACGACGCAGATATCGAGATGCTTCTTCCCGTTCAGAATCGCGGAATGGAAGTAAATCCCCCCTGCGTAGATAACAGAACTTACACCTTCGGAACCTATCCGCAGGAGTTCGGTACTAACGATGCGGGCGATTACAGACCCTCGACCATCGAGCTTCGCAACCCCGACGGAAGCTATTCCTTTGTAGGTACATATAAGGCACACAGAATTTATGAGGGTAAGTATTCCATCAAGGATATGCCTTCGATCTTCGCAAACGAGGGCGACGGCGTTGAAACGCTCGAGATAGACCTCGTCGACGAGGTTACCGGCGTTGGCGTTACCCTTTACTACGGCGTATACCCCGAGCAGAACGTTATAACCAGAGCAACGAAGCTTACTAACGGCTCTGACGGTACCGTTCACCTTTATAAGCTCGCTTCTACTGTCGTTGACTTTATGTCGGGCGACTTTGATATGGTATCCTTCTACGGAAGACATTGCTGGGAGCGTAATTTTGAGAGAGTAAGACTTTCTCACGGAACAACGAGCATAGGCTCCACCAGAGGACTTTCGAGCCATCACGAGAATCCCTTTACTATTATCTGTACACCCGATACCAACGAGGATAACGGTCAGGCTTACGGATTTAACTTCGTTTATAGCGGAAACTTCCTCTTTGAAGCAAATAACGATCCCTATTCCGAGACGAGAATCACTATGGGAATCAACCCCAAGCAGTTTGATTTCGTGATCGAGCCGGGTGAAGAGTTTATGGCGCCTGAGGTAATTATGAGCTACTCGGATAGCGGATTCTCCAAGCTTTCGCATCAGTATCATCATATATTCAGACACAACGCTTGCAGAAGCAAGTGGGTAGGCAAGAGACGCCCCATCATCATTAACTCCTGGGAGCCTCTCACCTTTACCTTTGACGCTGACACGCTCTTTGCGGTCGCAGAGGCAGGTAAGGATATCGGCGCAGAGATGTTTGTCCTCGATGACGGTTGGTTTGGCGCTCGTGATAACGCTCTCGCAGGACTTGGCGACTGGGTAGTAAACGAGAAGAAGCTCGTCGGCGGACTCAAGGGAATTTCTGACAGAGTTCACGGAATCGGAATGAAGTTCGGTCTCTGGTTCGAGCCTGAGATGATCAACGAGGATTCCGACCTTTACCGCGCTCATCCCGAATGGTGTTTGCGCGTTCCGGATCGAGGAATCACCAGAGGAAGACATCAGTACGTTCTCGACCTTTCCCGTCCCGAGGTTTGCGATTACGTTATAGGTGCCGTAAACAAGATACTCGACGAGGGTGGAATCGATTACGTTAAGTGGGATTACAACCGTTCTGTATGCGATGCCTACAACGCAAGCCTTCCCGCAGAAAAGCAGGGAGAGGTGCTTCACAGATATATGCTCGGTGTATACAAGGTACACAGCGGCATAATCCTCACTCACCCCGACATTCTCTTTGAAGGCTGCTCAAGCGGCGGCGGAAGATTTGACGCAGGAATGCTCACCTACTTCCCGCAGATCTGGACGAGTGATAACACTGATGCTATGGCAAGACTGAAGATCCAGTACGGTACTTCCTTTGCTTACCCCGTTTCCTCTATGGGTGCTCACGTATCGGTTGCGCGCAACAGATACGCAGGCTCTGTGATCTCTATGAAGACGCGTAATATCGTTGCAATGCACGGTACTTACGGCTACGAGCTCGATCCCGCAAAGATGACCGAGGAAGAGAAGCAGGTATGCCGTGAAATGGCAGAGCTTTATAAGTCTCAGTACGACCTGATCAACTCGGGAACCTATTACAGACTTTCCAGCCCCTTCGGAAACGATCTCTTTACCGCTTGGATGTTTGTATCCGAGGATAAGAGCCGCGCGTTTGCTACCGCTGTTCTTCAGAACACCGAATGCAACGGCAGAAATACCTATATCAAGCTCAAGGGACTTATTCCCGATGCTCTCTATTCGGTAAATAACGGCTCGCTTATCCTTACGGGATCTACGCTGATGAACGTAGGTATCCACCGTCCCGCAAATATCGCAGGATCGACCGCGTATACTTACATCATAGAAAAGTACACGGGAACAGGTTCGTCTGCGGACGAGGAGAGCGTTGACGACGCAGCAGAGAACGGATATCTCGCATAAGAAACGTGTTGAATTAGAAAATGAAATGTAAAAGCACTTATGACATACAATTCGTATGTCATAAGTGCTTGTTTTTTATACCTCAAAAAACAATAAAAAAGCTACAAAAAACAATTGTTTTTTCTCGTTTGTGTGCTATAATGAAGTTAGCAAACACCCTGCACTAAGGAGGAAAGCATATGGCAAAGATCGAAAAAGAGTTGTTTTTGAATCCCGAAAAAAAATACCGTATAAATCATATCGTTCACAATTGGCAGGAAAAGGACCGCACTGTATTTATGGATGCGCTCAACGCTTACGGCTATGGCGGAGTCGTTACAAATCCTAATCAGAAAAGAGGATTTTTTACCGATCCCGAAAACCTTGACGAATTCGATGAGATATTGAAGGAGCTTAAGGAGCACGATCTTGCTTATTGGATATACGACGAAAAGGGATATCCCAGCGGATACGCAAACGGACACACGCTGATCGACCACCCCGAGCTTGAGGCAAAGGGATTTTATATGACGCGCCGCGTTGCATACGAGCCAAGACACACGACCTTCACACTTGACGATGAAAGCGACAAGATAATCTGGGCGGCTAAATATCCGATAAAGGTGGTCGATCTTCACGAGAGCTACGTGCAGTACGACCGGATGCAGCCCATTCCATTCACCGACACCTTCTGCGAGTGTGATCTCGGCAAGGAAGAGGCTCTCTTCATCTTCTGCTCCAAGCCCGCATACGAGGGCAGCCACTGCACGCACAACGTATCGCTCCCCTCTTTCTCTCGCTACGTAAATATTATGGATCCCCGCGCTATCCGCCGATTTATCGACATCGCGTTCGAGCCCATTGCGGCAAGGATCCCCAATGCGTATTCAGGGGCGACCGCAGTATTTACCGACGAGCCCTCTCTCCAGGTCGGATACGCGCGCAGCTACGAGACCTGGCCCTATGCACTCGCTCCTTGGGTTGACGGACTCTTTGAGGAGTTTGAGGCTGAATACGGATATTCAATGCTCCCGTGGATGCCGCTATTGTTCGAGGGCGGTCCCAAGGCTTACCCCATCCGTGTTGATTTCTACCGCCTTGTAGGAAAGCTTATCGCAAGAGCATATTCGGGACAGCTTGCCGAGTGGTGCGAGGCTCACGGCGGAAAATTTTCGGGGCATTATCTCGGCGAGGAATCTATGACTAGCCACGTAAAAGATTACGGCAGCTACGTAGAGGTGCTCAAAGCGACGAGCTACCCCGGAATCGACGTGCTCCACTGCTACCCCGAAATACACAGCTTCAACACGTCCAAGCACGGACAGATGATCGTGCGCAAAAAAGGCACTAACGGAATGATGGCGGAGATCTCTCCCTTTGTCCTAAACGACGTTTTCTCCAAGGATCCCATCGAAAATATGAGCGCAATAATGGGAATAATATATATGAACGGCGTTCGTACGACACACTCATATTTTATGACCGATTTTGCCGCATACGATCCGCGCGTCGAAAATCAGACGAGCGTAGTATATAAGACCTATTATCTCTCGCGGGAGAGCGCTAACCGCTTCAACGAATACGTAGGACGTCTCGGATATATGTTTGACGGCATTATGAACGACTGCAACACATTTGTTTATTACGGAGTTGAGGACGTTCAGGCGAAGATGGTGCCCCAGCACACCGCGTTTGCGGGCCCCGAGCGAGATGCTGACAAGTCTACGTCCGCTATTACCAAGAGAATACTCAACTCGGGCTTTGACTTCTACTATGCAGACCGCGACGATATCGTTGATGCGGGCGAGAGCCTTGCAAGCGGTAAGCCCATGATCTCGGGCAACGAAGTAAAGACAGTTATCATTCCTGCTATTGACGTAATGTACGACGAGTCGATCGAGTCACTTATCAAGCTTCGCGATGCAGGCGTTACCGTGCTCTTCCTTGATAAGCTTCCTCGCTTTGGTACGAATCTCACTCCCGGCGCGACCGCGACCGCAAAGGAGCATTTCAAGGCAGTAAGCTCTGACGATATCCTTGCGCATCTTGAGGGACGAGGCGATGTATTTACCGCAAAGGCAGAGGGCGCAACGCTTATCAAGGCTCGTTATTTCAAGGACGGACAGGAGATGTACTTTATAAATAACTACACCCGCGGACTTGATGCGACAGTTACATTTGACCACAAGAAAAAGAAGCGCGCGACGGTATATAATCCCGTTGACGGCTCGATAACCCCCATCAATATGGGCGAGACTTATACGATACCCTCGTTCAGAGGCGTGTTCGTGCTGTTTGATTGATAAAATACAATAAATAAAAGCTTTGTTTTTTGTAAGCAAGCTTTTGAATGGAAAACGAGATATATAGCAAAACGGCTGAGTCAATTTCTTCTAAAAAAGATTTTGACTCAGCCGTTCTTGTTGTTTGTTTTTGAAGATTCCAAAGAAGCTTTTGCAAAAGTTCCTTTGGTGGGGTGCGGGGCAAAGCCCTGCAAAAATAAGCCCAATCCAATATAAATCAAGTTGAGATCCTATAAAAAGTAATTCTTAATGATGGTTATGACAATGATCGGTGAAGAATCCTTCAAGATTTATCTCGAAGCGTCCCGATTCGGTCTTATTAAATCCGATAGCCTTGAGCAAGGATTCATCCTTTACCTCTCCCATATATATTGCGTAATGAACGCCTGCGAGATCGATGAAATTGAGCGTACCTCTGCCCATAACGAACAGCGCCTCGAAATCCTCAAACTCCTTGCAGGGCGCGATATCGTAAACGAGACCGCCGCGGTCGGTGAGCTTGAACTGCGAGATGCCCGCAAATTTTCCGTCGGTATATGCTGCGTAAGCGAGCAGATCGGCATTGAATTCCACTCCGCACGCCTCACAGAGCGCCTTTTGTTCTTCTTTTGTCTGAATGGGTAAAACCTTAAGCATTTTATGTCCTCTTTTTATTGTTTTTATTATCGTTTGTTTTTGGAGTCGATTTAAGATATTTTATTTCGGCATCGGTCAGCGCTCTCCATCTGCCCTCGGGCAGATCTCCAAGCCTCAGCGTGCCGTAGGCGACACGCGACAGCCTGTCCACCTCAAGTCCTGCCATAGCGCACATCTTACGTATCTGGCGGTTTCTGCCCTCAAAGAGCGTCATCTCGATCACCGAGAAGCCTCTTTCGTGCTCGGCGTTTTTAAGGATCACCGATTTTACAGGCTTTATTTTATAGCCGTCGATCACCAGGGCGCTTCGAAGTATCCGCATATTCTCGTCGGAAAGTGAGCCCTTTACCCATACCTTATATATCTTGGGAATACTGTGTCGCGGATGAGTGAGCATATTCGCAAGCTCGCCATCGTTGGTCATAAGCAGAAGTCCGTCCGAATCCATATCGAGTCTGCCGACGGGGTATATCCTCTCGCCGATATCTCCAACGAGCATATCGACCGAGCGTCTGCCCTTTTCATCGGACATCGTGGTTACGAATCCGCGCGGCTTGTTGAGCATAATACATATTTTTTTGCTGTGGGATGTCTTCAGCCGCTTTCCTCTGTATTCAACGGTATCTGCGTCGGGATCTATTCGCATACCGAGCTCGGCGGGGCGTCCGTTGACCGTTACCTCGCCGCGCTTTATCGCTTCCTCGGCGGCTCGGCGCGAGAGCACTCCGCAGTCGGTAAAATATTTTTGTATCTTTATAAGCATTGTAAGTCCTTTTTATCTATTTGAGTTTTTCCACCGAGTGTGCAGATACAAGCTCGGAGCGTTGTATCTGATCTCCGCATCTAACCGTGATGGTCGCTATAAAATTATCTTTTATCACGGGCGCGTATTCAAAGTGAGAGGTGGATTCAACAACGTACGTCGCCCTTGCCTGATCCTTTGGTACGACGAATGCCAGACGCGCGGTATTAGTTAGCGTAACGCTTTCCTGCTTTCCGCCCACGACCGTCATCTGACAGGTAAAGCCGCCCGCGTTGGCGAACAGCTCAAGTCTGTAATTATTAAAGCCAAGATCGAGCAGAGCCGCGTGATCCTTCCAATCGTCAGGCGCATTCAGCGTTACCGCGATGAGCGTAAGCCCGTCGCGCTCGGCGGCGCTGACCAGACACCGCCCTGTCGTCTTCGTAAAGCCTGTTTTAAGCCCGATAGCGCCCCTATAAAGCTTCAGCATCTTGTTGTGATTAACGAGCACTCTGCCGCCTTCCTTGCCGCAATAGCGCACAGTCGTCTTGTAGGTCGACGAGATCTCTCGGAGAGTTTCGTTTTCAAGTGCCGCTTTAGCTATGATCGCAAGCTCGTAAGCGGTTGTATAATGCTCCTTGTCGTAAAGACCGTGAGGATTGGTCAGGTGAGTGTTTTCAAGTCCCAATCGCTTAACGTAGTCGTTCATTTGCGCGACAAAGCCGTCCACGCTTCCGCTTGCGGCTATGGCGAGCGCTACTGCCGCATCGTTTGCAGACGCGAGCATAAGCGCGCAAAGAAGCTCGCGGACGGTAAGCTCCTCACCTTCCACGAGATAGACCGACGAGCCCTCTATACCAACGGCTTCCTTCGGTATTTTTATGCTTTTGTCAAGGCTTAGCCGCTCAAGCGCAACGAGCGCCGTGAGCATTTTCGTGGTGCTCGCCATACCCATACGACGATGAGCGTTCTTTTCGGCGAGGATCGAACCGTCCTTGGCGGCGATGAGCACCGCGCTCTCGGCTGAGAGAGCGGGTGTTGCCTCGGGTGCGGCTGAGCAGGGAAAAGCGCATAACGACAGGACGGCGGCAATTGCCGTCAGAGCACATAACAGACCTTTTAGCATATTTACCTCACAAAATAAGCTTATTGCTTAATTTATATGAGGTGATTTTCAGATTGATTCCGCGCGACGGGATTATTCCTCGTCCTTAGGCTCCTTTTCAAAAAGCTTCTTGATCTTTGCAACGATATCGGGAGCACGCTCTACGAGATCGGCGATCTGATCGATGGGATCTGCCTTGATCTTCATTCCTACGTTGATAAAGTCAACGTCGCCGTCCTTGGAGATAACGATAAAGCCCGCGGGAGTAACGGTGAGTCCCGTTCCGCCGCCGCCACCGAAGTTCTGAGGACGGGGAAGCTCGGTCTTGCCGTTGTAATCAAAGCCGCTTACCGCAACTCCGAGCGACACCTTGGATACGGGGATAATGGTAACGCCCTGCTCGGTGGTTATGGGATCGCCTATAATGTTGTCAGCGTCGAACATTGAGCGAATGTTCTCCATAGATGAACGGATTATCTCGGGAATTCTGTTTTCGTTTGCCATAATTTAGGCTCCTTTCAAAAAACGATTTATATTTATGATTAAGATTGATTTGATCTATCGTGATCTTCTGTGTTTTGGGCGGCTTTTTGCGCTTGCAGCCGTGCTTTCCGCTGCGCCATCTTTTTCTCCAATGCAGCGCGTCTTGCTTTGACGTATGCCTTTTCCTTTGCCTTGCGGATGAGCATTTTTAATACAGCTCCTATTGCCGCGGCAAGAAGCGCAAAGATGCTGAAGGAAAAGTGTATTTTTATCTCTGCCGACGGCTCGGTCTTGGAAAAATCTGTGTCAAGACGGAATTTTGATTCTCTGGGCAGCTTAAAGTTTTTGGTCTGACCGAGCGTTGCGTAAAGCTGAGAAAGAGCTGCTTGTATCGCGCCGTAGGCGATAGCCGTCTGAGCGGCATCGGGGGTTGCTACGGTTATGCGCATCACGGCGATCCGCACGTGAAATCTCTTGCCGAATCGACTCAGCGCATCGGTTGCAAGGGAGGTGATGGAGGTTACGGTGTCGAGTATTTCGGAGAAGCTTTTTTTGCCTTCCTTCTCTTCCTGTGCCTTTTTTTCTTCCTTTTTTGCTTGCTTTTTTAGCTTTTTGGCTTTTTTCTTTTGCTTTTTCTTTTCAAGCGAAGCAAGTATTTTTGCCGCTTTGCGACGGCTCATTGAATGAGGGCCGCGTTTCTTTTTCTTCTTTCTGGGAAAGAGCTTTATTCTGACGAAAAGCACTCTTGCGAATGCCTTGAATTCGTCGTCGTAAACAAGTGTTGCGGTCAAGGGGACAAATATCAGCAGGGCGAAAAACAGCAGTATACTGCCGATTATTATAAGCGCCGTCATAATTTTTCCTCCTTGATCTTTTATTAAGCTTATTTACTCGTCTATCTCCTCAGCCACTGTTTCTCCCGCCTCGTCGTCGGTGAGATTGCCGTCGATAACGATAAGCGTTTCTTCCTTGGGAGGAAGCAGAGTTTCGGTCGCGGGGAGCTCTGAGAGCGATTTTAGTCCGAATACGCGCAAAAACTTCTCGGTCGTCGCGTAGAGCATAGGACGTCCGGGGGCGTCAAGTCTTCCGCAAGCCTCAATAAGTCCCTTGTCGATGAGCGAGTTCATCGCGTATGACGAATCGACGCCGCGCACCTGATCTACGAACGAGCGCGTCAGGGGCTGGTTGTAAGCGACGATAGCGAGCACCTCCATTGAAGATGCCGAGAGGTTACCGCCGCGGCGTATGCCGAGCGCCTCTCTTATGTAAGGTGCGTACTGCTCCTTGGTGCAGAATTGACAGGTCTCCTCGAACATCAAAAGCAGGATACCGCGCTTTGAATCCTCGCGGTTAAACTCCTCGCTCATATGCTCAATGAGCTTTTTCGTGTTTTTTACGTCGAGTCCGAGGACCTCTGCGATCTTTTCGTATTTTACGGGATATCCCGCGGCGTAAAGGATCGCTTCTATCGCACCCTCTATGTTTTTGAGTTGATTTATCTGTTCGGTCATTTCGGTCATATCCTATTCCTCAAACATTGAAATTTGTTCGGCCTCTCCGCCATCGTCATGTTGCTCCTCGCCAAAGCCGTATTCGTTGGGCTCGACGGTTGTATCGTCGGTGTTGAGAATGAATCTCGTGGACGTGCTCAGCAGGGCGTTATCTGTCGTTTCCCCGTCCATATCGGCGATAAGGAGCTTGCGTATTTTAACCAGCTCAAGCACGCCGAGAAAGGATGCGATAAGGTCGGGGAGAGATGCCTCGTTCATAATAAGATCGTCAAGCGTTGCCACGCCGCGCGTTTCGAGTGTCTTGATTATCGAGACTATTTTTATCTCAACGGGGATTATCGGCTTGCTTATCATCGGCTTGAACGCCGTCGTCGCCGCCTTTTCAAGCGCGTTATTGTAGGCGATAATGCGGCGAATAGCTGCGCACAGGTCGGTTACCTCCTGATCGGCAACAAAGGTCTTGTCGACAGATATCTCGTCGGTATCCTTGACCATTCTGCCGCCGTAGTATGCGTAAAGAGGAGTGAGCTTTGCAACCGCCTCCTTTGCTTGCTGATAGCGGAGCAGGGCGTCGGTAAGCGTTGCTCGGGGATCCTCCTCGTCCTCCTCGTCGCGAGGCAGGAGCATACGGCTCTTTATGAGCATCAGCTCACTTGCCATAACGATAAACTCCGAGGCGACCTCCATATCGAGCTTTTGTGCCTCGGCGATATACTCAACGTACTGGTCGCAGATAAGCGATATCGGAATGTCCGTGATATTGACTTTATTCTTTTGTATTAGCGTCAGCAGAAGGTCCAGAGGCCCTTCGAACTGATCGAGCCGATATGTTACAGCGTCCATTTGTTAACTCCGAATGTGTTTAAAATACTAATCTGAATACAAGCTGTCTGAAGAGCCCCGACACGAAGTCGATCGGGCCGTCGAGCAGACCGAATACCAGTGCTATCATCAGCGCGATATAGATGTACTGCTCGTACTTCATTATCTTGAAATAAATATTTGTGGGCAGGAACACGAGGAATATTCTCGAGCCGTCGAAGGGGGGGCAGGGAATGAGGTTGAACACCGCAAGCGTGATGTTGAGATTGATTCCCAATATCAAGAATATTTCAAGAAAATAGTAGATATTGACCATCAGCTCGGTCGTGGGCGGGAAAAGATCAAACGCCATATATTCAACTCTGTAAAGCAGAGCGAAAATGATCGCTAAGATCAGGTTTGAAAGCGGCCCCGCAAGACCCGTGAGAGCCATGTCTCTTTTTGGTTTTTTGAAATATCTCGTGTTTACAGGCACGGGCTTTGCCCAGCCGTATCCGCACAAGACCATGCATATAAAGCCTATCGGATCGATGTGCTTTATGGGGTTAAGCGTAAGTCTGCCGAGATTTCTTGCCGTGGGGTCGCCGAGCTTATAGGCGACGTAGCCGTGCGCCGTCTCGTGTACCGAGAGAGCGAGAAAAACTATGGGCAGGCTCAGCAGCGTCGATATAAGGAATTCCCGAACGCCGCCGGTTATCAATGCGTTTATCATAAAAATCTCCGGTTTGTTTTAAGTTTTGTATAACTCAAAAGGACTATCAGAGCACGTCGTTTTTGATTATATCCTCATAGGTCTCGCGTCTTACCGCAACGCGAGCCTTGCCGTCCTTTACAAGTATCACGGGCGGACGGGGAATGCGATTGTAATTCGACGCCATAGAGTAGTTGTACGCGCCCGTGGTGAGCACGGCGAGAATATCGCATCTCTGTGCCCTCTGGATATCCATTCCTTCGCCGATAAGGTCGCCCGATTCACAGCATCTGCCTGCTATCGTTGCTCGGAAGGTAGCGGGATCTGCCGCGCGGTTGGCTATAAGTGCCGTGTACTGCGATTGGTAAAGCGCATATCTCGGATTGTCGGGCATACCGCCGTCGACCGAGACGTAATTGCGGAAGCCCTCGATCTCCTTGACCGAGCCTACGGTGTAGAGCGTGATTCCTGCCGCCGCGACCAGCGAGCGACCGGGCTCGATGAATATTCTGGGAGTCGCTACGCCGTTTTGTTCACAAGCGTGAAGAACGATCTGTGAGATGCCTTCTATCGCTTCGGCATAGTCTATCTCGCGGTCATACTGCGTATATTTTACGCCAAGGCCGCCGCCGAGATTGAGCTCCTTGATCTCATATCCAAGCTCACGCTTGATGTCTGCGATAAAGCTTACCATTATCTTCGCAGCGTCCTCAAAGGGCTCGATATCGAATATCTGTGAGCCGATATGGCAATGCAGTCCGACGAGCTCGACACCGTCAGACTCAATAGCTTTTTTCACTATTTCCATAGCCTGTCCCGTTGCGATCGCGCTGCCGAATTTGGAATCTATATTGCCCGTAACCACCGCCTTGTGAGTGTGTGGGTCGATGCCGGGGGTGATGCGAAGAAGTATTCTTTGCTTTATGCCGCGAGAGGCCGCCGCGCAAGAGAGTGCGCCGAGCTCCTCGACGTTGTCGACAACGAAGGTTCCAACGCCCATATCGAGCGCGTCGGAGATGTCCTTATCGGTCTTATTGTTGCCGTGGAAAAATATTCTCTCGGCAGGAAATCCCGCCGCTCTTGCCGTGTAGAGCTCTCCGCCCGACACGCAGTCGATGCCAAGACCTTCCTCAGCGGCGATCCTGTACATCTGCGCAAAGCAGAGCGCCTTGGAGGCGTAAAGGGGATAGGACTGCTCGCCGAAATGCTTTTGTACCGCGTTTCTGTAAGTGCGGCAGCTTGCTCTGACGACGTCCTCGTCGATTATATAGGCGGGCGTGCCGAACTGATTGGCAAGCTCCACCGTGTCAAGCCCGCCGATCGTAAGATGGCCGAGCTCGTTTACCTGAAGGTGTTCGTAAAGTATCATTTGCTGTTTTTCTCCGTGAAATTATGCGCGTATCTTGGCAGGTACCTCGGTAGCAAGCTCTCCGAGATAGCCGTTTATGTTGCTCTGCTCTATTGTCGCCTTGCCGTTTTCGTAAATAAAGACGTTGGTCGCCGCGTTTCCGCAGAAGGAAACGTCTGCCATTCGCTCCGCTTCGTATCCCATAGCAAAGCAGTTAACTGCGCGCACAGGTGTGGCGTGGGTGGCGATAAGTATGGTCTTGCCGTCGTTTTCCTCGGCTATTTTGCATACGTAAGCGTTAACTCTTTCGTAAAGCTCTGCAACCGACTCGCCGCCTGTGCAGCGCGCGTTTGAAAAGTCGTGCATCCAGTCGTTAAAATCCTTGGGAAACCGCTCTTTGATCTGATCGAAGGACAGACTTTCCCACTCGCCCGCAAATATCTCGCGGAGCTCCTTTGCGGGTGTTATCTCAAGCCCGAGAGCCTTGGCTGTGGGGACTGCCGTGTTGTACGCACGGAGCAGATCGCTCGCGTATATTTTGTCTATCTTTTCATTCTCAAGCAGGTATCCTGCCGCGAGCTCTGCCTGACGGTGTCCGAGCTCGGTAAGGTCGAAGTCGGAGTGTCCCGCAAATTTTCCTATGAAGTTTGCGATGCTCTGTCCGTGTCTTATAAGTATTATCCTTGTCATAAAGCCACCCCTTTTATACTCTTACATACGAGAGGATCGCGCGCCAGAGCTCGTCCTTTCCCACGTTTTTGAGCGACGAGAATGCTATTACGTCAACGCCATCTGCGAGCGGATGAGCCGCTATTGCCTCGAGATTGTTCTTCTTTTCAGTGGCGTTGAGCTTATCTGTCTTGGTAGCGACGATGATAAAGGGTATCTGAGCCTCTCTCATAAAGGACATCATCATCTCGTCGTCTGCCGTCGGGCCTACGCGGCTGTCAATAAGCTGAATGACCGCCTGAAGCCTGTCGATGTTAGCGTTGTCGGTAAAATATCCGTCGGTGAGCGCCGACCATTTTTTCTTGTCCTCGGGACTTCTTTTTGCAAATCCGTAGCCGGGAAGGTCAACGAGGTAGAGCTTTTTGTCGACCTCGTAAAAGTTTATGGTTATCGTCTTTCCGGGAGATGAGCTGACTCGCGCCAGCGATTTTCTGCCGAGAAGCGTATTTATCAGAGAGCTTTTGCCGACGTTCGAGCGGCCCGAGAAGGCGATCTGCGGCTTTGAATCTCTCGGAAACTGCTTGGGCAGTCCCGCGGTTACCTTAAGTACCGTGTTTTGTGTGTTTAAAGGCATTTTTATCTCCGTTTTGATATTGTAGTCTTTAGTGTACATAACCTATCGCCTAAGCGGTTGAAAAAACGGTTCATCCAAAGGCTCTCCTTGGGGAGAGCTCCCGCTTTGGCGGGTGAGAGGGGCGTTTAAACCCTCTCCGTCGGCTGCGCCGACACCTCTCCCAAAAGGAGAGGCTATTATGTTTTTTCAATGACGATAATGATTATTATCTTATGATCCTTGCGGCAGGACGCGAGCTTGTCGCTCTGATCGTTGTGCTTTCGATCACATCGGTTTCTTTTTCGTCCCGTGCCTCTTCTCGTGTGTTCTGGCAGAGAGCGTGCTTGAGCACGTCGGAAGCATCGCGGCAAGCGATAAAGGTAAGGTTTCCCTTAACTATGGGATCGATATCCTCGAGATCCTTTACGTTATCCTCGGGAATGAGTACGGTCTTTACTCCCGCGCTGTACGCCGCCATAGTCTTTTCCTTGAGACCGCCGATGGCGAGCACCTTGCCGCGAAGCGAGACCTCACCCGTCATAGCAACGTCGCGCTTGACGCGTCTGCCTGAGAGCGCGCTGATCAGCGCCGTAACTATTGTAACGCCTGCCGACGGGCCGTCCTTGGGAACTGCGCCCTCGGGGAAGTGGATATGTATATCCTTGTCCTTATAGAAGCTCGGATCAATGCCGTACTGCGAAGCGACCATACGCACGTAGCTGACGGCGGTACGAGCCGATTCCTTCATTACGTCGCCGAGCGAGCCGGTAAGCTCTATCTTGCCCGTTCCGTCGAGGATCGCGACCTCTACGCGAAGCATATCGCCGCCGACCTCTGTCCACGCAAGTCCGTTTACAACGCCGATCTCGTCATCTGCCGATATTCTTTCGGGCAGACGCTTTCTCGCGCCCAGATAATCGGGCAGATCCTTTGCGTCGATCTTTATTTTCTTGGCATTATCCCCCTGCTCAACAAGCCTTCTTGCCGCTTTTCTGATGACCGAAGCGATCGAGCGCTCAAGATTTCGAACACCCGCCTCGCGAGTGTAGAAATCTATCATCTCGACAAGTGCCGCGTCCGTGATCGCAAGCTTGCGCGACGAAAGTCCGTGGCGCTTCAGCTGCTTGGGGATAAGATGATTCTTTGCTATCGCTATCTTTTCGCTCTTGGTATAGCTTCCGAGCTCAATGACCTCCATTCTGTCTATGAGCGGACGCGGAACCGTGGAAAGAGTATTTGCGGTCGCGATAAAGATACAGTCGGAAAGGTCGAAGGGAAGCTCTACGAAATGGTCTCTGAATGCCTTGTTCTGCTCGGCGTCAAGCACCTCGAGCAGTGCTGACGACGGGTCTCCCTGAATGCTCGACGAAAGCTTATCTATCTCATCGAGAAGGATCAGGGGATTTCTGACCTTGGCCTGCGTGAGCGCGGCGATTATTCTGCCCGGCATCGCGCCGATATAGGTTTTTCTGTGTCCTCTGATATCAGCCTCGTCGCGTACTCCGCCAAGAGATACGCGCACGTACTTGCGGTTGAGCGCTCTTGCGACCGACGCGCCGATAGAGGTCTTGCCCACGCCGGGAGGGCCGACGAGGCATATGATCTGGTTGCCGAGTGAAGGGTTGAGCTGCTTGACGGCAAGAAATTCAAGGATCCTGTCCTTGACCTTGTCGAGTCCGTCGTGATCCTCGTTAAGTATCCTTTCGGCGACCTTTACGTTTATTCTGTCCTTGGTCTGCGCGGTCCACGGCACCTCAAGGCAGGTGTCGAGGTAGGAGCGAATGACGGTTGCCTCTGACGAGCCGAATGGCGTTTTGGACATTCTGTCAACTTCCTTGAGCAGCTTTTCCTCGACCTCTTGCGGAAGCTTAGCCTTTTCTATCTTTTCAAGATATTCCTCTACCTCGCCCGTCTCTCCGAGCTCGTTCTGTATAACTCTTATCTGCTCGCGCAGGTAAAAATCCTTCTGATTCTGATTGAGGTTTGCGCGCACCTGCTTGTGAATATTCAGCTCACATTCAAGCAGCATTACCTCCTCATTTATAAGCGTGATGAGAAGCTCCACGCGCTTTGTGGGGTTGTAGCATTCGAGCACCTTCTGCTTGTCGCCGTGCTTTACAAGAATGTTTGCGGCGATAAAATCTGCCAAAAGTGCCGGATTTTTGATGCTCTTTGCGGTGAGCAGTATCTTGTCGCTGACCGAGGGAAGCAGGGAAGTGAGCTTTTCAATTTCGGTAAGCATCGCGCGGCAATGAGCCTGCGAGCGCACACTGTCCTCGTCGGATACCGATACCGTCTTGCAGATAAGATCGGCGGTGATGTAATCGGCAAAGGAATTGTAAGACACCGCCGTAGCTCTCGAAAAGCCCTCTGCTATGATGCGAACCGATCCGTCCGCCGTCTTTACCGACTGCTTGATCTTTGATACCGTTCCGACGGAGAAAAGATTTGATATCTCGGTCGTGGGCGTGTCGATGTTTTTGCACGCACATACGAACACGAAGGAATCGGTGTCAAATGCCGCCTCTGCGGCGCGCAGAGAAAGCTCGTCGTCTATTTCAAAATTCAGCGTCGACGCCGGAAATGCTACCGCACCTCGAAGCGCGATAACGGGAAGCGTCAGCTGCTCTATTTTTTCTATGTATCTTGGCATTGCTTTTTCCTTTCAATAGGGGTTATATATTAACGTTTTTAGTCGAAAAACTCAAAAAATGCGCGAATTAAAGCTCTAAAAGCCTACAATTCATTATATTATATCATAAAACCGTCCCCATTTCCATACTTTCAGCAAATATTTAAAAATTTATTCAATTTTTTTGTGTTACTTTTCTTTTGAGTTACTTTCTTTGAAAAGAAAGTAACCAAAGAAACTTCCCACAAGATAGGACTTGTGGACATATCACTCGAAATAACGTGCATCGTTATCGGTAATTTATTGAATTTATAAGGTAAAAACCCGTCGGACACTACGTACCGACGGGTTTTGATTGTATTAGGGATAAAACATATCTCTATTGTAGGGACCGTGCGTCCTAACGCTTGCTTTTGGCAAGCTTGCCAAGTTCGCTTTGCGAACGTTGTCGGCGGTCCGTTTCGA
>JAFXHA010000037.1 GCA_017536635.1 Clostridia bacterium
CATTACCATCGCTCTGTCGTATACCTTATCGGATATCGCAAAGGTAGAGTCGTCGTTGTTTGCGGTTCCTACGAACCACATATTTTCCGGAAGCTTCAGCTGTCCGTTCTTAAGCAGCTTCGGATCGTTATGCCATTCGTCAGACACTACCTCGATCCTGCGGCTCTCGGGATTCGGAAGCTCAAGCAACGAGAGAAACTCCGCAAAATAATATTCCACTCTCGCTATATTCATCTCGTCAAGAACAGTTATGTATATATCGTCCGTATAGTTTGCCTCATACATCTTCTGAAGCAATACCGTCTCGTTGAATCTCTTTGTAAACTCGTTATAATATCCTACGAGATCGCTCTTTTCCTTCCACATCGGCTGTATCGGTACTATTACTGACGGATTATTCATAAACTCTCCGAACGCGTATGCCAGAGACGTTTTTCCCGTTCCCGACATTCCCTGCATGATAAGAATATGCGTTACCGCCATTCCGGCGATAAATCTTCTTATATCCGAGATATCGTAATACAGTCCCATTCTGCTTGCCGCAAAATTCCTGAACTGCTCGCAGATCTGCTCAAGATCTGTGTCGTCGTCATATTTCGGCTCTTCTCTCTTTGCCATTTCTCTGTCGGTCTTGTCCAGCATATAAAACCGACATCCGCTCTCCTCAAATTCCTCTCCGTCTGCATAAAATCCGTCGCCGCCCGATGAGGTCGCGGTACCACTGACACCGACACTTTGAAGATCGATATCAACAGAAATATCCTTATCGCTTATCTCCTTGCTCTCACTGCATTTATCTATCCAATAATTACGGAAGGAGCGGTGGCGCTTCATCACGTGCGTCATCAAAAAAACGATAGTAACAGGCAAAAGTATAGCCAGGATCATTATTACGAATATATTTTCGGTAAACAGCAACGGCGTGCCGTTCTCTTGACCTACCCTGTCAAAAGAAGTAAACACCGCCGCAAGCAACAGAGCCCCGACCGCCACGGCTATTGCCAGCAGCGTGATAAGCAATGTTTTTTTCGGCTTTTTTGTTTTCATAGCTTCTCCTTGGCGGCACGTGCCGCCTTGTTGTTTTTTGCCTTGCGGCAGGACCTGTTATTTTTTGGTCTTCCAGAGCAATTCGCGACGAATGCTCTTTTTCGTCTTTTTCCATTCTCCGTTGAAGAATCTGATAAAGGCGATATACTCCTTTTCGAGCTCGTCAAGACGCTCCTTGGACGTATAATCCTCGGCGTCGGTCTTATATCCGCACTTTTTTCTGAGCCCGTGAAGCTCGGCGGATATCATCGTCTTGCGCTCCTCAAGCTCGGCGTACTGTCGACGAGCCTCGTCGACCTTTGCCTCAGCCTCAGCTATCCTCTGCGCGCATCTGCGCTCAGCCTCGGCTACTCTTTCGTCGCATTCCTTGCGATATTCCTCGCTCTCTCGCTCAAGCGCGGCACGGTATATCTCCTTCTGCGCCTCAAGCTCACCGAATATTGCCTCCTTCTCGGAAGCAAACGACGCACGAAGCTCGGTGTTTGCCGCCTTTGCCGCATCGGTCTCGGCGACAAGCAGATCAACCCCTCGGAGCATCGAGGAATATTCCTCATCCTTTCCGTCAAGCTCTGCGCGGATAGCATCTCTTTCCTCGCAAACTTTTGCAAGTCTTCTTTCTCCGTCCTCAAGCGCACGGCAACGCGCCTCAAGCGCGATCATATATTCCTCAGGAGACTCGCCAGACTCGGCGATCCTCTTTTTAAGTCTCTTTATTTTTGCTTCAAGCTCCGCCTCACGCTCTGCTTCCTCCTGCTTTTTGTTAGCCTCAAAGCTTTCGCGCAGCTCGCCCTCAAGATTATTAGCGTTCTTATAAGCGAGGAACGAGGTGAGCAGTACCGTCTCGGATATCTCGTCCGCCGCATCGGCGCTAAGAGGTGTAAATGACCTTCTCACCTCCTGCATATCGTAGCCGTCGCCAAGATAGGACGACAGATACTCGTAAAGCGCCACCGCCATCTTGAAGTTGTGATTCATCTTCAGGACGTTTGTCTTGGTGATGGGCGGCTTGATCATAGCCACCTTGGATACCTGATCCATAAGAGGCGTGCCAAGCAATGCCTGCACCCAGTGCTCTGCCATTTCTATGCGGTCATATATCTCAAGATCCTTTTTATCCCACGAGGAGACCGCCTTGTCGCGTCTGTCCTCGGTCAGCGTCGTTTCATAAACGATATGCCTGCTTCCGAACTTGACGTCCTTCTGAATATGCATATCGATATGGCAGGTATTTCTCGCTTCTCTTATCTTATCAAGGCGCACCTTTATAAAATCGCGCGTGTAAACGAGCAGCATATAAAGGAATCTGTTCTCGTAAACGGCGAAATCGCTGTTCTTTTCAAGCAGAAATATCTTGTCGGGTATAAGATCGTCCTCGGGATCGTCGGGCAGGTGCGTGATATAATCGCTGTGCCTTGCCAGATGAATTACAGACGCACGCGAGGTGCTCTTTGCCTTTTCTATCGGCACGACCTCGCCGTCGTTTCGGATAAACTGCCTTTCCTCGCGGATCGCCTTTTCAACAAAGACAAGTCCCTTTTCTATCTCCTTTACCCACTCCTCGTCGATAACGCAGATATTCTTGACGGTCTCAAGCCTGTCAAATTCAGCGCCCGACGCGGCGATGCTTCTTCTTTGATTCTGATTTTCTCTCTCACGCGCGGTAAACTCACGGTATTCCCTGAACGCGCGGTAGTAAAGGTCGGTTTGTTTCATATAAGCCTTTCCTTAATATTTAAATCATTGCCGCAAGTAAATTTCGGCAAGCCTCTCCTTTTGGGAGAGGTGGCAATAGCGAGCCTTGGCGACGCTATTGACGGAGAGGGTTCTATCGCCCTCTCACCCGCTACCGCGGGAGCTCTCCCTCGGGGCGAGCCTATAAATTAGCTTTTTGACTTAACAGCATCAATTTCCGATTGTTACTCTAACATCTGTCATTAACGCCCTCACGCATTACGCGCGATATTGCGAATAGCTTCCTTACAGAGCGGCATTTTGTCGGTTCCGAAGATATCGTCGATGTAATTGCAGAATTCCTCAGCTATCTTCTTAACGTATATCGGATTCTGCGATTCGAGCTTTCTCATTACCTTTCTTGAAAGTATCTCGTCTATCGCCGCACTTTCCTCTCCGCCGCAGGCTACGTATACCGGTACGTATTCCTTTATCTGCTTCATGATTCGGTTTCCGAAGGTTATATTGCACTTCTCTATCATATAGCTGTCGAGCTTCTTGATCTTTCTCAGACTTCTGCCCGTAAGTCCGTATTCTTCCTTAGCCTCGGATACGAGCTCCTTCCATCTGCGC
>JAFXHA010000038.1 GCA_017536635.1 Clostridia bacterium
TCCGCACCGTCGCAAAGTCCCTTCATGCTTTCAGGGTCTGTTGCGTCGATAGCCTTAAAGGTATACTTTCCCTCACAACCCTCAACTACCGCTTCGCGAAGATCGGCAGCAATAACCTCGTGGCCGTCTGCACAAAGGCACTTAAGAACATCAGCACCAAGATTTCCAAAAGCGCCTGCCAATACTACTTTCATTTCAAAAATCTCCTTTATTTATTCCTTTTTGTTTTTCTCTTTGGAACGCTTGTCGTTGATTATCTGCATATGCTCTGCCGTGATGAGCGTTACGTTGTTCTCTTTTGCCCAGGAAACACATCCCTTGAGCACGACAGAGAGAAATACTCTCGGCACGCCGAGAATGGTCATAAGTGCCTCGTCGGTAAATTTTACGGTATCATCCGCGCGGTCTGCGGCATATCGAACAGACTCAAGAGAAGCCTGACGCATCTGAAGAAGCTCGGCTCTCATCTTTGTCTTTCTGTGGAACCAGAAATTCTTGGAGTCGCGATAACCGTAGTCAACGGGAAGCGCGGGAAAATCCTTTGCACGAACGCCGTTTATGATAGCATCGCTGTACTTCTTCTTCATAAGTATCTTATCTACGCGAAGAATAAAGTGCGCGCCGAACTTACTCGTAATACCGTTAAAATCGTGATAAGGTCCCTCGTAGCCGTTAAGCTCGCCTGCCTCGTCTCTGTCGGCACCGTCAAGCTCTCGCATCCAGGTGCATTCGATAGCCTCGATAGCATCGGTCAGCACCATAGGTCTCGCCTCGCCCGTTTCTTCCTCGATCATACTCTTCTCAAGCTTAAAGTTACACTTGGGCATCTTCTCCTCGGGCTTATCACCGGGCCAGGAAAGCTTGACAGCCTCCTTGAAGGTAGCAGGCTTATCGTCAATAAAGTTAAGCGTGCATTTGCCGTTGCGCAGAATATTCTGCGCGGTGTTGGAGGAGTTACGGCAGCACAGAAGCATTGCGTAATAGTCCTTTCCCGCTACGTAATAGGGCTGAACCAGGGAGTAGGGACCAAGCGTGGTAGAGCCATCCTCGCAAAGCGTCGAGATGATGACCGTGGGCATCGGGAAAAACAGAGAGGTCTGATAGAAGTTATCCACGATGCGAAGATTTTCAAAGCTACTCATTTTCAAATTCTCCTTTTGATATTTATATTATTTTATTATTTTCTCAAGCAAAGGGTATACGGCATCAAAACCCACGTCTTGCATCGACCAGCATATAAGTGCCTCCGCAATAAAATCGGCACAAAATTTCGTCTCGCAAATTGGTAAGATGATCCCTGCAATCTGCTCTCGAAGCATTTTGTGACGTCCTGAAGAGCCGACGGCTACAAGCTTAACTGCGTCTGTATCTGAAAACAAGCGCTCGTTTTGAGCAGCAAAGCTTTTCAGTCCATCATAAATTCCTTCAAGAAGAACCCGAGGCTGATTGTCAGGCAAGAGCTGCATATTGGATAAATAACCTTTCCAATCCTCATATACGAAGGTAGCAATCAGCATTTCCTTGGAGCTAAAATAGTTATAAACCGTTCCCACCCCAAGTCCGCAAGCCCTTGCAACTGAGCGTATCGTGGTATCGGCATATCCGTGCTCAAAAACTTGTTTTTTAGCTTCTGCAAGTAACTGCTCACGTACGTTTTCTATAATCTTTGGCACTTAATTATTTCCTTTCAAAACAAAATCAGATATATAGTCTGCGCTCAGGCGTATCTGCTCATCGGCACTTAACGTAGGAGTTCCGTCACCATCCTGCTCCCCATACATTCCGAAGTATGCGTGGCATCCGCCATCAATCACGATCTCGATGAGATCTGTTGGCAAGTTTTTCTTGTATTTTTCGTATTTTTCCCGGTTCATTACATTATCCTCACTTCCATAAATCGAAAGTGCATCAAGTGTTGTCGCAGAAATGTCTGTCGTTGAATAAGAGGCAAGTAATATAACGCCATCAAAGTACTCGGAATTCTTGGCAGCATACGAAGCTGCAATAGAACCACCAAGAGAATGCCCGCCGATGTACCAATGATCTATCTCGGGATAAAGCTCACGTATACCATCTGCGGCGTTCATATCAAGCACTGCAAGATTGAACGGCATTTCAATCAAAATACAGAGGATTCCCTTTGAAGCCAACTCCATCATCAGCGACTCGTATGCTTTATATTCCACCTTCCCTCCGGGATAGAATATAAAGCCAACTTTGGATTCAGATCCTCCATATACGATCACATCGTCCGAAACCACAGTCTTCGTCACGCTCATCGCGGCAGAAAAGGCTTCTATAGCGGCAATATCCGCGTGGTAATAATCCGAAAGATAAACGGCAAAGCCACCAATTATCAGTGAAATAACAATAATAACCGAAAGGATAATTTTAAAGATCCTCTTGTTATTTATTTCTCTCAATACGTAATACCTCCGTTTATGAACCTGTTCATATTATATTGTACATCATTTTATTATTACTGTCAAGCAATATTAGGAAAATATTTTGTTCAATATAAAATAAAAACGCTTTTCTACCAAAGGGCGAAAAGCTACCTTAATCAAGGTTGTTGATCGAAGATCGACAACGGGAGCCAACGAAAAAGCCCGAGGCAATTGCCTCGGGCTTTTCTTTGGGTTACCCCAACAATTCCGAACCATTCTATGATCCGTCTTTTTATACCAAAATTCAAGCAATTACTGATCTATTGCTCTTCTCTTGTTAAATTCTTCGATAAAATTTGCGGCTTCTTTCTTAAAGCGCTCCGGGCTAATGCAAACGTCGCCGTATCCGAGCCTATAATTTCCTTTTATCATTAGCATTTGAAGCCAATTCTTTTTCCTAAGGTAAGGCTCTGGATTTTTCAATTTGATATTCAAAAAGCCTCCTTTTATGTATACTCTTTCCATTTCAGACCAATCGATTTTTCCTAACGAAATAGCAGATGAGTTATCATAAAAATATTCGTCGCATATCTCTATGAGAGGTTCTTTTGAAAAGAGCTGTTTAAAAAGATAA
>JAFXHA010000039.1 GCA_017536635.1 Clostridia bacterium
GCATTACTACAAAGTCCTTCAGCGCAAAAAAGAGCGAAGCTTATAAGGAGGACTGCCTATGACCAAACGCCCAAAGATTAACGTTGCACTCCCCGAAGAACTGCTCAATTCCTTTGCCAAAGCCTTAGTGCCCGAGATACGCACGTTTTACGACAGCGACGAGGGCAAAGCGTACTTTGAAAAGTGGCTCGCAAGGCACCCCGAATATGACGAAAGGACACCCGATGCTCGCGCGTCGGGTGTTTCCGTATCGGTACAATCGACTTATCAAGAGAAATAATTATAATTATATTAGGACGAATAGGAGGTATTACAATGAACGTAGTAATATACGCTCGATTTTCAAGCCACAGTCAGACCGAGCAATCCATCGAAGGTCAGCTAAAGGTCTGTTACGAATATGCCGAATCTCATAATTACACCATTGTTGGTGAATATATCGACCGCGCACAAAGCGGTAAGTTTGATAACCGCGCAGATTTCCAAAGAATGATTGCGGATAGCGACAAGCATACCTTTGAGGGTGTGCTTGTCTATCAGCTTGACCGCTTTGCCCGTAACCGTTACGACAGCGCGATCTACAAAGCTAAGCTAAAGAAGAACGGAGTTAGGGTTATGTCCGCCAAGGAGAATATCTCGGATGATGCCTCGGGTATTCTTATCGAGGGCGTTCTTGAAAGTATGGCGGAATACTATTCCGTAGAGCTTGCACAGAAGATAAACCGAGGTATGGCAATCAACGCTGAAAAATGCCTATCCAACGGCAGCAATCCCGGACTTGGGTATAAGGTGAATAAAGATCGCACCTTTTCGGTTGACGAGGAAGAAGCGGCAATCGTCCGTGAGATCTACGAGCGTTATGCAAGCGGAGAAACCAAAGCCGATATTGTTAAGGACTTGCAACGGAGAAAGGTCAAGACCTCAATCGGTAACGAGTTTACCTACAACAGCCTCAGCCATCTTCTGAAAAACAAACGCTATATCGGCATATATTTATACAAAGGAGTTGAAACGCCCGATGGAATGCCGCGTATTATGGATGACGATTTATTCTATCGGGTACAAGCGCTTATGAACAAGAACAAATCCGCACCCGCGCGGACTCGCGGTGGAAATGAATACCTTTTGACAACCAAGCTTTTCTGCGGTCATTGCAAGGAAATGATGGTCGGCTACGGTGGCACGGGCAAGTCGGGCAGACAGTACCATTATTATAAATGCAAGAACTCTCGCAAAAACAAATGTGATAAGAAGATTGTCGGCAAAGAATATATCGAAAACCGCGTAATAGAAGTGTGTCTGCAAATGCTCACCGACGATAAGATACGCTATATTGCCAAGCGCGTTGCGGAGGAATGCAATAAGAGTCCCGACAACCTTTCGATAAAGGAAATTAAGAAAGCCATCAAAGAGGTCGATACCGCGATTGAGAACCTTTGGAAAGGTATTGAGCAAGGACAAGCGGTTGATATGCTGACCGAGCGTTTGAACCGTCGCCAAGCCGAAAAAGCGGAATTAGAAGCGCAGCTCGCCATTGAGAATAACAAGAAGATCTGTCTGACCGAAGCGCAGATATACGCCTTTCTCGATTTTATCTGTGAAATGCCGATGGACGATGTCAATAAGCGCAGAGCACTCATAAACATCTTCGTACACTCGGTCTATCTGTACGATGACCATTTCACTATAATCATCAACGCAAGCAAGAAGCCTTTGAGCATCGACAATATCCCGCTTGACGATATTGAAGAAGCATTTGAAGGCGAAACTGAAGGAAAGGAGGGGTGTTCGTCTATGACGACACCTGCTCCACCAAAAAAGATGGACGGCACAATCGTGCCGTCCATCTTTTTTGACGCACCCTCGGAGAGAAGCCGCTCGCGAGTGCGAAGCACAAGCGAATAGGGGTTCGCATTTTGCGAGTAAAGGCGACCTGAGCTCGCTCGAGGTCGCTACGAGCAAAAATATTCGCCGCTTGGGCGGCGAAACTCCCCTTATGAAAAAAGCACCGAAAGAATATTCTTTTATCAAGTATCGCTTGAAATGATAGCTGCTTTCAATTATAAATATATTGACTTTTCAAGCGATAATTGTTAAAATGAAGTTGTAACAAGTATTCTCACGGAGGAAGTATAGCAATGGATGTACAATTTATCGGCAGCCGAATAAAAGAGCTCAGGCAGAGCAAGGGGATCACCCAAAGCGAGCTGGCGGATGCTCTTGTGGTAAGCTTTCAGGCGGTATCCAATTGGGAAAGAGGGATAACTCCGCCGGACGTGGAAAATCTTATACGGATCGCGGCTTATTTTGGCGTGCTTGTAGATGATCTTTTGCGCCCCAAGAACGATGACGTGTATCTGGGAATCGACGGTGGCGCCACAAAAACCGAGTTTGCAGCGGTATCCTCGGACGGTACCGTTCTAAAGCGCATTATAAAAAAAGGGTGTAATCCTAACGATATAGGTTTTGCAAAAACAGAGGAGCTGATATTTGAAGGTGTAAGAGAGATATGTGTTGATTTTCCGTCCCTGAAAACTGTATTTTGCGGAATTGCGGGCATATCGACCGGAAATTATAGAGAAAGATTGCAGGAAAGATTCGGAAAATATTTTCCCCAGCTTAAAGTGAAGATAAAAACCGACGCGTTTAATCTTTTTGCTATGGTAGACGGTGTAAATATGTCGGTCATCAGCGGTACGGGCTCGGTTGTATTTGTAAGATGTGGCGAAGATTATAAGCGCATAGGCGGCTGGGGGCATTTGTTCGACAGTGCAGGAAGCGCCTTTGATATAGGCAGAGATGCGGTCCGTCAGGCGTTGTTAGAGGAAGATATGAATCAAAAAAGATCGGTAATGAGTAAGCGGCTTCTTAAAAAGCTTAATACCTCAAGCGTATGGGAGCACATCAACGTTATATATAATGAGGGAAAGCCGTATATTGCCGGACTGGCATCGGTTGTCTTTGAGGCTTACCGCGAAGGAGATGAAAACGCTGTTTCTATTATAGATAACAACGCAAGGTCGTTGGCAAATCTTCTTGATGCAGGTGTGAATATTTACGGAGTAAAGCCGATCGCTATCGCCAGCGGAGGAATTTTTGAGCATTATTCCGACATTATGATCCCTCATATAAAAAAATACAGCAACGTTGAGCTATTAATCATAGATCTCCCACCGATCCTTGGCGCGTGCAGATATGCATGCTCTATGGCGGGACATGATATATCTGAGAGCTTTACGACAAACTTTAAAATAAGCTATGGAGATAGAAGATAATGAATATACCGAAGACCGAGCAAAGAAATCCACTTAGTATGAATATGGATTCAATGAGCACAGAGGATATGGCGCGCCTTGTTATATGCGCTAATTACGAGGCGGTTCGCGCGGCAGAAAACGCCGTTGAGTCAATATCAGCCGCCGTAGACGAAATATCTAAAGCATTTGAGCGCGGCAACAAGCTCGTTTACATAGGCGCGGGAACGTCGGGCAGACTTGGCGTCATAGACGCCGCGGAATGTCCGCCTACCTTCGGTGTTTCTTATGATATGGTTCAAGGAATTATCGCGGGTGGAAAGGAAAGAATGTTCAGCGCGGGAGAAGCTGAGGAGGACGTCTATGAAAACGGGCGTCAGTCGGTAGACGATCACGGCGTCGTAGGCGGCGACGTGGTCGTTGGTATCTCCGCGGCAGGGAATGCGGCATTTGTCGTGGGTGCGCTTGATAGAGCCAAGGAGCTTGGATGTGTTACTGTCGGAATATGCAATAATGCCGACACAAAGGTAAGCAAGACCGCTGACATACCGATATTTTTGGATACAGGTGCAGAGGTGCTTACGGGCTCCACTCGTCTTAAAGCGGGAACGGCACAGAAGATAGTGCTTAATACGCTGACGACCTGCGCTATGACCAAAACCGGCAAGGTATATGAAAATATGATGATAAATCTCGCGCCCTCTAACGAAAAGCTTAAAAGACGAGTAGTCAGGATAGTAAGCGAGATCACGGGGCTTGATAGCGATGCCTCGGAGAAGCTATTGGATGCATCGAATTGGAATATAAGAGATGCAATTCAAAAATATAATACGGAAAAATAAGGAGCTCACCTATGTTGAAAAGCTTTGGGAAAGATAATTTTTTAGTAAATATTTATTTTGATGCTCACGGGGCTGCTATGTCGGGAGGAAAAATGGGAGATTTTGAGATCCTGCCGTCTGCCTTGTTTGAAGCGTATATTAAAAATTCTTCGGGTGAGACCGAGAGGATCACATCCGAGAGCACCTGGAAAAGTGTAAGCGTGCGCGAGATGGATGCGAGCACCGAAATAATTTTTTGCGGTCCCGATCTTGCCCCTGAGCTTTGCGTTATTCTCAGCGCAAGAGAAGAGAAGGAAGCTTTGGTTTGGAAGGTAATCGTGAACAATGATAGCGCAGAGTGGAGCGTTATGAGGATAACCTATCCTACGCCGATACTCAAGGGGACGGAATTCAATCTTTTCGTTCCTCGCTTTGGGGGACGTACAGTAACCGATGCGGGTAAAAACGGCTTTTCCATAAACACTACGTATCCCGGAACCTTGACTATGCAATATTTTGCGGCGTATTCCAATACCTATGGCGTATATCTTAGCGTTGAGGACGAAAGAGGAGCTGTGAAATGCTTTAATGCTAAAGCCGCGGACGATGTGTTTTCTCTTACCGCTACCTTTTACGCAATAGGCGGTGGAAATGTCGGCAATTCATTTGATCTTTACGGAGAGATGCGCTGGCAGGGATTTGTCGGTGATTGGTACGATGCGACGATGATCTATGCTGATTTCGTTTATAAAAAGGCGACTTGGCTTCCCGAGCTTTACCGTCCCGATACGGCTGAAAAGTTTAAAAATATTCCTTTTTGGGTCTGCGATTATGTGCCGAATATTAAATCACAGGGCAATAACAAGCCTATGCTTCTCAGTGCGGGCAGCGATATTTATGAGCCTGAATACTGGTATAAAGCTCCGATCGAGCTTCAAAAGGAGCTGGGTGGATTGCCGATAGCATATCACGTATATAATTGGTGCAAAATACCGTTCAATATAGAATATCCTCATTTTCTTCCGGCTAAGGAGACGTTCCTTGAGAATGCCCCTAAGCTTCGTGAGCAGGGAATCTACGTTATGCCATACATCAATGCGGTTAGCTGGGAGAGACGAGACGGAGAAATGGGACACGCGATAAACTTTGATAATACCGGTGTGCGTGGATCTGTTATTCTCGAAAACGGGAAAACTCTTTTTGAAAATTATCCGCAGGTAACGGTCAGCGGCCATACCAGCGAGCTCGTTCAGATGTGTCCGAGCTTTAACGAGTGGCATAGCATTATGGAAAAGCTGTCGCGCGATATGGAGTCAACGCTTCCCATTGACGGAATTTATTACGATCAGACTGCCGCTACTCCCGCGCGTCCTTGCTATAATCCCGATCACGATCATCTTCCCGGTGGCGGAAGCTTCTGGAGCGACGGCTATAACCGTATGATGCAGAAGATAGGAATAAACAAGCCCGACGAGTTCTTCTATTTCACCGAATCCTGTGCAGAGCCTTATATGAAGAGCTTTGACGGATATCTGACGTGGAACTGGGTGTATCCTGAGGACGTTCCCGCATTTGCGGCTATTTACGCGGGATACGTGCAGATGGTCGGACGTGTTACCGACGGCAAGAAAAAAGAAGATCTCGGATTCTTCAAGTGCTGTAACGCGCGTTCTCTCGTATACGGTCAGCAGCTCGGCTGGTGCAAAGCTGATATTATCTGGCGCCCCGAGTGGCTTGAGTTTATAAGGAACGCCGTAAAGGTGAGATACGAGCTTTCCGACGTGTTCAACAAGGCGCGTATGCTTCGTCCGCCCGTAGCACATACCCCTTTGCCAAAGCTAAGCGCCGAGGCGGGACTTGGCAACAAGGGCAACGTGGAATCCGAGATGGTCGTCTCGGGAGCTTGGCGTTATCGCGACGGTAAGGAAACGGTTATAATAGCTGTAAATATAGCAAATGAAAGCGTACCCTTTGAGCTGAGCTTTGACGTTGCGGAATACGGCATTGCAGACAAACAGCTGCCAAAGGAATTCAAGCTTGACGGACAGCGTTGCACGGTTAGTGATACACTCGAAAAGAATGGTGTGCGCGTCTGGAGAATTTAAATATAGCAAGGAGAATAGTTATGGATTATACGATAGAACGTCTGAGAGCAGAGGACTATGACGAGCTTCTCGATATGTTAAATACTGTATTCAAAAAGCCTGAGGGTAATACGTTCGATATCTTTCTTCCTGTAATGTGGGAGAGGGATGACGAGCATATGTCCAAGCACATAGCTATCAGGGAAAATGGAAAGATCGCCGCCGTAGTCGGCATTTATCCTCTTCCTGCAAAAGTAGGCGGCGAGGAAGTTATCTTCTCAACCATCGGAAACGTAGCGACGCTTCCCGAATGCGAGGGAAAGGGAATGATGAAGGCCCTTATGACAAGATCTCTTGAAGAGGCGAAAAAAAGCGGGATCGATATAGCCCGTCTCGCAGGCGCACGTCAGAGATATAACCGCTACGGATTTGAGCACGCGGGAGCACATTATCTGTTCAAGCTTACTCCCAAAAATCTTATCGATTATTATGGCGGAAAAGTCATAGACGGTGAATGTATATATAAGGGAAGCGTATTCAGCGGCGGCGTGGGCTTTGAAAAAAGGCTGACGTTTGCGCAAGTAACACTTGATACCCCCGAGCTTCTCGACTGTGTTATGGAGTTGGAAAAGAATGCGCCCTTGTATGCCGACAGAGGTGAAAGAGTGCAGTTCTTTAAAACACTTTCGGCATATAAGCATAAGATTTGGGGTGCACTTGACGTTGAAGGCAAGCTCGTTGGATATATGTGCGTAACGCCCGATAATGCTTATATATACGAGCACCGCGCAACCGATGCCGATGCAGAGTATCAGATGCTTTGCGAATGGCTGCTCCATAGTGGCGTGAAAGAGCTTAATATACACGTGGCACCTTGGGAATGCAAGTTGAACCGCAAGCTTATGGCTGTTTGCGAAAAATGGTCGGTGTATAACACCTCGATGTTCCACGTGTTCAATTGGAGTAAGGTCCTGAACGCACTTCTTAAAATAAAGTCAAATTATACGAGCATACCTGACGGAAATTTTGTTTTGAAGATAGAGGGATACGGTACGGTCGAATTTTCGGGCGATAGATGTGTCGATACCGACAAAGAACCTCAGATGACGCTCAGTCAACTCGATGCTACGAGATTCCTGCTTGGCAGTATACCGTTTGAATCGGCGTGCGAGTTGCCCGAAGCTCTTGACACTCAGACAAGAGTATATATTCAAAGCATTTTGCCCTTGCCGCTTTGGTGGTGTAATCAGGACAGAGTGTAGTGCTGTCTATGCGGGATAGCAAGGCAATTTCCAAGTCCACCAAAAAATGATAGCACCGCATTTGCGGTGCTATTTTTCTGTCTTAGACCCCTCGCTGCCTTTTCTCCATTTTTCTCCAATTCACGAAGCCGTAAAGATCGTTGATAAGGAATACCGCAAAGCAGATGACGACCGAGATATATGAAATATCGCTAAAGGATGCAAGAACCCAAAGAATTATGAGCACTACGTCGTTGGCGGCGTAGGCAAGGGCAAAATACGGACTGCGGCGCGCGGTCAGATATACGGCGATAAAGCTGGTCGTTACCGACAGCGTGCTCGGAAGGATATTAGCCGTTCCGAACGCCGCGAGAATAAAATAAAACGCGACGGTAACCGCGGCGGTAAGTATAAGCATCAAGATCACCTCAGTTGTTTTGATGCGGTTGATCCGAACCTCTGCCTTGCCCGACTCATATGGGTTTCTCAGCCACGACACAAGCGCTACGACCGCCATCGGAACGGTCATTCCAACGTAGGTCATCATCTCGCCGTAATATGCGAATCCAAATGATATAAAGCCGTATATCAGCCCGAAGATTATCATCAGCACCTGCCCGAAGGGGTTGCCCTTGGCGCAGAAAATGAGCGACGTCGCGCCGATAAGAGAGGCGGCGAGCGTAAGATATCCCGATCCGTCGGAGAAGAAGAAGGAAACCGTGATGAGAAGCACCGACGATGCCCATAGCAATAATTCAAATTTTGAAAAATAATTTAGTAATGACTTTGCTTTTTTCATAATACTCCTAAAAAAAGCATTCGCGGTGTATCTTCAAAGACCTAACGATACACGAACGAATGCTTTTGCATTTCCTACCCGGTGGCAGATTGTTTTTTGTTTTGGATATTATATCATCTTTTTTGAAAGAAGTCAAGAGGTTTTTTGAATCAAACTATGCGAGATGCAAAGTCGACTTGAACTCGAGGTGGACGGGATAAATATATTCGCTAAATATATTGACAAAGGCTTAGCCGTATATTATAATTACGATAAGTATACAAGCGTCAATATAAAGATATCAAAGATAATTATAATTTTATGGAGGACGGCTATGAAATGGATATGGACGGATCAGACAGAGGCGCCTTGCTTTGCTGAGTTTAAGCTTCCATTTTCTTATCAAAAGGGGAAGATCGTTTTGAAGATCAGCGCGGAATACCGTTATATCGCGTATGTTAACGGCGTGTTTGCCTCAAACGGACAGTATCCCGATGTCCCGTGGTATAAGGTGTATGACGAGATCGACATAACTCATCTCGCTTTGACAGGCGATAATGAGTTGCGTGTATATGCTTTTCATATGGGACTTGACGGTCAGGTGGCATATGCGGATATTCCTTGCGTGGCTTTTGAGATATATTGTGATGGAGAGCGATTGTGCGGTTCGGACGAGCATACGCTTGCTCGTAGACTTGCGTCATATTCCGCGCCGGATAAAACAACGCGTCAGCTGGGATATGGCTTCTCCTATGACTTTACCGCCGAGCAGCTTCCTTGGAATAAAGCTGTTGTTAAGGAAACGGGATACAAAGAGGTTCCTCGTCCCGTTGCCAAAACAAAGGTAGAAAACGAAGCGCTTGGAATCGTTGGCGCACAGGGCGAATTTATCAAGAATGGCGGAAATACCGCTGCGGAGATAGTCCAGAACTGTTGGATGAGAACCGTGAATTTTGCGGCTATGACGAACTCTCTCGCGCGCGACAAATATCGCGATCTAAACACTCCGGTAACCTTTGTTAAAAAGGAGGGTGACGGAGTGTTCATTATCCTTGATCTTGGGCGTAATACCGTGGGCTTCCCTCGGTTCAAGGTCAGCGTTAAGGAGTCTTGCAAGGCGTATCTTTGCTGGGGAGAGCACTTGCAGGATCTTCGGATCCGCTCCTATATTGGTGGGCGCAATTTCGCCTACGGCTTGACTTTAAAGGCAGGAGAGAACGAATTTACCGAATATTTTCGTCGCATTGGCGGTAGATATATGGGTTTTTATGTCGAGACCGACGAGGTAACTGTTTTTAAGGTCGGCATGCTTGCCGACGAATATCCGCTCAAAAAGCCCGAAAAGGACTTTGGAGACAGATTTCTCAATAAGATATACGAAACCGCGCGAAGAACTATGGAGCTTTGTATACACGATCACTACGAGGATTGTCCCTGGCGCGAGCAAGCACTGTATGCAGGCGACAGCAGGATACAGATGATGTTCGGTTACGGGGCGTTTGCCGAGTATGATATGCCGCGCGAGAGTATTCGTATGATGGCTCTTTGCTCTGAGGACGACGGTCTTATCCCAATGTGCGCTCCGTCGCGATTGACCTTTAATATAACAGCAGGATCTTTTCCGTGGATAACCTCTCTATGTGACTATGTTGAGCATTCGGGAGATGCAACGTTTTTTGGCGAGATGCTACCGTACGTCGAGAGCATAATGAAAACTTTTGAAAAGCATACCACCGATCAAGGCATTATGCTTTTCGGAGAGCCGAGATATTGGAATTTCCACGAGTGGTCGGATGGGCTGACAGGCCCGCTTAACGGGAAAATATGGCGAGATGAGTATATCAAGCCCGAGCCGGACGGCGCGCTTACCGCATATGGACTTTTTGCGACGACAAAGCTTGTTGAGGTCTTGAGAAGGATAGGCGATACTGAGAGGGCAGAGAAGTATAATAACTATCGCAAGCGCTTGACAGACGGAATAGCGGCATTTTATGACGAGAAAAAAGGCTTGTACCGTAGCTATATTGACCGAGAGCAGTATCATAACTATACCAACGCTATTATTTTGGCGTCGGGTGTCGTTACCGATAAAAAGTGTATAGAAAATATATGTGCCGCGCTGAAAGATCCTCAAAAGCACGGCGTGATAGAGATGAATCTCGCGTATTATTCCTTTAAATATGACGTTCTTATCAAATACGACGAAAATGGTCTTGATTTTGCAATAAACGAGATCTGCGATATTTTCGGCGGTATGCTGCTTGAGGGCAGTACGTCATTCTGGGAGACGACCAAGGGTGAATTGGACTTCAATAACGCAGGTAGCCTTTGCCACGGCTGGTCAGCCGTTGCTTGCTATGTGTTGGATAAATATTATCAGCCTCGCCGAAATAAAGAATAAAATAACGGACGGGGAATCCCGTCCGTTTGCTTATTCAAAAAAATCGTTCACGCTGCACGAGAGTAGCTCGGCAACGTCGGGCAGAAGGGTAATGTCGGGGTAACATTCCTTTCTTTCCCATTTTGATATCGCCTGCGCGGAAACGCCCAAGAGCTTTCCGAAATCCTCTTGAGTTAAGCGGTTCCGATATCGATATTCCTTTATCTTTTCCGAGATACTTATATTTTTCATTTTATATCAACCAATATATTTCCTTTTCGCGCGCCATAATACCGCAAGCGATCATCTCGCGACGAATGGTACAGTGATCCTCATGAAATCGGTGAATTATATCGTTTACCTCTTTCTCACCATATTTTCGGCCCTTCTCAAGTTGCTTGGCTATCTCTTCAAGTACGATCTCACGCTTTTTTCTCTGTGTGGGGAGCTGTGTCAGCTTCCCGTATTTGAAGAAATTTGATATGACCTCTTTTTTATATTTTTCCTCGGTGTCAATTATGGGATCGTCTTTTTTTATCAGCTCGTAAAGCGGCTTTTCAAAGATATCACGGTTTAGGGAATAGATAATGTAGAACTGCGAGCGAGTGCAGTTTACAACGCCCGCCGATTCCATTTTCTTGAGGTGATAACAAATGGTTGCAGGGGTAAGCGAAAGCTCGCAGGCGATCTTTTCAACGTAGGAATCCTCTTTCAAAAGAATGTTGAGAATTTCAAGACGGGTTTCATCGGCGAGGAGCTTTAAAAGTTCAAGTTTTTCTTTCATACGATCACTTCCTTTCGCCTTTGCCAAGCCTCATTCAGACATTCTTTGGCAAATTTTAATCCGCCAATGCGCTCCTCAAGCTCGACCTTTTCCCAATCTGTTGCATTCTGAATTTTTTCATTAAGTTTTGCAAGCTCTCTTTCAGCAAATGCCAACATCGAATAATATAAGCTGTAATCAGGCTTTTCGTTGGCGGGAGCAGACCCATACAAAGTTAAATATTCGTCGTATTCTTTGAAAATTTCATCAAAATGTTGAAGCAAATAATGTGAGTATTCGAGGTTGTGCAATTTCCTGAAACGATTAATATTACAAAGAATGCTATGAACCAACGATACAGAAGCATAGCGATATTTAGTGCACTTATACTCTACAATACGTTTCTTTTTCTGACAGGTATCTTTATCGAGTGCGTCTGTAAAATCGCAAAGTCGTTTGTTTTCCTTGTTCAGCAATTCTGTCGATATAAGAAAAAATACCGAATCACCTATTACTTTTCCGTTTGATATGTAAATCGAATATTCATTCATAATGTAAAATATCCACCTTTCTGTCTTTATTAACTATACTGATATTATACCCATCTAATCACTTGTTGTCAATACTGATTCGATATATTTCTAATCATTCTACCAATGGTAGAATTTTTAAATGAAAATGCATAACGGACGGGGAATCCCGTCCGTTGATTTGTTTTTTATAAAAATAGTTACCCCAACGCCTTTATCTTCTCGATAACAGCCTTCGGGTCGTCGGCTCTGAATATTGCCGAGCCTGCGACGATAACGTTTGCGCCCGCGTCGATCACCTGGGGAGCGTTTTCGGGTGTGATTCCACCGTCTACCTCGATGTTGACCGAGAGACCGTTCTTTTCTATATGATCGCGGAGCACGCGTACCTTGGCGACCATCTCTGGAATCATCTTCTGACCGCCAAAGCCGGGCTCGACCGTCATAACGAGCACCATATCGAGCTCGTTCATCATATCAAAGAGCACCTCGGGGGGAGTTTCCGGTTTGATAGAGACGCAGGGAGATACGCCCTTTGAGCGAATGTATCTTACGACCTCAAGGGGATTTTCGCAGCTCTCGTAATGTATAGTGATGATATCCGCGCCCGCCTTTACGTAATCGTCTATATAACGTATCGGATCGGTTATCATAAGATGGACATCGAAAACGACCTCACTCTTTTTGCGCAGAGAGGATATTACGGGCGGTCCAAAGCTGATATTTGGAACGAATATACCGTCCATAACGTCAAGGTGTATGTACTGCGCACCTGCCTTTGCGACCTTGTCAAGCTCTGCGCCGAGCACGGAGAAATCGGCGGCAAGCACCGAGGGGGAAATGATTATCATAGTGGTTTCCTTTCGTGAGTTTGTTATTTTATCCTTCCCCAAAGGGGAAGGCTTTATAGATCTTTTTTAAACTCTTAAACCATTTGCGCATATAATGATAAAGTAATGCGTAAGGTTCGCGCGGGCTGTGTGTCCTCGGAGGTGAAATGACAATGAAGTGAGCAGACAACGCGCACAGCTCTGCGCTGTCGGGGCGACCTGGGTCGCCCTTTTTATATTGTGATTATATCGACTCTATAAGGCAAACGGCGTGCGCGGCGATTCCGAGCTTTTCACCCGTAAAGCCGAGCTTTTCCTCGGTCGTTGCCTTGACGCTTACCGCAGAGATGTCAAGCTCAAGCACTCTCGCGATGTTCGAGCGCATCTTTAGAATATGAGGCGCGAGCTTCGGCTCTTGGGCAAGTATCGTGGAATCTATATTGACTATTCTGTATCCCGCGCGCTCCAGATGAACTCCCACGCGCTTGAGGAGCATAAGGCTGTTAGCACCCTCGAATTTTTTATCTGTATCGGGGAAAAGCTTGCCTATATCTCCGAGCGCCGCCGCACCGAGCAGAGCATCGGAAATAGCGTGCAGCAGCACGTCGGCATCAGAATGTCCGAGAAGCCCGAGAGAATGGGGAATATCCACTCCGCCGATGATGAGTTTTCTGCCCTCGACGAGCCTGTGGACGTCGTATCCGTGGCCTATTCTTATCATTTGGTCTCCTCCGAAAGTCTCTTTGATATTATCGCTCTGGCGACCTCGATATCCTCTTTTTCGGTTATCTTGATGTTAAGCGCGCTGCATTCCACAAGGCGCACAGCATGTCCGACCTCTTCAACGAGCGAGTTATCGTCTGTTGCCTCAAATCCCTTTTTGAGCGCAGTGTAAGCCGCCGCGCGATAGAGATTGGTCTTGAATACCTGCGGCGTCTGTGCAAGCCAGACGGTTTTTCTGTCGGCGGTCGAGCCGATAAATCCCTTTTTATCGGCTATCTTCACCGTATCGCTTGAACGGTGCGCCGCTGTTGCCGCATTATACTTGTATGCCGAGCGGCAGACGGTATTTATCTGATCGGGTGTAATGAGGCATCTTGCGCCGTCGGCGATCGCGATAAATTTGGAATCTGTGCTTACAGCATCAAGTCCGAGCCGTACCGATTCCTGACGCGTCGAGCCGCCAACGATTATCTTTGATACCTTTGAGATGTCGTTTTCCTTGCAGAGAAGCTCCCAGAAGGGAATTTCTTCCTCTCTTGCAACGATTATTATTTCGTGTATACACTCGGCGTCCTGGTAAGCCTTCAGCGTGTAATATAGCATCGGCTTTGAGCATATTTCGGTCATCTGCTTTGTGGTCTCTCCGCCAAAGCGAGTGGAAAGACCTGCGGCAGCAATAACCGCCGAGGTGTAATTTTTAGGATGCGGAGAGCCGCTTATTGCGCGCAAAATTCCCGCTATCTTATCAACGCTCATTTAAGATCCTCCGTGGAAGGTTATTATTAAAGGTTGCTGTCCTCGATATCACCAAGCATTGCAACACGTACTACGTGGTTGCCGTTATTGAGATAAGTTGCACCAAGGAATGCGTCAACAAGATCGAGCGCAAGTCCGGCGCCTACGACTCTTTCGCCAAAGCAAAGGACGTTAGCGTCGTTATGCTCGCGTGTAAGTCTTGCGGAGAAGGTATCCGAGCAGCAAGCCGCACGAATGCCCTTGTGCTTGTTAGCCGCCATAGACATTCCTATTCCCGTACCGCAGATAAGGATTCCAAGCTCAGCCTCTCCTGCGAGTATTTTTTTGCAGAGAGCATCTGCGAAAAGGGGATAGTGGCAGGATGCGGTGGAGTTTGTTCCTACGTCAATTACCTCGTGTCCCTTGGCGGTAATGTGGTCGATAACAAGATTTTTGAGCCCGAAGCCCGCGTGGTCGCAACCGATTACGATTTTCATTTTGTACCTCTTTTATGTTTTTTAATTATTTTTATTTTCAGAAGTTTTTTGTTTTTCCTTCAGCTCGCGTTCAGCCTGAGAGGGACGAAGATAGGTTACCTTCAGTCCTGCGTCGTCGGAGTACTCGCCCGCCTCGTATTTGCGAAGCGCTACCTCCGCGACGGATGCTGCCGATTGATATCGCAGGCGCAGAGGAGTATCCTTTGCGCGTGTTTTGGTGAGTGCCTCAAGGGTTATGTCGTATCCGTCTCCGCAAAAGCTTACGGGCGCGCCGTATTTTGAGAGCATTTCGTCAAGCTCTGAGATGGACATTGCCTCGTCCTCGGTAACGCGCTTTATCGATTGACCGTCGGATATAAAGAGCGCGGTGTATACCTGTGAGCGACGCGCGTTCATAACCGGGCAGATAAGACCGCCGCAGCATTTGAGGTTTTCGGCAAGCGCCTCAAGCGTAGATACACCTACGCAGGGCTTGTCCGATGCGAACGCGAGGCCCTTGAGCGTGGCAACTCCTATCCTTACGCCCGTAAAGGATCCGGGGCCGCAGGAGCAGGCGAAGAGATCTATGTCTGATACATTAAGACCTGCCGTGGCGAGCGCGTCCTCTATCATCGGGAGAATCGTCTCGCTGTGAGTGTTTCCGTTATTTGTCATTTGCTCCGCCAGAAGCTTGTCGCCGTCAAGAAGTGCTACGGTGGCAACGGTAGCGGACGTGTCAAGAGAAAGTATTTTCATTTTTTGCTTTGTGTCCTCTTATTTTATTACCGATATCCGTATCTCTCGGCTGTCGGGATCGCTCGTGTTGTTTTTTATTATCTCTACGCGAACGTAGCTGTCGGGCAGAGAATGCTCTATATTTTCACTCCACTCGGTGATGCAGAGATTTTTACCGTTCAGATAGTCGTAAAAGCCGATAGAGTAAAGGTCGTCCTCGTCTTCGATTCGGTACATATCGAAATGGCAGATCTTTACCTTTTCGCCGACGTATTCGTTTACAAGCGCAAAGGTAGGAGATTTTACCTTAGCCGCAGGAATGGCGAAATGCGTGAATCCGCGCGTGAATGCGGTCTTGCCGACGCCGAGATCTCCGTAAAGCGCAACGAAGCGCGGTAGGGTTGCATCCGAGATCAGAGCCTGCGCGAGCGAGGCGCCTATATGTTCAGTCTGCTCGGTAGAGCTTGAGTTAAGTATCTTTTCCAAGGTCATAAGCCCCTTAAATAAATAATTTTACATTATAAGTATAACATAAAAGCGACGATATGTAAAGTTTTTAAATGAATTTTTTGACTTTTTAAAATAAAAAACGGCATCTGTCAAGCAGATGCCGTTTCATCATTATGTTTCTTTGCACATTTTGCGCGATATATAACGAATGCCGCGAAAAATACAGATATTCCTATCAGTGCGCCGAGAACGTCGAGCAGGGCGTCGGAGACCTGCGGTGCGCGTCCCTCTGAGCCGAATTGCAGAAACTCGTCGATGATCGCGACGGCTGTGCATACGGCTGCGGCGGGGATAAGCTTAAGCACGGTACGAAGCGGAGAATAGCTGCGGTCAACTCGAAGCAGAAGCGCGAGCGCAAGCGAGAGAAATACTCCGAGAAGCGCAAACTCCGCAATATGCGCGAGATTACGCACAAGTGCGTGGGATACGTGATTTTTGAATCCGAGCGCATCGGTAACGTCGTTTACCAGCTCGTAGACCGACGAGCTCTGCTCGCTTGATTCTGCACCGTTTTTGAGCGAGTTTGAAAAAATAAAGACAACGCACACCAAAGCGAGCGTCAAAGATATTATGAGAAGTACAAGTCTTTTCGTGTTAAAGAATGTCAAAGAAAAAACCTCCGTTAAATTTTCAATTCGGTATTGAAAAATAATCAATTTCGTGGTACAATATATTAGCAAATCGGGTTGCATAAGATTATTTTATCAAAAACAGGGAAAAATAGCAACACTTATCTGCAAAAAAGAAAGTAACATTTTAATGAATACCACGCCTGCATAGTTAAATGGATATAACAAACCCCTCCTAAGGGTTAGTTATGGGTTCGATTCCCGTTGCGGGTGCCATTGGAAAAGGGGCTCAACCGAGCCCCTTTTCCAATGGCACATGCACGGCGAACCCATCTCTGCAAGTGAAGCGCAGCAGATGTGGGTTCGCATCTTGCGAGTAAAGCCGACCTGAGCTTGCTCAAGGTCGCTACGAGCAAAGATATTCGCCGAAGGCGAAATTCCCGTTTTTAAAGGGGCTCAACCGAGCCCCTTTTCCAATGGCACCCGCACGGCGACCCCATCTCTGCAAGCGAAGCGCAGCAGATGTGGGTTCGCATCTTGCGAGTAAAGCCGACCTGAGCTTGCTCGAGGTCGCTACGAGCAAAGATATTCGCCGAAGGCGAAATTCCCGCAATGCTTGCCAAAAAGCCGAGCACACAGTCGCTCGGCTTTTTTATTACCTCATATTTCCATAATAGTCTTGACACGTGTAGAAAAAAGGTATATAATGTCATTATAACAAAAAACCATGTGAGGTATAGCTATGAAAAACACAAAACTTGTGCGTCTGCTTGCGCTTCTTATGGCGCTTCTGATGCTCGCATCCCTTGCTCTCGCATCCTGTGCGAACACCGGTGATTCCGATGAATCGTCCGACACGACCGAAACCACCGCCGGAACCACCGCCGGAACCACGGCTGAAACTACCGGTAGCGAAAAGTATGACGTTATCACCATCGCTAAGGCACTTGAGCTTTGCGGCGCGTCCGGCAACGTTACTACCGAGCGTTACTACATTCGCGGAACCATCAAATCGGTAACCAACGCGCAGTACGGCACTATGGTCATCGAGGACGAGACCGGCTCTATTTCCGTGTACGGCACGTACAGTGCTGACGGCTCCATCGGCTATGCCAACTTTGAATACAAGCCCGTTAAGGGCGACGAGGTCCTTCTCCACTGTATCCTTCAGAATTACAACGGTACTAAGGAAGTAAAGAACGCTCGCCTTATCGAGTACACGAATAACCAGGGCAAAGTTGACGTTTCGAATTATACCGCTGCAAGCATTGCCGAGGCAAGAGCGGCAGAGAAGGGCGCAACGCTCAAGGTTGACGGTGTTGTAGCCCGCATTACCTACGCTGACGGAATGAAGCCCAACGGCTTTATCCTCGTTGACGAGACCGCCTCTATCTACGTTTACGACGGCGACGTTGCGCAGAGATTGAAGATAGGCAACAAGGTAGAGATCGCCGGAACAAAGGATTATTGGATACTTGATTCCGAGCAGAACAATGCTGCTAAGTTCGGATACAAGGGCGCTAACCAGCTTACTGACGTTACTCTCGTTTCCAATGACAATAAGACCGATAACGATTTTGATAAGACCTGGATCACGAGCGCAACAGTAAAAGACATTATCAATACACCTGTTACCGAGGACATTACTGCTAAGATATTCAAGGTAACCGCGCTCGTTAAGAAGGTTCCGGGAAGCAACTTTGTAAATTACTACTTCTTTGATCTCGATGGCGAAACGGGTGCTTATACCTATACTCAGTGCAGCGGAAGCGATTTTGCTTGGCTCGATGCCTTCGACGGCAAGATCTGCACCGTATATCTTACTGCGCTCAACGCAAAATCCACGGCAACCGACTGCTACTTCAGACTTCTTCCCGTTGCGGTTTACGATGAGAATTTCACATTTGATCTTGCTGATACCGCGGAGCACGTTATGGATTATTACGTGCTTGATCAGTTCAAGACCGAATATACCGGCAATCCCCAGACCGAGCTTATAACCTCGGTTTCCTCCGAGCTTCTCGGATTCGAGAACGCAACCGTTTCCTACTCGTCGAGCAATACCGACGTAGTTAAGTTTACCGAGGCGGACGGAAAGCTTATCCTCGAGTGCCTTGATTCAGGTGCGGCTACTGTAACCGTTACCGTAACCTACAACGGAGCACCTCTTGTAAAGACACTTGATATCACCGTTTCCACGGTTGACGTTCACGGCAATACCGTCAAGAGCGCTATTGACGCAGAGCTTGACACAACGGTTACTATTGAGGGCATCGTAGGTCCTTCGGTCGTAAACAAGAGCGCATTCTATCTTATCGATAACACGGGCGTTATCGCGGTTGTCGTAAAGGATGCCGCTATATTCAAGGAGATCGAGGTAGGACAGAAGGTAGTTATCGAGGGTAAGCGTAATAACGGCGATGGCGACCATACAAGCCAGACCTGTATCACCGATGCCGTAATCAAAGCAAACTACTACGGTAATTACGAATATGACACGAGCACGTTTATCACGGGTAAGACGCTTGCTGACTTTGCGGCTATCAGCTATACGCCCGATTCGGCTACAACCGTTTACGTTCTTAACGCTACTGTCAAAAAGGGAGGAAATGCTTACTATACGAACTACGAGATAGTATCCGGTCAGACCAAGGTGTTGCTTTATTGCTCAAGCGGAAATCAGTATTCCTTCCTCGAGCAGTTCGACGGACAGGAGGTAACTCTTGAGGTAGCTCCTTGTAACTGGAACGATAAAGGAGCTAAGGCTTGCGTTCTTTCGGTTATTACCCAGGAAGGCAAGATCATAAATATGCTTAACTTTAATGCTAAGTGATAAATAAAAAGCAAGGGGCGAGAGCCCCTTGTTTTTTTATGTCAAGCTTTTTAAAATATTGCACCATTCGTAAGGGATTTGCAGGTTTCCTTTGCCGATGCCAAGACTGATATCCGGCTTGTGAGCTCCGTGGAAGTCGCTTCCACCGCTGCGGGCAAGGCCGAAGCGCTCGGCAAGCTCAAGCGAGAGCGCGGTGGTCCTTTCGTCGTACAGGGAATAATAACATTCCATACCTTTAAGCCCTTGCGCTTTCGCTGACGGCAAGAATTCGACGAGCTCGCGCTCGCAAAGATTCAAAAACGGGTGCGCCAGCACGGGAACGGCATCCATGGAGTTTATCACGCCTATCATTTCCCAAACTGTTGTGCGCTGAGGATCCTTGTAATGACCTGCAGAGCGAGAGAGCAGGGTATCGAACGCGTGCTTTATTGAAAGAGTGTAGCCTTTTTCGGTCAGCGCCGCCGCGATATGCGCGCGATTTATCTGACCGTTCGGAGTTTTTTGCTTTATCTCGTCGTAATCAAGAACAACGCCGACCTTGGAAAGAGAATGGATCAACTCAATATTACTTTGCTCCTTGCGCTTGTTGGATAGGGCTGTCATTTCCGATATTTGAGCAAAATACCTCGGGGAGATGAAAAGCCCGAGCAGATGCAGCTCCTTGCCGTTAAGATCGACAGAGAATTCCGCGCCCGTTACCGCTTCGATGGTCTTTCCTTGAGCTGCAGACAGAAAATCGGGCAGACCGTCAACCGTATTATGATCGCAAAGCGCCACGGCAGACAATCCTATATTTATCGCGGAGTCGATTATTTCGGCGGGGGTAAATGTTCCGTCCGAGAAGACCGAATGTGTGTGAAGATCACAAATTTTCATACGTTTTAATTCCTTGTGCTTTTGATAATCTTATTATAACACGAAATATAAAAAAAGACAAGATGGGAATTTTGCGAGGTTCGAATCAATAAGATTCAAGGAACCCTGCATACGCCGATTGACAAGTATATATATAATGCGTCTTGGCGTATGCACAACGAATTTTCGCATTGGCGAAAATTCATGGGGTTCGAATCAATAAAGCTATACAAAATAAAAACGCACCGTGTGAACACGGTGCATTTTTATTTGGCACGCCGTAAGGGATTCGAACCCCCGACCTTTTGGTTCGTAGCCAAACACTCTATCCAGCTGAGCTAACGGCGCATACACAATTTCTTGCGTACCCGTATATGATAGCACACTTTTTTTGATTTGTCAAGAGCTTTTTGGTTTATTTTTTAAGAATTTTTATGCTTTGGAGTGCTCGCGCAGAATGTATATTTTATCTATTTTCAACTCATCAAGTATTTTTACTGATTTTTTCGCTTCCCCTTTGTCGTTGGATATTATGGCGATGGCGCTTTTTTCGTTTGATCGGCATACCTTGGATATTTCATTTGCTAACTCTGTGGTGCCTATGATTGAGCTTTTTATTCCCGTGCCGAGATAGCGTAATTTTTCGAAGTCAAAGCATATAAAATCAAATCGAGAGCGTTGAGGAAAATTGTAAAGCATCATTGGCGAATCGATACAGATCCCTTTTTCGATGAATCCGTTGAACTCTCGTCCCTCACTTTCAAGCTCGCAGAAGGCTTCCTTTATAATATCTGCACACATGTCAAGATCGTTGGGGGTTGAAATTCCCGTGCAGAGCAGGGAAAACTGTCCCCAAACGCTCGCTCGGTATATAGCCCTTATCCGCGAGCGAAAGATCGCCGATCGCTCGCTGTGCGTTGGATCAAATCGAGCTACGGCGGTTATAGGAGATCCTAAGAAGGAATCGGCAATATCGCAAAAGAACTCATATGCGCGATCTTCCGAACAGAGAGTATCGAGTTCCTCTCCGGTGAGGTGTCCGATAGGGGATAGATCGTCTTGCGAAAGCTCGGAATTCTCTATTTTTGTGCTTAAAAAAATCACCATTTTATACCGCCATATGCCTAAATATACGTAAATATTTTTAGGCGTTTTGCCTATCTTTATGCGCGCCTTTTTGTCGATGTGTACAAATTATTTTTGAATATGTAAATTTTATGAAAAACTGCTTTACAAACTCCGATTTTATTGTTATAATAACTAATACCAATATATAATTCTATTTTGGAGGTAAAAATGTTTAAGAGAATTTTGGCGCTGGTTTTGGCACTTCTTATGCTTACCGCCGTATTTGTAGGCTGTAGCAAGAAAAGGAAGACCAACATAGGCGAAACGTCTACAAGCGGCACGACTGCGGCAACCACTAAGGATGACGATTCGGAAGAGCCCGGCGACGATTCCGAGGAGACTGAGGAATCTACCGAGAGAGAAACGATCAATATTGACGAGACAAACGCCGATATGACTAAAGACGGCGAAGTCAACGATACTGCACCGGCAGACGAATGGGATATCAAGTATATTCTCAACCCTGATAACTGGGAAGATTCTGATATTCCCGAGGAGGTTGATTATGAGGGCTATGAGTTTACCGTTTTGGCTGACTCTAACACGGGAAATAAGATAAGCCAGTGTGAGTTCCTCGTTGAATCTGACGGCGAGCTTATCAAGGAAAAGGTAGCTGAGCGTAGAAAATACGTAGAAGAGTATCTTGGAATTTCGTTTAACATAGTTGAATATGAGGGCGGATACGGTAATATGGAAGGCTTTGCGTCTGAGATTGAGGCTGCATCCGGCGCAGGAACCCCTTACGATCTTTCGGTCTCCTACTGCCTTATCCCGCCTATAGTTGCGGCAAAGGGACTTTCGCGCGACCTTGCCGAATCCGAAAATCTTAACCTTTATGAAACCAAAAAGCCCTATTGGGGAAGCGGAATCAAGGAAGAGATCATGATCGGCGGACGTATTTTCTGGATGTCGGATAACTCCTCCTGGACCAGCGTTCGTTCTATGACCTGTATCTTTGTAAACGTTGATACGTTTGAGAGAGTTAACCAGGGATATACCAAGGCTCACCTTTATGAGATGGTAGACAAGAAGACCTGGACTATGGATAATCTCATTATCCTTTCTCAGAACGCATACAGCAATACCAATACCGGTGATGAAAAGACCGAGGGCGTTGACAATGGCGACGAGTTTGGTCTTGCTACGGCTGTAGGTATGGCACGTGTAGACCTCTGGCTCTACGGAGCAGGTCTCAGATATACTGAGCTTAACAATAAGGGTACTTACGACTGGACGCTTGAAAAGCCTGTTCACGTAGAATTTATCAACTGGTGGCAGGAAAAGATCCAGAATGACGATGACGTTTTGTCTAAGAACCCCGAGAATGTGTTGGTGGAGGAAGGCAGAGCTATGTTTATGCACGCTCCCGTGCTTGTTACCGAATCTAACCTCGAGTATAACTTCACCGTTCTTCCTATGCCCTTCTACAAGACCGACGTAAAGAACAACTATTCCACGTCACTTTGCAATATGTATGGATCGTGGCTTATTCCCAAGGCTACCAAGACCGAGGCGTTTGAGCGCTCCGCAACCGTTCTCGAGGTTCTTGCAGCAGGCGGTAACATGTATCTTGCTCCCGCATATTTCGAGGTATACCTTAAGAGACAGGTAGCAACGGCTGACCTTGATATGATGAGAATGTTTAACGTTATCCGTAACTCCATCGTATTTGACCTTGGATATCTCTACGGCTCTTCGTTGCTCGTTGAGAATCTTGCAGGTAACGGTATTTACGACGAGCCCTTCCTGGCTCTCCGTAGACTCTGGACAGGCGGAAGTAGTAGTTATTCTAACATAACTACCGTTTGGGCTCAGATAAAGGGCACTGCAACCACTAAGCTTAACAATCTTATGGTCGATATCCTTGACTATTGATCTGAACAATAACAAAATAAAGCCGCAAGGAAATTTCCTTGCGGCTTTTAATATTTAAAACGAAATTTGATTATCTGCAGATCTCCCAGGACATATCGTAAAGGTCCTTGATCTCCTTGCGTCTCTTTTCGCAGAGAGCTTCCATGCTCTTTATCTCCTCTGCCGAGAACTTGTCAAGATCTCCGTCCTTGAGCTTGTTCTTGTACATGCGGTCTACCGTGAGAGCGTAGAGAATATCGAGATTTTTGATATAACCGTCTTCCTCAATAACTACGCGGTTGCTCTTGCCCTCAAGGAGCAGATCAACTGCCTCGCAGCCCATCTTGGTTGCGGTAAGTCTGTCGCGAAGCGTAGGAGAACCGCCACGGACAACGTGAGCAAGTCTTGCAAACTTTGTCTCAACGCCGGTCTGCGTTTCGATCCTTTCACGGAGAAGCTCGCCGTAGGGGATCTTCTTGCCGTTTTCGTCGAGCTCATAAACGCCCTCGCTGACAACAACGATCATTCCGCGCTTGCCACTTTCCTTTGCGTTCTTTATCTCCTCGATCGCAGCCTTCTCATCGAAGGGAAGCTCGGGAATGCAAACAGCGATCGCACCCGAAGCAATGCCCGTCATAAGTGCTATCTGTCCGCAGTCGCGTCCCATAACCTCAACGACGTCGCAACGCGCGTGAGATTCGCAGGTGTCTCTGAGCCTGTCCACCGCGTCAAGCACCGTGTTCATAGCGGTATCAAAGCCGACGGTGTAATCGGTAGCGGTGATGTCGTTATCAATAGTTCCCGTAACGCCGATGGCGGGGATTCCGTGAAGGGTAAGGTCGGTAGCGCCTCGGAAGGTTCCGTCTCCGCCTATTGCGACTATGGCGTCTATATTATGCTTTTTGCAGGTAGCAACGGCCTTTGCCATTCCTTCGGGGGTTTTGAATTCAAGGCAGCGGTCGGAATAAAGAATAGTTCCGCCGTGCGTGATTATATTAGAAACAGAGCTGGAAGTAAGCGGAATTATATTCTCTTCAAGCAGTCCGCTGTATCCACCGATGATTCCCACTACCTCTACGCCCTGATCGAGCGCGCTTCTTGTTATTGCTCTTATCGCTGCGTTCATTCCGGGAGCGTCTCCGCCCGAGGTAAGAACTCCTATCTTTTTGAATTTTTTCATTTTAAAAACCTTTCAAAATGCCGTAATTTATTTCATCTTATCTATTATAATATATTGTTTCTGAAAAATCAATAGAAATTTGAATTTTTATGTTAAAAAAATATCATTTTTCTGAGTTTTTAGCCATTAAGGTAGCTAAGCGCAAGATGCATAGCATTTGAAGCGCTTACTTCTCTGATGTATTCTCGACTTTTCATAGAAGAGAGCGTCAGCTTTATACATTTATGATAGTCCTTTGCGCTGATAGCGACGAAGACCGTGCCCACAGGCTTTTCGGGCGTTCCGCCCGAGGGCCCTGCGATACCCGTCGTAGAAACGCCGATATCGGCTCCCGTTTGCTTGCGCACACCCTCTGCCATCTCAAGAGCCGTTTGCTCGGAGACAGCGCCAAAGCTTGCCAGAGTCTCGGCGCGCACGCCGAGAATATTTTGCTTTACAGAGTTTGCGTATGTAACGCAGCCGCCGAGGAATACGTCCGAGCAGCCCGATATATCGGTGATGCGCTTAGCGATAAGACCGCCCGTGCAGGATTCGGCGCAGGCAAAGGTCTTGCCGCTCTCTCTGAGTGCGAGAACAAGCGTATTTTCAAGCGTTTTTGTGTCTATGCCGTAAATGAATTTTCCAACAGAGCTTTGCTTTATGGTTTCAACGCAGGCATCGCACATCTCCTTGGCTTTGACGTGCGTTTCTGCTTTTGCGGTTACTCTTATTCTTACCTCACCCGATTTGCAATAGGGCGCAATCGAGGGATTGGTAGCGTTTATCATAAGGTCCTTTATCTGCTCTTCGAGCGCAGACTCTCCGATGCCGAAGAAATGTATATTTACACTGTCGATCACCGCGTCGGTGTGAGACATCAGAAATGGCTTCACCTGCTCGTGAAAAAGCGGTATAAGCTCGTTTGGCGGACCGGGAAGCATAATTACGGTCTTGGAGTTGTTCTCGCCGCCAAAGGCAGCCATAGCGGGCGCTGTGCCGTTGTTGTTTGGAAAAACGGTAGCGCCGTGGGGGATCATCGTCTGCTTTACGTTGTTTGGCGTCATCACTCTGCCCGTGCGCTCAAAATAGCTCTTTATTCTGTCAAGCGAGGGGGAGTGGAGCTCAAGCTCGAGACCGAGAGCTGCCGCAATGGTCTCCTTGGTCAGATCGTCATAGGTAGGACCAAGACCGCCGCTTGTGATTATAAGATCGGTTTCAGATAGAGCGTCCCTGAGCGCTCTCGAGAGCCTTTCGGGATTGTCTCCGACGCAGATATGCTTATACACCGATATTCCCAGCTCTGCAAGCTGAGCTGAAAGAAAAGCGGCGTTAGTATTGACTATATCTCCAAGCAAAAGCTCGGTTCCTACACAAAGGATCTGGGCGTTTTTATAATTGGCTGTATTCATATCTGACATAAAGCACCTCGCAAATTTTCTTTACATTATAATTCTATAATTTTTTTGTTAAGTATTTACTCCTTGTCTATGTATTTTTTGTAAATAATCTTGCCAATCGCGCGAAAAAGCGGTATAATGAATAAAAAAAGCGAAAGGAGAGCAGAAAAATGTCAAAATGCTATATGTGTCCAAGAGCCTGTGGCGCTGACCGATCGGCAGAGGCCGGGGCCTGCGGCGTGCGAGAGAATATGCGGATAGCGTGTGCCGATCTGCACTTTTTCGAGGAGCCTGTGATAAGCGGTACTCGCGGATCGGGAACCGTATTTTTTTGCGGTTGCTCGCTCGGATGCGTTTTTTGTCAGAATCGGGATATAAGTCGCGGGGAAATGCCCGGACGTGAAATAAACGAGCGAGAGCTCGCCGATATAATGCTTTCGCTTGAAGCGCGCGGAGCGCATAATATCAATCTCGTAACGGGCGCGCATTTTGTGTCGAAAATTGCAACTGCGCTCGAGATGGTAAAAGGAAAGCTTTCTGTTCCGGTGGTGTATAACAGTTCCGGATACGAGCTACCGAGATCCTTGAAAATGCTTGACGGGCTTGTAGATATATACCTTCCGGATTACAAATATTTTTCGCCCGAGATTTCCGATAAATATTCGAATGCGCCTGATTATAGTGAGCGCGCAGAGGCGGCGCTCGCCGAAATGTTTTCGCAGGTCGGAAAATGCGAGCTTGGCGAAGACGGACTTTTGAAAAGGGGAATGATAGTTCGACATCTCGTGCTTCCGTCCTGCCGCGCCGACAGCATTGCAGTGCTGGAAAGGATCTCGGAAATACTGCCGAAAAATGATATACTTGTAAGTATTATGAGCCAATACACTCCCGAGTTTGCAAGCGATTGCGAATTTCGTGAGCTTCATCGTCGCGTAACGAGATTTGAATACGATTCAGTGCTTGACGTGGCAGATAGACTCGGACTCTCGGGCTTTTCGCAGGCTCGTACATCTGCGAGTGGCGTATACACGCCGAATTTCAAGGAAGATAATATGTAAAAAATTCCACGTCTAAAATTTCCGTATTATGTTTAAAGTCTTTGGCAAAAGGCAAAAATAGACTTGTAAGGAAAAACATAAAAACGGAGATTTGAAATGAACGTCAAAAGAGGAGATATATTTTACGCGGATCTGAGCCCTGTGGTCGGCTCGGAGCAGGGAGGGCTTCGCCCCGTGCTCATCATACAAAACGACGTGGGAAACCGATACAGCCCTACGGTCATAGCGGCGGCGATAACCTCGCGAATGAGCAAAACGAGACTTCCCACACATATTGACATATACGCCGACCGCGTAGGGCTTGCCAAAAATTCGGTCGTGCTACTGGAGCAGATAAGGACATTGGATAAAAAGAGGCTCAAAGAAAAAATGGGACACCTTGACGAGAGCGTTATGTCAGAGGTCAATGCCGCTATTGCTGTCAGCTTTGGACTTGGCGAAACGCGAGGCGCGGAAATGCCCGATGCAATGGCAACGGGTGGTGGCGGAGTGCTGGCATAAAAAACTTGACTTTTGCAGCAAAAAGGTATATAATTACCGTATATCTTATTGCAAAGAGGAAAGTTTATGATATTTCAGGAAAACCATACGACGCGCTGGCACGATACCGATGCATTCCGCCGTGTAACTCCTACGCAGATGCTCGTTTATATGCAGGAGGCGTCCAATCATCATATGGATAGCGTGGGAATGCCGCTTGATACGCTCAGAGATGAAAAAAGGCTTGCTTTTATTCTCAGTAAGATGCGCTTGGCGATCTATGCGCCACTCTATGCCTTTGAGGACATAACGGTGCAGACCTGGACGTGCCCCGGTCGCGCGTTTTCGACGGAGAGATTTTACAGGATCAAACGCGGCGAGCAGATAATCGCCGACGCAATGTCTACCTGGGCGCTCATAGATATAGACAAAAAGCTGCCCGTAACGCAGTCCGAAAGCGGACTTGTCTTTGAGGACGAGGCTGCGCCGAAGCTCGACGTTCCGCTGAGATTCAGACTTCCAAAGGATGTCGAGCTTATCTCTCTCGGAAAGAGAAGGATAGTATATTCGGATCTTGATTACAATATGCATATGAATAATACCAAATACACAAATATGCTCTGTGATTTTATGCCGATCGACGAGGTGGGAAAAATAAAGGGCGTATTGCTTTGCTACGTTAACGAGGCTGCGTTCGGCGACGAGATAGAGGTGCTTTGCGCTAAGGTCGGAAATGAAAAATATTTCCGTACCGTCAACTCCCGAGGAGAGACCTGCCTTGAAGCGCATATGATACTCGATTGATACTTAAATAACCGCTTTTGCTGTCGAAAATGACGGTGAGAGCGGTTTTTCTTTGCTTTTTCAAAAATATAACTAAATATTTACAATTACGCAATTATAATTTAACTTAAATAAGTTATTATATATTGTTAGTATAATTTTTTTTGAGCGCGGAGGCTGCTGTGTTCGGATACGTTAAGGTAACTCAATCGGAGCTTAGAGTAAAGGAATATGAGTTTTATCGCGGCGTTTACTGTGGGCTTTGTCGGTCTATGGGCAAATGCACGGGACAGTGCTCCAGAATGGCTCTCAGCTATGATTTTGCATTTCTTGCTGTTGCGCGACTCGCGCTGACGGGACAGGATTTCTCCTTCGAGAGAAAAAGATGTGCCGTACATATTTTGCACAAGCGAAGTATAATGAAGCGCAATGATCAGCTCGATTTTTGCGCGTATGCCGCCGCCCTATTGAATTATCATAAGCTTTTGGACGACAAAAATGACGAGCGCGGCGCCAAAAAGCTTCGAGCGACTCTGTTGACGCCACTTATGAAGCACGGACGCAAAAAGGCGTTGAAAAACGGATATGCCGAGCTTGATGCGAAGATATCCGAGCTGCTTGCAAGGCTTGCGGATTTTGAGGCAAAGCGAGAGGCGAGCGTTGATCTGCCTGCCGCGATATTCGGGGAGATACTCGGAGAGATCTGCGCCTTCGGGCTTGACGGAACAGAGGCGAGGATCGCCGCGTCTCTCGGACGGCACGTCGGAAGCTGGATATATATTGCCGATGCGCTCGACGATATGGCGGACGACAAGAAGCTCGGAAGATACAATCCTATGCTTTTGCTTTACGGCGGTGAGTTGCCAAGTAAAGAACAGATCGAATCGATAGAGATCGCACTCAAAAACGAGCTTTACGAGGCAGAATCGGCGGTCGATCTTATTGAGTTTAATAACGCGACCGTAAAAAATATAATTCAAAATATCATATATCTGGGAATGCCCGCAAGGATCAAGGAGATCTGCGCAAAATATTCGGAGTGTGAGTGCTCAGGGTCTTCCCGAAAAAGAAAATCCAGAAAGGAAGACTTAAAATGAACGATCCCTACAAGGTTCTCGGTGTGTCGCCCGATGCATCCGACGATGAGATAAAAAAGGCATACAGAGAGCTTGCTCGTAAGTATCATCCCGATAAGTACAGAGACAGCGATCTCGCAGATCTCGCGAGCGAGAAAATGAAGGAAATAAACGCCGCTTACGAGGAGATAAAGTCGATGCGTGAGAACGGCGGTCGCAAGCATAAGCAGAACAGCGGTAGCTATAATTACGCCGGCGGAAGCTCTCCTACGGGCGATGCGAGATATAACAGCATAAGACAGATGATAAATTCCGGCAATATCAGCGGCGCTGAAAAGAGCCTTTACGAGATCCCTGACGTTGAGAGAAACGCCGAGTGGAACTTCCTTATGGGTTGCGTTATGATAAGACGCGGACAGTACGTCGACGCGCAGAGATATTTCGATATCGCGGTGTCTATGGATCCGTATAACAACGAATATCGCGCGGCGCAGGAGCGCCTCAGAACCCGCGCCAACGGCTATGGCGGCGGATATCAGACGACCTCGGCGGGCGGTTGCAGTGCTTGCGACGTTTGCTCAGGACTGATGTGCGCGGATTGCTGCTGTGAATGCTGCGGCGGAGACCTCATTTCCTGCTGCTGATAGATAGCGTCTCGGAGGCAAGCATTGAATAATTTGAAGGAAAGAAGAAATAAAACGAAGATGATCACCGTTTGCGCGATGCTTGCGGCGCTTGGCGTTGTTGTGCTTTATCTCGGCTCGTTTATCGAGGTGCTCGACGCGTCAATGTCGGTAATAGCCTCGCTTATGACCGTGATCGTCGTGATAGAGTTCGGCCGCTCGGCGTCCTGGTCTATATACGCCGTTACTGCGGTGCTCTCACTCCTGCTTTTGCCGAACAAATCGCCTGCGGTGATGTACGCCGCTTTCTTCGGGTTTTATCCGATCCTCAAGGAGATGTTCGAGAGGAAAAGCAAGCCGGTATCCTGGATACTGAAGGAAATAACCTTTAACGCGGCGCTTGTTGTGTGCTTTTTGATAATAAGATTCGTTATCTTTATCGGCACGCCCGAAATTCCTATGGCAATGTACGTTATAGGTGCCGTGCTGCTTGAGGGCGTGTTCGTGCTTTACGATCTCGCGCTGACAAGACTTATATCACTGTATATCTTCAAATTGAGAAACCGACTGAAAATAGGCAAATAATAAAAGGCTTTTGAGCATTTGCTCAAAAGCCTTTTGTGTTTAGTCCTCGATAGCTGCCTTTTTGGTATTTATTTCGTAAAGCGTCTTTACGTCGAATTTCGGCTCGCGTGTGTCGTAGAAGAACAGACCGTTGAGCTCCTGTTCTACGTCGGTGAGCTGAGTGTAGCAGAATCCTATTATTTTGGGGTTGTCAAGCAGAGTGTGCGTGAGACCGCGGTATCTTTCATAGAATTCCTCGTAGCTCTGCGTTGAATTGCCGTAGCACCAAGCCTTCTTCTGATCCTTTTCTCCAACGAGCGCAAATCCGATACCGCCGTATTCAGATATGAACAGAGGCTCGCCCTTCCACTGCTGACGGGGAGCAAGTCGGTCGTAAAACTCACCCTTCTCGATGAGCGCGTCATAACGCTCGCGGTACACCTCGGGGCTTTGCTCGTAATCGTGGGTGTCGTATATATCGGTTATAACGTGATATCCGCCGCTTGTGTCAATGCAGGGACGCGTGGGATCAAGAAGCTTTGTTTGCTCGTATACTATGCGAAGCAGCTCGTTATCCTGGCGTTTTCTTTGCGGGCCGTAGTCCCAGGTCTCGTTAAAGGGACACCAACCAATGACAGACGGGTGGTTGAAGTCGCGCGCAACAATGCTCGCCCAATCGGGTAAAAACGTCGAAAGATTCGATATATCGGAATGATCGAGTCCCCAGTTTCCGTATTCTCCCCAGACCATATATCCGAGCTTGTCGGCGTGGTAAAGGAATCTCGGCTCGAATACCTTTTGATGAAGTCTTGCGCCGTTGAAGCCGACCGACATCGAAAGCTCAATATCGCGGCGCAGTGCCTCGTCGCTAGGCGCGGTATATATTCCGTCGTGATAAAAGCCCTGGTCAAGCACAAGTCTTTGGAATACGCTTTTGCCGTTGAGCAAAAATTTTCCGTCCTTGAGCTCTATCGAGCGCAGGCCGAAATAGCTCTTGACCTCGTCCTTGCCGAATTTCAGGATCACGTCGTAAAGCTTGCCGTCTCCAAGCTCCCAAAGATGCTTTTCCGAGAGCTTGACCTCAAGCTGACCTGTTACCGAAAGCTTTTCTTTTTTAGCACTTCCGACCGGCTTTCCATTGTAAAAAACGTCAGCACTTAAATTTTCGCATCCAACAAGCTCTGCGTTGATAAATAAGGAGCTGTTCTCAACATCGGTGTAAAATTTAGCGCATTTTATATAATTATTCGGCACGATCTCGTACCACACGGTCTGCCAGATTCCCGTTGTGCGAGTATAGTCGCAGCCGTGCGAGTAATAGAGCTCGGATTGCTTGCCTCTGGGCTGGAAGGGCGCGCGCGTGTCGTCATAGCAGGCAACTGTGATGACGTTTTCTCCCGAAACGAGCGCTCCCGTGATATCATACTCAAATGAGCCGTATCCGCCAATATGATCCATTCCAACACGCTTGCCGTTGACCCAAAGCTTAGTTTTGAAGTCAGCTGCGCCGAAATGCAGTATCACGCGATTTCCGCAAAGCTCGTCCTCGGTAAAGGAAACCTTCTTTTTGTACCATACGCACATCATAAAATCCTTATTGCCGACACCCGAGAGGTCGGATTCGGGACAGAAGGGAACGGTTATCTCGTTCGACAGCGTGTCGGTCTCGTAAAGCTTGCGGTTCTCGCCGCTTTGAGAGTTATCTATCTCGAATTGCCATTTTCCGTTAAGATTTTTCCAGTTTTTGCGCTCCCATTGGGGATTCGGATGCTCAGCACGTGGGGATATATCGTTTTTATTCATTTTATTTTCCTCCGTTATATAAAATAAAGTTAAAAATCAAAAGGTATTGCATTCTTCTTTTAATTGTATTATAATATAAAAAAGACACAAAAACAATATAAAATATTACTAAAAAGGTGTGGAATATGAGCAAAATTAAGATTTCTTATGGTGCTGTAAGTTATCCCGATAAGGAAAAGGCTTTTGCAATTGTTACAGAGGCGGGGATTCCATTTGTTAATGCTACTGTCGGAATTACAAATCCGTCTCCCGATTATCAGATCAGCAGATCCAAGGACACCCCTGTAAACGTGTTTGAATACGTGCTTGACGGCGAGGGTGAGTTATATCTTGAGGGTAAATGGCAAAGGGTAAGCGGGGGAGATATTTATATTTTAAGGCAAGGCGAAGCGCATAGATATCGATCTAACCCACGGGATCCGTGGAAAAAGCTATGGATAAACTACGTTGCCGACTATATTTCTCCCTTGCTTGATGCCTACGGTATCAAAAGCGGAGTATATTCAGCCAAGGACGCAAGGACATATTTTGAACAGGCGCTCGAATATGCCTCGGGTGGCGCGCCTTATACTAATGTAAGCTATAATATCGCGCAATGCGTTTACAATATAATAAACACCGTAGCTCTTGAAAGCAGCAGCGAAAATTCGGATAGATACAGAATACGTGAGGCGCTTAACGGTTCCGTGTATGAAAAGGCGGATCTTGACGTGATCTCGGAACGGCTTCATATATCCAAGTCGAATATCATACGGATCTTCAAAAAAAGCTACGGCGTAACGCCCTATGAATATCTCGTGTCGCTTAAGATCGCAACGGCAAAGATTTTGCTCAAGGATACGCAAATGACCGTCAAGGAGATATCCGAGAAGCTTTGCTTTTCCGACGAGCATTATTTTTCCAACGTTTTTCTTCGCCGGACCGGCTCGCGCCCGCGTGAGTACAGAAGATCACATAACGTTAAGATAAATTAAAAAAAGCCCGAAAGATCGGGCTTTTTTATTTCATTATTTTCTTTTATCGCTCAGACCTAAAAAATAGTCCGCGCTGACGCCATAGTATTTACAAAGCATCAGCAAATGATGAATGGGCAATTCATTAGCGCCACGTTCATAGCGCGCGTACATCGTTTGAGAGGTTCCTATGATATCGGCAATTTGCTGTTGAGTCTTATCGCTGTCTTCACGTAGATCGCGCATTCTTTTTATATAACCGAAATTCATAAATACCTCCTATATTGATAATTTTATTATATCAAATAAAGATATTTACTATCTGCATTAGTAAATATTTGTATTATATTTTTTTTATGCTTGCCCAAATGATCTTTGAATAGAGAGAGGGCAGAGAAGCGAGGCGGATAAAACGGCGTGGTTCTCCGATGCACCGCCAGAGCCATTCGGCGTTTGCAAGCTGAACTGCACGCGGCGCGCGACGTATCTTGCCCGACCACACATCAAGCGCTCCGCCGAGTCCCATAAAAATGCGCACTGAGGGTAAAGAGCTTGAGTTCTCGTGTATCCAATTTTCCTGCGCGGGAGTTCCAAAGCACACGAACAGTATGTCCGGCGCACTTTTGCGAAGCTTCTCAAGCAAAGCCTGATTATCGCTTGAGGTGCGCGATTTGTTGAAATATCCGTGATGAGTCAGCACCGTGTCAAGCATGGGGATATCCTTTTTGAGCCGTTCTGCCGCTTGTGCGGCGACGCCTTTTTTGCCGCCGATAAATGCCACCTTCAGAGCGCGCTGCGCGGATAGCTCAAGTATTCGGTATGCCGTATCTATTCCCGTTATCCTTTGCGGCAGACGCTCGCCCGATAGCCGCGCGGCGAGCAGAACGCCGACACCGTCGGGCAAAAGCAGGGAAGCTGAGCCGAGTATTCGCTTGAAGTTCTCGTCGCGCTCGGCGATAGCCAGCATCTGCGGATTGGGCGTAAATATTTTGGCTCCGCCGCGTCTGCCGAGCATTTTAAGTATCTCACCCTCTATTGCCGCCTCGCTTGCCCTTGTTATTTTTGTGCCGAGAATGTTTACGCTGTCTATCATAAATTCTCCCGTTTTTGATTTTTGTCTGTATTATGATTATTTTCCCCTTAAAATTAAAAAATATAAGTCTCTTTTTATTGACTTTTTTTGCGGTATGTATTATAATAATTATAACTATGTATATTTTATCTTATTTTGAAAGGAATCTATATAAATGGCTAATGACAAGAAAATGGTAGAGCAGATAACGTCTATGGATACCGACTTTGCACAGTGGTATACCGACGTTGTAAAAAAGGCAGAGCTCGTTGATTATTCGGGAGTAAAGGGCTGTATGATAATCAGACCTTACGGCTATGCTATCTGGGAAAATATTCAGCACGATCTCGATGCGAGATTCAAAAAACTCGGACACGAGAATGTATATATGCCGATGTTTATCCCCGAGAGTCTGCTCCAGAAGGAGAAGGATCACGTTGCGGGATTTGCTCCCGAGTGCGCGATAGTTACCATCGGCGGTCAGAACAAGCTCTCCGAGAGACTTATCGTACGTCCTACGTCGGAAACGCTTTTCTGTGAGCACTATAAGAATATAATCCACTCCTATCGCGATCTTCCCAAGCTTTATAACCAGTGGTGTAACGTCGTGAGATGGGAAAAGACCACGCGTCCCTTCCTTCGTACGTCCGAGTTCTTGTGGCAGGAAGGACATACTATGCACGAGAACGAGGAGCAGGCGCGCGAGGAGACACTCAATATGCTTAAATGCTATGAGGACTTCTACCGCGAGACTCTTGCTATTCCCGCGGTTACGGGACGCAAGACCGAAAAGGAGAAGTTCGCGGGCGCTAAGGAGACCTATACCATCGAGCCTATGATGCACAACGGAGTTGCGCTTCAGGGCGGTACGTCGCATTATTTTGGCGACGGATTCGCGAGAGCGTTTGATATAACCTATACCGACAGAGAGAATAAGATCTGCTATCCTCATCAGACCTCGTGGGGCGTTTCCACCCGTATGATCGGCGCGATCATTATGACTCACGGTGATGATAACGGTCTTATATTGCCCCCGAAGGTAGCTCCTATTCAGGTTGCCATCATTCCGATCGCGCAGCATAAGGAAGGCGTGCTTGAGAAGGCGGGCGAGGTAAGAGATATTCTTGCAAACAATTTCAGAGTAAAGCTTGACGACAGCGATTACTCGACCGGATGGAAGTTCAGCCAGTACGAGATGAAGGGCGTTCCGCTCCGTCTCGAGCTCGGACCGAGAGACATCGAGAACAACTGCTGCGTGCTCGTCAGCCGTGTTACCAGAGAAAAGAAGGTAGTTTCGCTTGACAATATCGCAGAGGAAGTAGAGCAGGCGCTTGCCGCAGTTCACAACGAGCTTTACGAGAGAGCGCTCAATAACCTCTCGGAGAAGATGAGCGAGGCGCGCACTCACGAGGAATTCCTCGATATCGCAGAGAACAAGCCCGGATTTATCAAGGCTATGTGGTGCGGAGACAGCGAGTGCGAGGATCAGCTCAAGGATGAAACGGGCGGAGTCAAGTCCCGTTGCATTCCTTTCGTTGAGGAAAAGCTTGCCGATACCTGCGTATGCTGCGGAAAGCCCGCGAAGCATATGGTAGTATTCGGCAGACAGTATTGATTTGATTAAAAACTAAAAATATGAAGGAGGCGACGGCGTGAGAGTATCGCTTAAAGGTATTGAAAATCCGATAAAAAAGATAGACCCGATACTTTTCTGCGCCGTTGCCGTTCTTTCGATTATAAGTATTATTACGGTTCTCGGAAGCGTGGATAATTTCGGTAAAAGTAAGCTCGTTATGCAGATAGCTATGACTCTGCTCGGAATGCTCTTTACCGTGGTCATCGCGAATATCGATTACCGTTTTTTTATTGATAAGCTATATATAATAATGTTTGCGGTCTCGGTAATACTGATGCTTCTGACGCTTGCATTCGGAAGCAGCGGCGTAAGTATGGAAACGGCAAACAGGAGCTGGCTCAAGATACCGATAATCAATATTGCCGTGCAACCCTCGGAGTTTATCAAAATAACGTTTATATGCTCGTTTTCAAAGCATATAGATACGGTAAGAGAAAGGATAAATAAGCCGCTCGTTCTGTTGGGACTTCTTGTGCACGCGGGAGTGATCGTGGGACTTATACTTCTTACGGGAGACCTCGGAGTTGCGCTCGTTTACATTGGTATAATTTTGCTGATGCTGTTCTGCGCAGGGCTATCCGCCTGGTATTTCGTGATAGGTATTGCCGTGATCATCGTGGCGTTTCCGTTCTTGTGGGATTTTCTCAAGCCTTATCAGCAAAGCCGTATAATTTACGGATTTCAGCCTGAGCTCGATCCTCTCGGATACGGAATGCAGCCGCTTATGAGCAGAGAAGCGATATCTCAGGGCGGATTCTTCGGCAAAGGCTTTTCCGAGGGCGGAATATATGAATCTCTCACCGCCTCTCATACCGACTTTATTTTTGCGACCGTATGTGAAAAATTCGGATTTGTCGGCGGATTTTTGACCGTAGCGGCTCTCGTTGTGCTCGTTGTAAGATGTATATATCTCGGATTCCGTTGCCGAGATAATATCGGGAAGCTCGTATGCATAGGAGTTGCGGGAATTATAATGATACAGACCGCCGAAAATCTTTGGATGTGCCTCGGTCTTGTACCCGTCATAGGAATAACTCTTCCGTTTGTGAGCTGCGGTGGATCGTCCTTGCTTGCGACATATATGCTCGTGGGACTTGCACACAGCGTAATCGCGTGCGAGCGCCGGTTCAAGCTGTCAATAGGATAAAATCCATACTGAAAATTTAATATTAGCATAAAGATCCTCCTGTATAAATATAATGAATTAGATTTATATTACAGGAGGATTCTCTATGTTTATTTATTCCTTGCGTGCGAGCACGCTTAAATTTTTCGCGGTCATAGGAGTAGCCATTGCGACACTTATAACGCTGATAGCCTTTATTCCCGCGTACGGCCAGGAAAATACCGCCGTAGGTGCATCGGGCGAGATAAGATACGACGGCATCAAAAACAACGATGACAGAGTAGAGTTTCTTGCGCAGTTCGGCTGGTCGGTTGAGAGCGAGCCCGTCGAAAGCGCTGAGGTAAGCATTCCCGCGGAGTTTGATAAGGTGTTTATGCAGTACAATGAGATACAGAAGCGCCAGGGACTCGACCTTTCAAAGTACAAAAAGAAGAACGTTATGAGATACACCTACAAGATCACCAATTACGAGGGCTTTGACGGAACAGTGTATGCTAATATACTTGTGTATCGCAATAAGGTTATTGGCGGCGACGTATGCTCAGCGGATATCAAAGGATTTTTACACGGATTGGAAAAGTAATACAGAACGTTTTTTTGCTGCCGCTATTGACAAAAATGTCGAAATGTGCTATTATTGTCCTTGAGCAGAGCTGCGCTTTGTCTCAATTTATTTCCAGAGGTGTAATATGGCATTTTGTAAGAACTGCGGAGCAGAGCTGAAGCCCGAACATAATTTTTGCGGCAATTGCGGCGCTCCCGTTAAAAAAATAGAAGAAACAGAAAAAATAGAGATAACACAAGAAGCTAAAGAAAAGATCAACGAAGAAGCAGCGGCGCAAAGCGCCGAAACGCTTGAAAACGAGGCCGCGTCGGAGCAGGGCACCTATGAAGCTCCCGAGACCACGCCCATTTCCGATGAGGTGTTTCAGGAACCTGAGCGGTCGGGGAAGCTTGATATAGCTATGCTCGTCTGGGCAATTGCGAACACCGTGTTCAGCTTTTGCTCGTGTTGCTTGCCGATAGGTATTCTTCCGCTCGTTTTTGCGATAATGACCAATAATGCGAATTATGACGTGTCGCGTAAGAACAAAAAGAGAGCGCTTATTACTAACATTATAGTAACCGCGCTTATTGTGCTGATTACTGTTTTGGAGATAGTTCTTATGGTCCTTTACGCCGACGTGCTTGATCAATGGTTGATCGAGTATTCGGGAAACAGCTACGATCTTTATTATTGACGTTTAGCTGAAATTACTTTACCGGGAGGTTAAAAATGGCTTTTTGTACAAATTGCGGCACAGAGCTCAAGGGTGGCAAGTTTTGCGTAAACTGCGGAGCTGCTGTCGATCAGCCTGAGGCTGAGGTTAAAAAGGAAGAGCAGGCTGCCCCCGCACCTGCGAAAATGGGACTCGACGTTAAAATGCTCGTTTGGTCTATCATCAACACTGTGCTTTGCTGCCAGATACTTGGTATCATAGCGCTCGTGTTTACTATACTTGCGTCCGAGGCGACCGATGCAGAGATCGCCAAGAAGTACTTGAAAACTACCAAGATACTTAATATCGTTGGAATCATCTGTATGGCACTTTACATTTTGTTTATTATAGCTTACGTGATCATTATGATCATTTTCGGCAGTCTTTGGGGACTCGGCGTGATGAGCGCGATGGGTATGGCATAAAAATAAAAGCCGACTATGTCGGCTTTTGTTTATAAGATTGAAGGATCAAGGAGATAAAAATGACCGAAAAGAGAAGGATAGATTGGTATTCCAAAAAAATGAGAATATTCGTCGGTATAGCTCTGCCGCTGACCGTCATCGCTCTTGCGGTATTTATTGCCGTGGCGCTGTCCTTGCTTGAACAGGGACCGCCCTGCCTTTTTTACCGATTTACAGGACTTTACTGTCCGGGCTGCGGTACGGGCAGAGCGGCCATGGCTATTCTCGACGGAAATCTTTTGCTCGCCTTCAGAAATCAGCCGCTTATGATGCTCATAGCTCCGTTTGTGCTGTATTATTTGATCAAGGTATATATAGCGTACGTTTTTGGAAAGGACATTCTTCCGTTTTTTAAAATAGATACTAAATTGGCGATAGGGCTGCTTGTGGTAATACTTTTGTATTGGGTGCTGCGCAATATTCCCGTAAAGCCCTTTACCTACCTTGCACCTATTTGATATTGAGATGTTAAAAATCCCGCGTGCTATGCACGCGGGATTTTGTTATTACTTTATTCTTGCAACGCCACTCTTAACAGCTGCGTCGTAAGACGCGAGCAACGCGGTAAAAAATAAATAATGCGAACGAAAAAGCGCACGGGCAATTGCCCGTGCGCTGAATTGTTATGTATTAGATCAATAGTCGAGAATGTCAACCATAAGGTTGTTAAGCTTTGTGGTTGCGGTTCCCTTGATCTGCGACCAAACGGTCGTGATGTTGGAGTAGTTGCTGTTCTCATTGGACCATACTCTTCTGAGGAATATGAATACCTCAGAGTATCCGCTTCCGCCACCAAGGTTCTCACAGGTAAGCGAAGAACCGTAGAGGTAGCCAAGGTCGAATACGATGGAGTTACGGATAAGGTTGAACATTTCCTTCATTCCGTCATCGCTGGCTGCGAACTGTCTCTTGAGGTAGATCTCAAAGTAACGGGGAGCGATGTACTGGTTAGCAGATCCTGCAAGCTCCTCAAGAACTGTTGCGGAGCGCTCGAACGCATCGGTCTTTGTTGCCTTGGGAATGAGCCAAGAGGAATATCCGTTGGAGAAGGGAGTGGAGTAGGTGTTCTTTACGTTGGAATCGTAAAGAGGCATAGGAAGAACGGTGCAATCGATCTCGGGGTTGGATTCAACAAGACCAACCGAGGAGAGATAGAACATTGCTCTGCCGCCATGGAACATCTGGGATCCGCCGAGCTTGTCGTAAATTCTTATGTCGTCATCAGTCTTGATGGTCTCCTGCCACCAGTCGATGAAGTCGATAAGGGGCTGGTTGTCAAGCGTCCACTGGTAAGTACCCTTGTTGTTGAGCTCGGTGTATCTGTAGCCTGCTGCATAGAGCCAGTTGTCAACCCAAGGGTTAGTAGCTGCGGTGCAGAGACCGAACGTATCAAGGTCGTCAGCGCCCTCGTTGCCATCACCCTCGGTGTTGGTATTCTCGTAAGAATTCTGAATGAGGATAAGCATATTTGCAAAGGTCCAGCTACCGTCCTTGACCATCTGATAAAGGTCCTCTTTTCCGAGGTTGTTAACCTTAGAGAATAAATCAAGGTTTGCATAAATGCAAAGCATATTACGAATGTTGTTGTAAGAGGAGTTGTCGGACATCCAGAAGATACGGCCGCCGATCATGATCTCCTTCTTTATTTCCTTACCCCAATATTCCTTATCGGTTTCAACAAGGTTGAGGTTCTCGGACTCTGCAAGGTCCTTGGAAAGTCCCTTTGCGGCAACTACAGGGGGAATGAGGTTGTAGGAAATTGCGAGGTCGTAGGGAGTTCCTGCACCGGATGCAGACTCGATCTCTGCCGCATAGCCATCCATATTGTAGTATCCACCCTCAGTCTCGGTTATAACGAAATCGATGTTGAGGAATTCCTCAATGTGCTGCTGACGGTCGATAAGCGCATCCTTGATGATGTCGCCGTCGGATTCGGTAACGAACTCTCTCTGATAGTTATTGGTATCACCGAGAACGTTAAACGTATATCCACCGTAGTCTCTGTCGTCGGGAATGGAAGTGCCGGGGAAGTTCTCGGGCTTGAGAAGCTCCTCAATAGGAAGATCATCCAGAGGTGAAGTAACATCTACTTCTACGTTAGTGTCTGCTGAGAAATTGAGATCCTTGGTTTCTGTCTGTTCATTCTCAGTGTTGTCGTCGTTAGAAGAGTCATCTTCATCGGTGTCATCAACTTCATTGTCTGCGGTCGTGCCGACGGTTGTATCCTTTGTTCCGTCATTGCCGAGCGGTGTTTTCTTTTTGCCACATCCTACAAACACTGCCGTTATCATGATCAGTGCAAGCACGAGGGCCAAGATTTTCTTAAGCATTTTTCTTCTCCTTTAAGAATTTTTTTGGTTAGGCACAATTATTTTACCATAATTCGATCTCCTCGTCAAGAGGGGAAAAATAAATTTACACATTATATAAAAAGTATTTGATTTTTTTGTGTTTTGTGCTATAATAAATGTAAATAATGATTGCGAGGAGATATTGCATGGCTAACATTTATCGCTCGGTTGAGCAGCTTGTCGGCAGAACACCGCTAATGGAGCTTGTAAAAATAGAAAATAAATATAACTTAAAAGCAAAGCTTTACGCAAAGCTGGAGCTTTTTAATCCTGCGGGAAGCATTAAGGACAGGGTCGCGCTTGAAATGATCAACGATGCAGAGGCGCGCGGGATTATTAAGGCGGGCTCGGCAATCATTGAGCCGACGTCGGGTAACACGGGTATTGGTATTGCGGCAATAGCGCGCGCGAGGGGATACAGAGCTATTATAGTTATGCCCGACAGTATGTCCGAGGAGCGAAGAAAGCTCGTCCGCGCGTATGGAGCCGAGCTTGTGCTTACCGATGGAAAGCTTGGAATGGCAGGAGCCATCTCCGAGGCGGAAAAGCTTCAAAGTCAGCTGCCTGACAGTATCATTGCGGGACAGTTTGATAATCCTGCGAATTCGGCGGCGCACAGAAAGACCACAGGACCTGAGATATACGAGGATACCGATGGCGAGGTCGATATATTCATCGCTTGTGTCGGCACGGGCGGAACGATTACGGGTGTTGGAGAATATCTGAAATCCCAAAATCCGCTTGTTAAGGTGATTGCGGTAGAGCCTGAAAGCTCCCCCGTGCTCTCGGGTGGCAGTGCAGGCGCTCACGGTATACAGGGAATAGGAGCGGGATTTGTGCCAAGCGTGCTTAATACCGAGATATACGACGAAATAATGACTGTGTCGGATAAGGACGCATTCGCTCGCGGTCGAGAGCTTGGTGTTGAAGAAGGGTTGCTCGTGGGCATATCCTCGGGTGCAGCGCTGGATGCGGCGATACGAGTAGCGTCCCGCGAGGAGAACGCTGGCAAGAGGATAGTGCTGATCTTTCCCGACACGGGATCGAGATATCTCTCGACTCAAATGTTTGAATGATTTAAATAAAAAGGCTTGGAAAAATCCAAGCCTTTTGTTTTTTGATTTTAATAATCAAGAATATCTACCATCAGGTTTTTGAGCTTTGTTGTTGCGGTACCCTTTATCTGCGGCCATACTGCAGAAATGCTGGAATATGCACCGCTTCCGTTGCCCGACCATATCTTTCTTATAGCGAGGAATACCTCTTCGTAAGATCCTGTGCTGAGATTTTCAACTCTCAGGGATGCTCCGTAAAGGACGCCGAAGTCGAATACCATTCCGTTTCGAATGATATTGAACATTTTTTGCATATGCTCGTCGTGTCCGGCGTTCTGCCTCTTGAGATATATCTCAAAATAAACGGGTGCTATACGGCGATTGCCCTCTGCCGCGATAAGCTCAAGCACGGTTGCGGAGCGCTCAAACGCATCTGCCTTTGCGGCCTTGGGGATAAGATAGGAAGTGTATCCGCCGGTCAGAGGCGTAGAATAGGTATTTTTTACGCTTGATTTATACAGGGGAAGGGGAAGTATCGTGAAATCTATTTCGAGATTCTGTTCGATCATAGCTACGTCCGAGTATGCGAACATTGCTCTGCCCTCGGAGAACATTTTGTATCTTGTGGGATCCTGCTTGTAAACGTCGTTGTCGTTGAGCTGAGCCTGCCACCAATCTATAAAGTCAATAATAGGCTGCTGGTCAAGTGTCCAGTCGAACGTGCCTTTATTGTTCATTTCCGTGTATCTGAAGCCCGATGCAAACAACCAGTTGTCGAGCCACGCACCACGCTCTGTGCCGAGGAAACCGTACGTATCGCCTTCGTCGGAATCCATATTTTCTGTGTTGGTGTTCTCATAAGTATCCTGCGCGAGAACCATCATATTTTCCATCGTCCAGGCACCGTCGTAAACCATATCGTAAAGATCAAACTTATCCTTGCCCGCGTGCTCACTTGAGAAAAATTCGTTGTTAACGAAAATGCAAAGCATCTTGCTGAAGGAAGGATAAGAGGAGTTGTCGGACATCCAGAAGATACGGCCGCCGACCATTATTTCCTTCTTGATTTCCTGTCCCCAATATTCCTTGGTGGTTTCCAGAAGATTGAGATTGTCAGATTCCGCAAGGTCTCTGGAGAGTCCCTTTGCCGCAACGAGCGGGGGAATAAGGTTGTATGCGAGTGAGAGGTCATAAGGGGTTCCCGCACCCGAGGCAGCTTCTATTTCCGACGTGAAGGGATCCATATCCGAATATCCGCCGTAAAGGGGAGTAAAGACGAAATCTATACCAACGTATTCTTCTATCCACTTCTGACGGTTTATTATGGCATCCTTGACTATATCTCCGTCGGATTCCTCAAGGAATTCTCCGGCAGAAATAAGCGAATCGGCGAGCACCTTGAACTCATATCCGCCGTAATCTCTGTCCTCGGGGATGTCAGACCCCTGAAAGTTTTCGGGCTTGAGAAGATCCTCAAGCGTGTAATCCTCATATTTTGAGGTGTCGTCAACTACAACGTTTGTGTCGGTAGCAAAGCTGATCTCCTCGGTCTCCGAATCTTCCTTGCTGTCGCTTTCATCTTCCGAATCCTCGCTTGGCGCGGAATCGTCTTTTTTGGTATCTGCAGTGGTCGATGCCGTAGTATCCTTCGTGCCATCCGATTCGCCACCGAGATTGGTCTTCTTGGAGCTGCATCCTACGAACACTGCCGTTATCATAAGCAATGCAAGCACGAGAGCTAAGATCTTTTTGAACATAATACCCTCCATTTGTGTTTATTTAATAATAATTTTAAACCAATTTAAATACGCTTCCGGGATCGGCGATGTCGTGAAAGGCCGCGCCTTCAAGTCCGATCTGCGAGAGAAGCGCCCCGTCGAGCCTCAGCGTATTGCCTTCGATGTGTACGCCCTCAAGGTCGGTTATGTCCTTTTGCTCGTCAAGCAGTATATCGCCGCCGAACAGGCGCATTCCCTCAATGCATCTGTCAAACTCAAGCGTAAGAGAGCGATATAAACCGAAAACTCCGAAGCATTTGTCAGCTGAGATGCCGCGTGCTGCTATATCTACCTCGGGTGTCGTACAGTTCATAATGCCGTCGATAGTTCTCGGTAGCGTGGCTATGGTGTATACGCCTGTCTCACGGTTTACAGATGCTACCACGTACGGATGATGCTCCATCAAGTAGTGTCGGGGTCTTGTGTCAAGTATTTCGGGAAGAGAAGTGTTGCGCGCAACTATTTTAGGCGCGGTCTGTCGGATCGACTTGCCCGCATAGGCGTTTTGCGTGTAAGGATATGGCTCTTTTTCATAGGTCCAACTATCTGTGAGCCATTCGTTTGAGCTTACCGTCTCCCCCTTCTTGAAGGTCATCGCAGGTGCGATGCGTTGCCAGCGCAGAGCGCGCTGATAATGGTCAAAGGAGTGAAATTCGGATTTTAGGGTAGCCTGTTTTGAAATTCCGTTCTTCATAATATCGCTCGGGAGCATAGTGATTATGCTTCCGCGAAGCAACGGATGCGACATGATTCCCATAGTACATCCAAGAGAAGCCGCAAGATAAGGCTCTTCGCCGACGTTTATAATGCCGCCGCAGTCGTAATCCATATCGCAGTCAAGCGTGAGCATAGCGTGCGCACGTCCAAGAGAGGTAACTGAATTGAAGTCAAATTTGACGTCATAGCAACGGAATGTGTCAGATATTTTCAAGGTGTTTGCAAGCTTTTCCTTGTCGTCGTTTGGATTAAAGAACCAGCTGTCAAGTATTGCGTGCTCAACTGTAACGTCCGGCGCGTATTCCTTGAATATTTCGGTCAGCGCTCTGCGATAGTCAACGTCGCGCTCGTGTATACCCCAATCCACCTTGAGATAAGCGATGCCTGCATAGCTTAGCCATTTTGCGCGCTCTATCCAATATTCCTTGAACTGATCAAGGCTGAACGGCTCGTCCTTTGTTTCTCCTATACAGCTCATCGGAACCCACAATCCTGTGCCCGCGTATCCGAGATCGAGTATCTTTTTATTAAGTATTGCCAGATTCTCCGCGGGTGTTTTGCCGCCGTATGGGAAGCGCTCCTCATTGAGTATCAGAGAGCCGAAAGCGTAGTAATCACCGTTATAGGGAACGTCCCAGCCGTCGTCAAGCACTACGTACATATCCTTGCGTACGTCCTGCATATATTCGGACAGAACCCCGCGCTTTCCGAACAGGAACTCATCGCTGAGCATTTCGCGCTGAACTATATCGTGATTAGGAATGTCGTATGTGCGCATGTGCAAAAAGGCGTTTGGCATAAAAAATCTTTGATTACGCCACGAGCACCAATAATTTGCGGTATTTTTTCCTTCTGAAGGTATAAGTTTCATATTTTTACTCCTGTCAATGAATATTATTTCATTATACGGTTTCATTGTATCATATCATAATTGATTTGTCTATTGACAAATTGTGCTTTTGTATGGTATAATTTCACTGTGAGGGGGTGAGCCTTTATGAGTATACTGAGCAGAGTTGCCGTTAAGAGCGGAGACACGGATTATGATTTTAACGTTTATTCCGTCGGACTTGAAAACACTGTTCCCGGTAAATCTGTCGGACCTTGCGTCAGAAGCAAATACGTTATTCATTACGTATTGGGAGGGCGTGGCACGTTCAACGGCATTCCGATAGAGCGTGGAGACGGCTTTTTAATATGTCCGAATCAGCTTCATAAATATACCTCGGACGTTGAGGCTCCGCTTCAATATGGCTGGATATCCTTTTACGGATATGAAACCGAAAAGGTGTTGAGCAAGGCGGGGATCGAGCTGAGAAATCAAGTTTTCAAGTGCGATTGGATTGACGATCTGGATACGTTGTTCGAGCTCTTATGTCGGGACAGATTCGATACGATAGATGCCGAGAAGTACCTTGAGGGATGCTTTCATATCTTGATGTCATTTCATATAAAGGCATATAATGAGCGAACTATGTCTGCTACTCAGAAAAGCCTGACTAAAGAGCACGTGGCAGAGGCGGTGAAATATATCAATGCCAATTATTGCCGAAGGCTTACTGTGGAAGAGGTGGCGGCTGAATGCTTCGTCAGCGCGCATTATCTGTCTAATATTTTCAAAAGGGAAATGGGCTTTTCACCGCAGAATTATATTGTCGGTGTAAGGATCAAACGCGCCAAGGAGCTGCTCGCGATAGAAAATCTGTCTATAACAGATATAGCTAATTCGGTAGGATATGCCGACGTTCTGGCGTTTTCAAAGATATTCCGCAAAAACGTGGGAGTGTCTCCAAGCGTTTATCGCGCAAGGCTCATAGAAGGTAAAGATAAATAAAAGGCTTGGATTTTTCCAAGCCTTTTGTTTTTTGAATTTAATTAAAGTCCGAGGTCTCCGTAAAGCGCGTCGATATCAACTACTTCGTTGTGGAGTCTGGAGTATTCGGCAGCGAACGAGATGTAGTGGTTCTTTGCCGAGGTTGCGATATCGGCTACCGAGCAACCGGTGTAGGTGCCGTTGAGGTAATCGTACATATCGGTAACGATGCCCTGGTCTCCGCCGCCGTGTCCGCCGAGAATGGACTCCTCGATCTCGGGAACGGGAACCATAGTGGTCTGCTTATCCTCAAAGGTATAAACGGTAATAGACTTGTCGCTTGCGAATGCGTAAAGCTCACCCTTTGTACCGAAGATTCTTATGTATCTTCCGCCCTTGTTGAATGCGTTCATCGAGAAGTTTACGGTTACTCCGTTCTCAAAGAGCATATTTACGACCTGATTATCAACTACGTCGTTGTTAGCGTGGTAAACGCAGAGACCGTAATCGGTGGTTCTGAGCGCTTCCATAACCTCTTCGTCGGTGGGAACAGCACCCTTGGCAACGTTTCTTGTTGCGGCACCTCTGAACCAGAGGTTAGTCTTTGCATCGTAGTAAAGCTTAATGCAATCGTAGGGGCAGTTAGCTCTTGCGGGGCACTCGCCGTCAACACAGCTAACGGGTGCTCCCTCGGGAGCGTTTTCAGCGTTAAAGTGAGCGATACTACCAAAGGATTGAACCGACTTACATTTGGATCCTACGAGCCACTGGATCATATCAACGTCGTGGCAGCTCTTTGCAAGGATCATAGGAGCGGTCTCCTCGGAGCTATGCCAGTTGCCTCGAACAAAGCTATGGCTCTGGTGAACATTTCCAACCGCCTCAATGTGATTTATAGATACTATCTTTCCGATAGTACCCTCGTCGATAAGATCCTTTACCTTCTTGAAGAAGGGAGCGTAACGGAGAACGTGGCAAACAAGGACCTTGGCACCCTTGTCTCTCGCAGCTACTGCGATATCAGCACATTCCTTTGCGGTCTGCGCAGCAGGCTTTTCAAGAAGGAGATCGTATCCGAGATCGATCGCCTTGAGCGCAGGCTCATAGTGCATATCGTCCATCGTGGAGATGATCGCAAGGTCAGCAAATTTCGGCTTTGCGAGGATCTCGCTCCAGCACTTGAAGCAGTTTTCCTCGGGAATGTTGTGCATATCGCGGATTTTGTTTCGTCTTCCCTCAACGGGCTCGGCAACACCGACGACCTCGTATTTTTCGGGCATAGCCTTCATAAGGGTTACGTACTTGGAGCCTCTGTCTCCGGCACCAATCAAAATTACAGAAATCTTTTTCATAAGCTTTTCCTTTCGCGGCGAGAGCGCCGACTTTCCTATTTTTTCTATATTTTGAATCCTTATTGTAGCATACTTTTTTTGTAAAGTCAATGCTTTGGTCAATTTTTTATATAAATATTTAACATCGCCGCTATCAGTTAAGTACAAAGTCCGCTATGACGGGGTTATGGTCGGACGCATAAAGCGTGGGAAGATCGATGATGACCTTGTAAGTAAGCGCCGTCGCGTTTGAGGTGTGTACTACGTGATCTATCGAGGTATCACGCTTGCCGGGAAGTGTTCCGAGCGGTATGCCGTGATAGGTGGTGTACTCGTCGTTGATCTTATTAGCGGCGCTTACCTCGGCACTCTGCGTGTTTGCGTTCGTGAGCAGAGCCTTGAAATAATCGGTATGTCGGTTGGTGTTATAATCTCCCGTGATGAAAACGGGGCAGTTCGAATATTGTGAGCGTATCTCGGATATCAGAGCTACCGTATCCTCGCACTGCATCATCTTGTAATCGTCCTTGACGTCCCAGTGAAGATTGATCAGCGCGAAGGTCTCGTTCGTTGATTTGGTTCGGAAAATTCCGTATGCGAGATATTTGTGATTTCTGCCCTGAGCAGTCTGTCGATACTCTACGTAACCCTTGTTCAACAGAGTCAGGGTGTTCTTATTGTATGCTATGCCGTTATAGCCTACCGAGTTGTCGTCCTTTCTTCCAAGAATTATTTCATAATCATCGGAGATAAGAGGTCTTATATTTGACTGATAATATCCGTCGAATTCCTGGAATCCAATCACGTCGGGCATATACGTGAGTATCGTATTTGCTGTGTAGAGCTTTCGACTCTCCGATGAGATATCGCAGAACATCTCGCTGAGCACGTTGAAGCTCATTATTCTGATCTCTGCACCATCGGTGAGCTCCTTTGCCGATACGTTATCGCCAAACGACGAGTCGGACTTGAGCAGAACGCCGGTGCTTATCTGAGGCTTGTCGGAGAGCTCCTTGTCAAATCCGAGATCAAGCAGAGCGTTTACGGCGATCATAGTAGATACGGTTGAGTGGCCTGCAATGATGAGCTTGCTTCCTTCTGCCTTGACAATGTATCCGTCGGTTTTCTCGCTTACAGATGAGAGCGCAGATTTTGTTTCCTCACGCGAATAAGCGCCAACGAGGATCTCGTTTTGTTCTGCCTCATCGGCGTCCGAGTTTATGATATCAAGCCTTGTGTGGTAGATGTTATTTAAGTGCGTCTGTATTTCCGCCGCAAGATTTGAGAATGCGGGAGAAGTTGCTATAACGAAGGACGAGAGGGGCTGATCATCGTTGAAGAAGGGAGCAGAACCCTTATGAACGTAGCCGTTTTCATCAAGGTCGAGCACAACGTCGCCCTCTGCGTTGACCGAAACGCAGGAATAAAAGTATTCAGCGGCGTCTGAGAGCGCCTTTACGGTCGTTCCGAAAATTACGATCTTACCGCCTATCTTTTTTACAGCCCAGCCGTTCACTTCAAGACCGTCTGCCGCAGCGGCGCTTTCCTCGTGTGAGGTGTTGCCGATGAGGATCTCAAGATTTTGAGCGATGGGATAGGTGTCGGTCTTGAGCTCGAACTCGACGTCGCTCTCAAGATTATTGAGATGCTTTGTAAGCTCCATAGCAAGATTTTTGGTGTTTGTGCCGGCGGTCTGAGCGCGTGTTACACGGTATAACGCTTTGCCGTCCTTTGAGAGACGTATAAGCCCGTCGGCATAGGTTTCCTCGGTTTCGGGCGGATCGGTCTCCTTGCTTGTTTCGGATTCGGACTCGCCAGATGTATCCGAGCTCTCGGACGTAGTCTCTGCAGTCGTCTCCGACGTCGTCTCAAGCACCGTGTCATTGGACGTCTCCGGCGAGGTGTCAGATGATAAGTCGTCTGAGGTCTCGTCGGGTAGCGTGCCGCCGGAGCAGGATGCGAAGGGGACTGTCAGCATCAAAACAGTTAATATCAAAGAAATGAATCTTTTCATATGTTATCTCCTTTCGGGATTTGTTTGTATTGCTTAACTTGATTTTATCATATTTTTTTATTCAAGTCAATAATAAATAATAAATGTAAAAAAATCTTGACACGCAGATAAAAGTATGTTATAATATCTTCTGCATTTTGGGATGTCGCCAAGCGGTAAGGCACCAGACTTTGACTCTGGCATTCGTCGGTTCAAATCCGGCCATCCCAGCCAGCAAAAAAGGACGCCACGGGCGTCCATTTTTGCTGGCTGGGATGACCTTTCGATTTGCCCCGAGCATTTGCAGAGCAAATGCGTCGGTGCACATTCGCCGCCAAAGCCGTCGGGGTGCTCGCACACCAGCGGCTGAGCGTGCGAATAACGGAGCGAAGCGGAGTTACCGGCCATCTTTAATAATACGTAAAATTGAAAAGGCACCCATACGGGCGTCCTTTTTTGCTGGCTGAGATGACCGTTCGATTTGCCCCGAGCATTTGCAGAGCAAATGCGTCGGTGCACATTCGCCGCCAAAGCCGTCGGGGTGCTCGAACACCAGCGGCTGGGTGTGCAAATCCTCCATTCGCAAAGCGAATAGGAATACCCTGCTACAGGGGACTTTTCTCCGCTTTTTTGACTCTGAATCTTTTTGAAATTTTGTAGATGCATTTCGGGCATTTCGGGTCTGTAGACAGATTCGAACTGCCAACACAAAGCGTTTTTTTACTTATCAGGCGAATCGATTCGAAAAATGCGTTATTGATTTGAATTGTTTTCTATGTTATAATGTAGCCATCAAGTACTTGGTAAATGAACTTTGTTTAACCAAAGGAGAGTAATATATGGATATTGGAAATAAAATCAAACTATTGCGTCAAAAAATTGGAGCAACACAGGAGCAGCTCGGAGAAAAAATAGGAGTTAGCGCCCAATCCATATCAAAATGGGAAACGGGTGTGACAATGCCTGATATTACGCTGTTACCGATCTTATCAAGTGAGCTTGGTGTTACGATCGACGAACTTTTCGATTTGACCGTAGAGCAGAAATTGCAACGAATAGAAAAAAGAATAGACATTGAAGGGGATTTAACCGACGATGTCTTTTATGAGTATGAGAATATGTTGAAAATTCAGCTTGATGAATTTGAAGACAGAAGAAGAGTTTTGTCTTTGTTGGCAAGGCTTTATCATCATCGTGCAGAATCATATTTAAGTAAAGTAAGCAAATATGCCCGCGAAGCGATTCTGATTGCTCCCGAAATCAAGGACTGCCAATGGATGTTGCAGAAAGCGAATGGGGCAACCTCTTGGGATTGGAACATCTCAAATCATGTGGACGTTATAGATTTTTACAAAAAGGTAATAGCAAGCGACACGATCATTCCCAAAACGCCGTTGCCTTATTATTATCTTATTGATAATCTTATTGCCGATCACCGAACGAAAGAAGCAGAGGAATATTTGAACAAATGCGCGGAATTACCGGCTCACAGACCTTTCTTGATTCCTGTATACAAGGCATATATTGCGCTTGCGGAATACGATGTGCAGAAAGCGGATGATATTATGAACTCTGCTTTAATAGAGTTTTCGGATAATACAGGGTTTCTTTTCGAGATTGCTCAGTACTACGCGCGTAAATGTGAGTATGAAAGGGCGATATCGTATTATGAAAAATCATGGGCATTAGAAGAATCTCAAAAGCCACGATTTACGGACGCTCTTGAAGGTATTGCAACAATATATGAAATACTTGGAGATCACGCTAAAACGAATGAAACTTATGATAGAATGATTACTTGCCTCAAAAACGAATGGGGGTATAAAGATGACGATGCTGCAGTCATCTGTGTAGAACGAAAGAAGAAAGCTTTGATCAAATAATACATAGGACTCGTATGCAAGCATGGCGTTGCGCCCCGAAAGATAGCGGTTAAGTGCAACTCCCATCATCGCCAAGGGGTTAGTGTGCCCTCTGCCAAATCGCCGTGTATCTAAATCAGCCACACACGGTTTTGTATCTAAATCGGACACATATCACAGCAAAAAAGGACGCCACGGGCGTCATTTTTTGCTGGCTGGGATGACCTTTCGATTTGCCCGAGCATTTGTCAAGGCCAAAGCTTTTATGGTGAAAAAACTTGACAATATGCTTGCTTTTTGCTAAAATGTTTATATAGTCCATATTTTATATTGGAGGGTAAACGAATGAGAGAGTTTCATATTAAGAATTACGGCGCCGTTGGTGATGGAAAAACGCTTAATACTGTATCTATACAAAAAACAATAGACGAGTGCGCTGAGCATGGTGGCGGACGAGTCATTGTCGGAGAGGGCGTATATCTGAGCGGTTCTATTCGCTTAAAAAGCAACGTTGATCTTCATATTGAAGCGGACGGTTGCTTGCTTGGATCTTCAGATTGTAACGATTTTCCCGAGAGAACGGACGTTGTTCACGTAGAGAGCTACAACCTTCCCAGACATAGAAACGCTTGCCTCATTTTTGCGGAGCGCTGCGAGAACATTTCCATTACGGGAATGGGGATCATCGACTGCAACGGAGAGTGCTTCGTTGAGAAAAAGGGCGAGGGATGGACAGGCTGGGAATATCAAAGATTGGATCTGCCCACTCCGCCAAGAGTAGTTTTTCTGACGGGATGTAAAAATGTCAGGATCGAAAACGTTACGATGCGTAATCAGCCGTCCGGTTGGTCATATTGGATACATGATTGCGATTTCGTTTCCTTTGATAAATGTAAGATACTTGCCAACGTTCAGTATCCGAACAACGACGGTATACATATAAACTCCAGCCGAAACGTAACAGTATCTAATTGTGATATAAATTGCGGAGACGATTGTATCATCGTCCGCGCTAACAATTTATCCTTGCCTGAGAATAAGGTTTGTGAGCGCGTAACCGTTACCAACTGCAATCTTACGAGTTACGCCAACGGTATTCGCATTGGTTGGATGGGAGACGGAGTGATCAGAAACTGTACGTTTTCAAACATCGTTATGACCGACACGGTAACGGGAATAGGTATTACCTTACCGAAATTCAACACCGAGGCGCCCGATCACGGACGCGAGGAATCCGTAATTGAAAATCTTAGCTTCAGTAATATCGTCATGGACGATATCTATGCTCATCCGATCAGAATATCACTTAGTCCGTCGGAGCATTCACGGTGCAAGGCTGTGCAAAATATTTTCTTTTCCCAAATTCACGCAAGAGGACTTGAATTTCCTTTTGTAAAGGGGAACGAGGATTACGTTGTCAAAAATATCTACTTTAGCGATTGCAGCTTTGAAAAGGTGGAGGAGGATGCTCTTCCAAATTATCGCAAGCACGGTCCTGCTGCGTGGGAACGCGTTATTAACGCGCCGATCGTAAAATTTGCGGAAAACGTTGTTTTCAATCAAACGACCTTTACTGCAAAATAAATATCGTGCAGACGTTGAAATATAAAAATTCTTACTGATTTAATATCGTATATTAAGGAAAGGCTTGATATTATGAAAAAAACATTAAAAAACATATTTTTTACCGTTGCCGCATTGATCTGCGTCGTTTCTCTCGCGTCGTGTAGCGGCGGAATAAAGGGAGACGATGCCAAGGCGTATATAAACGATTTCTTTGACGCCGTATCGGCCGAGGATTACGAGAGAGCAGAAGCTCTGCTTCACCCGGACAGACCTGCCGATCTTGAAGAGTTTTTCCTTAATATCGAGAAAAAGGAAGCTCTCGATTTTCAGTCGGGTATTGAGGTTGAAAGATATACCGGAATGTCTTCCTCTTATTATGACAGTACGGTCGACGGATCAAGATATGAGCTTGTTATGCAGGTCAGCGTTGACGAGAAAAACGTGGAGTTTACGATCGAGATCGTGCAGAATGAAAACGGATACGGAATCTATAATCTCAATCTGGATACCTGATAGGGTAGCGGAGAATAGCTATGAAATTAGCAAAATAATAAATAAACCGAAAGGAATTGTGTTATGAAAACCAAGCTTTCAGGACGTTTCTGGCTTGCGCTTACGCTGTTCAGTCTCATCGGACAGATAGCGTGGGTGGTTGAGAATATGTATCTCAACGTATTTATCTACAAAATGTTCAATGCCTCGGCAGCCGATATTTCGGCAATGGTCGCGGCGAGCGCTGTTGCGGCAACGCTTACCACCGTGTTTATCGGCGCTCTGTCAGATAAGATAGGCAAGCGTAAGGTATTTATGTGCGGCGGATATATTCTCTGGGGAATCTCTATACTTTGCTTTATCCTTCTCAAAGAGGATATTATAAAGTCGGTATTTCCGATGGCGGTCTCGGCAGCATCGGTCGGCGTGTCGCTCGTTATCGTGCTTGACTGCGTTATGACGCTTTTCGGATCGAGCGCAAACGACGCGGCGTTCAACGCGTGGCTGACAGACAGTACCGACAGCACCAATCGCGGAGCTGCAGAGGGAATCAACGCAATGATGCCTCTGGTCGCGATACTTGCGGTGTTCGGCGGCTTTATGGCTTTCGATCTTAACGCGCCTCAAAGCTGGAGCTACATATTTGCCATTATCGGCGGAGTGGTAATACTTGTCGGTGTGCTCGGATTCTTTATAATCAAGGAGCCCCCGCTAACACCCGGCGAAAACGGATATTTCAGAACGGTGGTCCACGGATTCCTTCCGTCTACCGTCAAAGCAAATGCCGCGTTGTACGTATATCTTTTGGCGTTTATCATTTTCAATATTTCTATACAGATATTTATGCCTTATCTAATAATATACTATGAGGTGTCGCTTGATATGGCGAACTACGTGTTCATTATGGCGCCCGCCATCATTCTTGCCTCGGCAGTTACTGCCGTTTGGGGCAAGGTCTACGACAAAAAGGGCTTTGATTTTTCGGCGTGGATATCACTCGTTTGGCTTGCGTCCGGATACGTTGTACTGTTCTTCTTCAAGTCTACCGTCCCCGTGTTTATCGGCTCGCTGCTTATGATGTGCGGATACCTTGCGGGAATGGCAGTATTCGGCGCGCGCATACGCGATCTCACACCTGTCGGCAAGGCGGGAATGTTCCAGGGCGTCAGAATTTTCTCGCAGGTGCTTATCCCGGGCGTTGTCGGACCTTTTATCGGCAAGAGCGTTCTCGCAAACGCAGAGAAGATCGTCAATAACGACGGAACCGAATCCTTTGTTCCAAATCAGAATATCTTTCTTGCGGCGCTCGTTGCTATCGCCGTGCTCGCAATATTCCTTTGGGTATTTCAAAGAATTACAAACAAGAAAACTTTAAAGGAGTTCAAAACATGAAAAAATATATGTTTGATTTTTTACAAGATCAGGCTCGAATATCTTTTTTGTTAGGCGGTGTAAGCTATAAAGAGCTTTCTCCAAAGATAGAGACAGATAAAAACGAAAAGAGTATAAAAACGGTTTATACGTTTAAAGACGGACTTCGTCTTACCAACATCCTTCATTACTATCCCGAGTTCAACGCGTGCGATTGGGTAAACGAATGGGAAAACACGTCGGATGCTCCCACCGAAATAATTTCGGAGCTTTGGGATTGTTCAGTTGAGCTCCCTCTGCCGCCGTGCGCTGAAAAGCTCTCGAGCAGAGCGTATCTGCCAAAGTCTGAAAACGTAATAAAGGTATATTCTCCCTGCGGCTCGGAGTGGTCGGGAAATGAATTCTATTGCGACGTTGACCGCATCAAATTAAATCACCGTCCGAATTGGCTTGAAAAAGTAGGCTCAAAGCATCAATACGCAACGTCGGGCGGACGCTCTGCCGATTCAAATATCGCACCCTTCTTCAATATTCGCCACGACTATGCATCGCTCGGATATATTGCCGCTATCGGTTGGACGGGGCAGTGGAATGCCGAGATCGAGCGCAAGGAAGCTTCGGTTATATTTAAAAGCAAGATTGAGGACACTAATTTTCGAATCTTACCGGGCGAGCGTTTTCGCACTTCATCGGTTACGCTTATGGCATACTCAGGAAGCGTTCAGAATGGGCAGAATGCTTGGCGCAGGCTTGTAAAAGAGGTTTACTCTCCCATCGGTAAGAGTAACGTTCCGAGAGATCTGCCCTTCTGCGCAGGTCTTTGGGGCGGTATGAGCACCAAGGGTTGTCTTGACCGTATTCGCAAGGTTGAGGCAGCAAAGCTGCCCTTCAACTGCTATTGGATGGACGCAGGCTGGTATGGCGCGGGAGACGCCGTCTCGCCCGATGAATATGAGGGCGATTGGGAACGGCACACTGGCAATTGGGAAATAAATCATTCAAGACATCCAGATCTACTAAAAGACGTAGTGAGTGAAATCTCAAAAAGCGATAAGCGTTTTTTGCTCTGGTTCGAGCCGGAGCGGGTGAGGAAGAGTGCGCCGATAGCCTTGAAGCACCCCGAATATTTGATATTCTCCGAAGACGAAAACAACTCAAACACGCTTCTAAACCTTGGAAACGAGGCGGCGTGGAGCTATTGCTTTGAAACTCTTTCTGATCTCATCGAAAGGCTTAATGTTTCAATTTACCGTCAGGATTTTAATTTCCAGCCCTTGCCTTATTGGCGCAAAAACGATACTCCCGAGCGCCGTGGCATTACCGAGATAAAACACATCAACGGAATGTATCGGCTTTGGGATGCGCTTCTTGAAAGATTTCCCTATCTTTTAATTGATAATTGCGCATCGGGTGGAAGACGCATTGACATTGAAACCCTGCGGCGCTCCGTACCTCTCTGGAGAAGTGACGCGCAATGCCCTGCGGATCCAATCCCCGAGATAGCACAATCTCATGCTATGTGCCATAGCGCGTGGATGCCTTATTCGGGCACGGGCGTGGGTCGAGTGTGGTTTGATACCTATCGCTTCAGGAGCGCGTATGCGCCGGCGCTGACCACTAATTTTACTTTTTCCGAGAGAAACGTTTTCGGGGATGATCCCGAAGCGATGAAGTGGCTTGATAAGATGTGTAACGAATACGTTCGCGTTCGCAGATATCTCAGTGAGGACGTTTATCCGCTTACTGATCCAAGCACCTCGGACGACGTCTGGGCAGCGATCCAATATCACGATCCTAAGACCGATTCCGGAATAATCCAGATATTCAGACGTGCCAACTCGCCCTATGAGGAAGCGTCGTTAAGGCTTTATGGGCTTGATCCCGAAAAAAAATATGCCTTTGAGGATGCGGACGGAGGCTTGTTTGAGGAGTTCGGAAAAGACCTGATCACTCTTGGACTACGCTTAAAAATTACCGAACGCAGAACAGCAAAGCTGTATTTTTACAAATAAATAAAATGAATAATAGCAAATAATAAACGGCTGCTTGGATATCAAGCAGCCGTTTTTGCGTGTCGGCGGCACCACCCATAGCGGCACGCAAAATTACGGTATTTAAATGTAGTCAGAATAGCTTGTACTGAAGGCGGAGATTGTCGGCTATCATCGCGATAAACTCGCTGTTGGTAGGCTTTCCGCGGTTATTTTGGATCGTGTATCCGAAATAGGAATTGAGCGTGTCCACGTCGCCTCTGTCCCACGCGACCTCTATCGCGTGGCGAATGGCGCGCTCGACGCGAGACGTGGTGGTCTGGTATTTCTTGGCGACCGACGGATAGAGTATCTTCGTTACCGAGTTGATTATCTCGCTGTCCTTGACGGTGAGAAGTATTGCCGTACGGAGATACTGATATCCCTTGATGTGCGCGGGAACGCCGATCTGATGAATTATCTTAGTTACCTGCGCCTCAATATCGGGCGCCTCTCTTTGCGCGTCTGAAAGCTGGGGAACACCGCCCGTGCGCCTGCTCGCTACGAGCGAGGTTATGTGTCGGCACAGACTTTCGGCGTTGTAGGGCTTTAGCATACAGAATTCAGCGCCCGCGTTCGCCGCCTCAATAAATATGCTCTGATTTGATACCATCGAGACCACGATGAAGGACGGCGGCTTGTCCGGCGCGAAATTCAGCGATTTTGTGTTGCGGAGCACGCCGATACCGTCGAGCTTTGAGAGCCAGATATCGATTATAGCAACGTCGGGGTGAAAGTGTCCTATCTTTATCAGCGCTTCCTCGCCGTTGCAGGCTTCTTCAATTTTGGTAAATCCTGCGCGTCGGAGCTCTGTTATCAGCGATTGTCTTTGTGCGGCGTTTTCATCAGCGATAAGTATTTTTGTTGTGTTTTCCATTTTTTTAACCTTAATCCTCCCATATTTTTACATTACACCCATATTTTACCATAATGTTCGCAAAAGTTCAAGCGATTTACAAAAAAATTCCGACGAAAAAATCTACAAGAATATCAGGTAAAAAATGGAAATATTGCACAAAAGGGGAAAAACTCTTGATTTTTGTTGACAATGGGTTAATGATGTGATATAATAACAATGAAAATAGCACCGACAATTTTATTGCCGTGCAATAGGATATCAGCGCATAGAGTTGTCGGACGGGATAGCTTTGTGCGTTTTTTGCTTTATATCTACCAAATAAAGTGGAGATATGGAAATATTAAAATACCGGATAGGAGGTTTTTATGAAAACAGCGATTAAATTACTTGCTTTTGTTATGATTTGCGTTATCGTTGCGGCATCTTTTGCTGCGTGCTCGGAGAAACGTATACTTATTATTGACGATGATACGAACAGCTCTATGTCGTCGGGTGTATCTGACGTTACGTCAAATGACGATGATGCCGTAGAGCCGAGCAGTGAAACGTCGGAAGAATCATTAGATCCTTCGGAAAAAGTAAACGGCACATACGGTAATGAAACGATGCCGGACAATATTTACGTGCCTCAAGATACTATTGTAATCGAGGAGACTCGCGTTGTATACGGATATAACGATATTGTTGTAGATAATTTAATTTTTGATGAACTGAAGAATACGGTAATTGGACATCTTACATTTAAATTGATAAACAACGATACTGAGTTTGCCGTAGCGGCGTGTAGCAACAATGCGAGTGTTATCATTCCGTCATCTATCAATTCTATTCCCGTAACGCAGATATACGATGAAGGATTTAAAGCTCGTTTTATTCCCGATATAGTTATTCCAAAGACGGTTAAATCTATAGGTATTGCGGCTTTTTCCGGCGGCGACTACAAGCCTCTTAATGCGGTATATTATGAGGGAACGGCAGAGGAGTGGAGAAGCATTAGTATTGATTCGTGGGCTAACGATCGCTTGATTAAAGCGCCCAAATTTTATTACTCCGATACCGAACCCACCGAGGAAGGCAATTATTGGCGCTACGTTGACGGTGTGCCGACGGTGTGGTGATGAAACGGCTTTTATACCTGATTATAGCAATCATATTGGCGATATCCTGTTCTTCCTGCGCCCAAAAAAGATTTCTCGTGATAGAGGATGATAGAATCGGAGAGGACTGCCGTGCGACAGACACGGCCGATACCGCAGATGGCAACAAGACGAGTGATACTGATTACTCTGATGAAACGAAAGAGACCGAGGTTAACGAGCCGGATGATCCCGACTGGGATACTTTACCGGAAACCTTAGAGGATATAGACGGCGTTGCACGGGGCGAATCTTTGGTTTTTGAGCTTAGCGTAAATAAAGAATACTATATCGTAGTTGACTACACCGGCACGGCAAACGTGGTTGATATTCCGGCGGTGCATCTTGGGAAGCCGGTGCGTGAGATAGGTGAGCGAGCCTTTGAAAACAGTATAATAACAAGTGTAACGATACCGGACAGTATAATAGAAATCGGTAAATCTGCGTTTTATTACTGCACGCTGCTTGAAAGCCTGAAGCTGCCGAATAGCGTTATTCGAATAGAAGAGGCGGCGTTTGCGCAGTGCCATTCACTAAAAAGCGTTGACGTAGGCGAAGGAGTCAAGATCATCGAGGCGTTTGCTTTTTTGCATTGCCGTAATCTTTCAGATATTGAATTGCCGCGTGGAATAGAGTATATATACGATGATGCCTTTCAGGATACGGCGTATTATAATAATCCGTCAAATTGGATCGATAATGTTCTGTACATAAGAAACTATCTTATTGAGGCAAGTCCGGAGATCGAGGGTGAATATACTGTGAGAGAAGGCACCGCGCTTATAGCCGCCAATGCTTTTTATAATAAAACAAAGCTTATCAGAGTAGATATGCCGAATAGCGTCGGGGTGGTGTGCGGCAGTGCATTCGCTTATTGTACAAACCTTGAAACCGTTTCATTTGGAGATGCGGTCATTGCGGAAACAGCATTTAACGGATGCGATAATATCAAGACTGTTTATTATACGGGGGCGTTGTACGATATTACAGCTAAAAAAGAAACATTGACCGAAAACGATCCATTGCTTGATGCAGAGTGGGTTGAGACGTAAAAGCATAACAAAAAGGCGGATACCCGCCTTTTTTGTTATTCAAAAACGCTTTCGATGAGCTTTGTCGCGCCGAGCGGAGAATATCTCCAACGGGCGATATGAGCCGTGTTTTCACAATCCACGTAATATTTTATATTTTTTTCGGGCAGCGTTCCTCTGTACGAATCTATCAGCACCAGCTTTATCTTCATCTTGTCTGGAATAATGCTTTTTATGTAAACGGCTACGTATTCGCCGACGATCGCGATGCTCTTGTCGTTCGTGCCCTCGCGTATCTCCGCAAGACCTGCGAGATTTGGAGCAAGCTCGATGAATACTCCGTAGCTCTCAACGCTTCTGACTATTCCCATAACCGTTTGCCCGACCTCAAAGCCCGATGCGTTTTCAAGCCAGGTGCCGAGAAGCTCGCGCATACTGACGAATATCCTGCCGTTCTCTCTGTCAATGGATTTGACAACGGTGTATACCGTGTCGCCGACAGATAGCCTGTCGCTTGGATGAGAGATTCTGGATACGGATATGCTATCCACGGTGAGCAGGGAAGAGATGCCGCAGCCAATGTCCATAAACGCGCCAAAGCTGTCAAGATGCGTTACCCGTGCCAAGACCACGTCTCCCTCTATAAGATCCGAAAGATATTCGATAAAGCATTGCTTTTGTGCCTCGCGTCGCGAAAGAATGGCAACGGTTCTTCCACCCTCATTCTCAAAGCCGATGACCTTGAAGCATACGGGCTTTCCGACGCGCGTTATTACGGCGATATCCTTTACATCCTCGCCCTCTCGACAGAGCATAGCCTCCGACTTTTCAATAATGCCCCTGATGCCGTACAGGTCGATATGAAGCCTCATGCTGCTGTCGCAGAGAAGCACCGTGGCTTCAAGTATTTTTTCCTCGCTCATAGCGCGCTGAAGACCCGCGAGTGAGGATATGTATTCGCGATTCTCCGCGTCCTTGATGAGCATTCCCTCGGGCTTGAAAAGATTTGGCATGGCGATCTTGACCTCCGTTGTTTTTATTATGTTAAACTGTATGCAAGCAGTGATTTTTTTATTCCGGACGAATGTAAAAAATTTGTAACCGATAATAAGAAAAAACGAGGAAAATGCATCTCCGAGCGAGAAAACGGGAGCTATTGTATATCTAAATTAAAAATTTAAAACTTTTTTTAAAAATAGACTTGACAAGGCATACTTTGCGTGATATAATATCCAAGCAAAATAATTAAAACAAAATTTTTGGAGGAAATTATGTCAACCTACATGGCAAAAGTAGAAACGGTTGAGCGCAAGTGGTACGTAATTGACGCCGCAGGTAAGCCTCTCGGTAAGACCGCGGTAGCAGCTGCAACCATTCTTCGCGGCAAGCACCGTCCTGAGTTCACCCCTCACGTAGACTGCGGTGAATTCGTAATCATCATCAATGCAGACAAGGCAGTTCTCACAGGCAAGAAGCTTGAGCAGAAGTATTACCGCCGTCATAGCGGATACATCGGCGGCCTTAAGGAAGTTCAGTACAAGACACTTATGGCAACCAAGCCCGAGCTCGCCATGGAGCTTGCAGTTAAGGGAATGCTTCCCCACAACTCTATCGGAGCAAAATCCGCAACCAGACTTAAGGTTTATGCAGGTGCTGAGCACAACCACGCAGCACAGAAGCCTCAGGTAGTTGAGATATAAGAAGGAGGACGCATAAATGTATACAAGTTCTAAGCCTTATTTCTACGGAACAGGTAGAAGAAAGAAATCCGTAGCACGTGTACGCATCGTACCCGGCACAGGTGTTATCACCATCAACAAGAAGAATATTGATGAGTACTTTGGTCTCGAGACCCTCAAGCTCATCGTTAACCAGCCCTTCGCAGCAACCGCTACCGAGGGTAAGTTCGACATCATCGCTATCGTTAACGGCGGTGGACTTTCCGGACAGGCAGGAGCTATCCGTCACGGACTTGCTCGTGCACTCGTTGCAGCAGACGAAAACTACAAGCCCGCTCTCAAGGCAGCAGGATTCCTTACTCGTGATCCTCGTATGAAGGAAAGAAAGAAGTACGGACTCAAGGGCGCTCGTCGTGCACCTCAGTTCTCCAAGAGATAATTTCGACCTTTGGTCGAAACTTGCAAAAAAGGTTCTGCAACTGCAGAGCCTTTTTTGTTATCTCTTGGAGAACAATGAATTGCCCTTGCGGGCATGAATTGGCTGACGCCATGAATTGCTACCTCGCAGGCGAGGAGGCATGAATTGCCTGCGGCATTAGAGAAACAGGGCAATTCAATTCATGAAATCGCAGATTTCAAATCATGAAGCCGCAAGGCTTCAATTCATGACGGCTTGCCGTCAATTCATTTTCTTCCGCCGTCCTATTTACTTTTTGCCGTTTTTATGGTATAATCTAACTAATCGATAAACTTGAATTTGTAGGTGTGAATGATGAAAACTTTATATATGATTGGTGGCACTATGGGAGTCGGAAAAACAACTGTGTGCC
>JAFXHA010000040.1 GCA_017536635.1 Clostridia bacterium
CCGAGCGTGACTGGAGTTCAGACGTGTGCTCTTCCGATCTGTGTTTTTGTTTAGTCTGCACTTTACGATTCAGAGCCCCATGAATTGCCAACGGCAATTCGTTGAGCATACGCTGAACGCAGTACAGATACACTTGTCAATAGTGCGTATGCAGGGTTCTGAATCCCGGGGGCTTTTCCACCGTACAAAGTACGGTGTGTTTTTGTTTAGTCTGTACTTTACGATTCAGAGCCCCATGAATTGCCAACGGCAATTCGTTGAGCATACGCTGAACGAATTACAGATACACTTGTCAATAATGCGTATGCAGGGTTCTGAATCCCTCAAGGATTCTACAAAGCCGTACAATAACACGTTTTATAACGAGAATTTTTATAGATATTTTGAATTTTTTTATAATCATATTGTAAGGTTTTAACCAAAATGCAAAAACTCGTTGACAAAATCGAAAAAAAAGTTTATAATAAACTATATATTACTATTTTTATAAAGGAATCGTATTCTTATGATAAAAAGTATGACGTCCTTCGGCAGAGCGAGAGCTACTGTCGGCGGTAAGGACATTACAGTTGAGATACGTTCGGTCAATAACCGATTCTTCGATTGCTCGGTAAAGATACCGAGAGCCTTTTCCTTCCTTGAGGAAAAAATAAAGCCCTATCTTCAGTCTAAGGGCATATCTCGGGGCAAGATCGACGTATTTATAAGCATCGACGTCATCGACACGCCCGACGTTGAAATAGGAATTGACGAGGGCTATGCGGCAGCATATCTTAAGGCGTTGTGCGAGCTGAGAGATAAATTCGAGCTTAAAGACGACATAAGCGTTATGCGTATGGCGCAGAATAAGGATATCTTTATAATAAAGAAATCCGAGGACGATGCCGAGCGTGATTGGGCTGATCTGTCAGTTGTTCTCAGCGAGGCAATTGAAAAGTTTATCGCAGGCAGAGCTCGCGAGGGCGAAAATATCGCGGCAGATCTTCGCGGTAAGGTGCTTGATATCAAGGAAAGAGCTAAAAAGATCGAAAAGCTATCTGCAGAGGACACCCAGAGCTATCGCGTAAAGCTTGAGGCAAAGCTCAAGGAAATGCTTTCGGACAACAGAATAGCATTTGACGAGAACAGAATACTCACCGAGTGCGCGATATTCGCAGACAAGATCGCTATCGATGAGGAGCTCGTACGTCTCGATTCGCATTTCGATGGCTTTGAGGATATACTTGCGGCAGACGAGCCTGCGGGCAGACGACTTGATTTTCTCGTCCAGGAGATCAACCGCGAGACCAACACCATAGGCTCAAAATGTCAGAACGCGGCGATCGCAAAGCTGGTCGTCGATATGAAATGCGACATTGAAAAGATACGAGAGCAGATACAGAATATAGAATAAGCGCTGCGAGGAGAAAAATATGAAATTCATCAATATCGGATTCGGCAATATCGTTGCCGCAGACAGAATAGTTTCCATAGTATCTCCCGATTCCGCGCCTATAAAGCGTCTCATTCAGGACGCAAAGGACAGCGGCAGAGTTATTGACGTTTCCTGCGGACGCAGGACCCGCGCGGCGATAATTACCGACAGTGAGCACGTCATTCTCTCGGCTGTGCAATCGGAGACGATCGCAAACCGTCTCGACAGCCTCGACGTTGAGGACGACATCAAGGAGGAACTGTAATGAGCCAAAAAGGACTTTTGATAGTCGTATCCGGTCCCGCGGGAAGCGGAAAGGGTACGGTGCTCAAGCACGTACTGAAAAACGAAGATTTCAAATATTCGGTCTCCGCAACCACACGTGCTCCCCGCCCCGGTGAAATAAACGGTGTAAATTATCATTTCATTACCAGGGAAGATTTTCTGGATCGAATAGCTTCGGGTATGATGCTGGAGCATACCGAATACTGCGGAAACTACTATGGCACACCCCTCAAGGAAGCCGAGGAAGTGCTGGCATCGGGCAAGCACCTGATACTTGAGCTTGAAATGGAAGGCGCTATGAACGTAAAAAGAATGTATCCCGACGCTGTACTGATACTGCTCATTCCGCCGAACTACGCTACGCAGGAAGCAAGGCTTCGCGGAAGGGCGACCGAGACCGAGGACAAAATACTCGCAAGACTCGCAAAGGCGCGCGAGGAGATACAGCTCGCAGGCGAATACGATTACGTTATATACAACCGAGACTTTGGCGACAAGGAAGCGGCAGCCGATATGTTCGCTATCGTTCGTGCCGAGATATCCTCGACCAAGCGTAATCCCAAAATAATCGAAAATTATCTTGCTGAAGGCAAGGACGAATAAAGACGATATTTTTTGTCGAATAATATATCGATCTACATAATAAATCACTAAAAACATTCATTAAAGGAGAATAAATATGCTTTACCCTACTATCGATCAGCTTACCAAGGACGAATTTAACCGCTACGAGCTTGCGCTCGCCACCGCAAAGTGTGCGCGTCTTATCACGGACGAGTACGTTCAGCAGCGCGAGGCCGCAGAAAAGGCCGCAACCGGAAATAAAGAAACCGACCGCAACCTCATCAATATGATAAACAAGGAATATCGCGATGAAAAGGCGGTAAAGAATGCTATCACCAGAATTCACAACGGAACCTACAAGATAGTAAGAGTTGAAGATACCGATGACGTCGAGGAGACTGCTTCGGTTGAAGAATCTGCTGAGGAAGAGACCGCAGAAAACTGATTTTGATTTTATTCGGGAGGAATTTTTATGTCAGAATACGCAGGTATCCATATTCTTGACGCCCCGTATCACATAGACAATGAATTCGACTATTTTATCCCGCCGCAATTTCGCTCCGACTTGACTCGGGGCGATTTTGTCGCCGTGCCTTTCGGAACTGCCAACCGCAGAAAGATAGGTATTGTAACCTCGCTCAAGGAGCACGCGGATAACAAGAGCGTTGAATGCAAGCCCATAGTGTCTTTGTGCGACAAAATGATGTCGCTTGACGACGAGATGCTCGGACTTTGCGAATTTCTCAAGGAGCACACGCTCTGCTCGATAGGCGACGCAGTAAAGGCGGCAGTCCCCGTCTTTTCACTTTCAAGGCTTGAGGAAGTATTCTTCCCCGCGCCCGACGTCGCATCAAAGCCTGACGAAGAGGTCGCAGGTCTCATTTTTGAATACATATACTCCAAGGGAAGCGCGCGTCTGACAACGCTTAAAAGCAAATTCGGGCCCGCGACCGAGCCCACGATAAAAAAGCTTATCTCTGCGGGGCTTATAATACGCGATTTTGAAATAACGCAGGCAACCGAAAAATCCGCGTCGCGCTACGCGCTCGCAATAGACGCGCAAAGCGCCAAGGATATCGTAGCGGGCGAGGGAGACGTAAAGCTTAGAAGCGAAAAGCAGGCGGCAATACTTTCATACCTTGCCGAAGCCGATTCACCCGACGGAGAGGACGAAAAGCAGCTTCTGAGCGCGTGTGAAGCAACAAAGGCACAGCTCACTGCGCTCACCGATAAAGGACTCATATCAAAGATATCAGTCCCAATTGACAGAGGTCTTGAGCTGTTGCAGGAAGCAAGTACAGCCGAGCCGCGAGAGGTCGTACTCAACGATGAGCAGAACGCGGCATACCAAAGGCTCTGTGAGCTATCGGATTGCGACGAGGCAAAGGCGGCTCTGCTTCACGGCGTTACGGGAAGCGGAAAGACCAGCGTTATGATGAAGATAATCGATCGCACGCTTGAGCGCGGTAAGGGCGTTATATTGCTTTTGCCGGAGATCGCGCTCACGCCGCAATCGCTCGAAATTTTCTGCTCACGTTACGGACGCCGCGTGGCTATAATCCATTCCGCACTCTCGGCGGGCGAGCGCTTTGATACCTACAAGCGCATAAAGCGCGGAGACGCCGACGTAATAATCGGTACACGCTCGGCAGTATTTGCGCCCGTAAAGGATCTTGGAATAATAATCATCGACGAGGAGCAGGAGCATACCTACAAATCTGATATGAATCCCAAATATCACACGCGCGACGTAGCGCGTTACCGTTGCTACCGCAACGGCGCGCTGATGCTTCTGGCATCGGCAACTCCGTCCTTTGAAAGCTATAAAAAAGCGAAAGAGGGAGCGTATGAGCTCATCACGCTCAAAAACCGTTACGGCGGCGCATCGCTTCCCGGCACGGTAGTAGTGGATATGCGCGAGGAAGCCAAGGCGGGAAACCCTTCCCTGCTCAGCGCGCTTATGTGCGAAAAGCTCGTTAAAAACACAAAGAACAAGGATCAATCGATACTGTTTCTGAACCGACGCGGATATAATAATTTCGTAAGCTGCCGAAGCTGCGGAGAGGTCATCAAATGCCCCGTTTGCAGCGTGTCGATGACCTACCATACCTCGAAGCGCTCATATGAAAAGGGATATCTCTCCTGCCATTGGTGCGGCAGAAGAGCGCCGCTCCCCTCGGTATGTCCGAGCTGTAAGAGCGAGCATCTTATGGGTATGGGATACGGCACACAGCGGATCGAGCAGGAGATATCCGAGCTTTTGCCGCTTGCCGAGATAATCCGTATGGACACCGATACCACCATATACAAGTCGTCCTACGATCAAATGCTCTCGAAATTCAGAAATCACGATGCTGACGTTCTGCTCGGAACGCAAATGGTAACCAAGGGACACGATTTTCCCGACGTTACTCTCGTTGGAGTTTTACTTGCCGATGCGTCGCTTCACATAGACGATTACAGAGCTTCCGAGCGTACCTTTGCGATGCTCACGCAGGTCATAGGCAGAGCGGGCAGAGCAAAAAAGGCGGGAATTGCGGTCATACAGACCAACAATCCCGACAGCGAGTGTATAAAGCTTGCGTGCAGGCAGGATTTTGAGGAATTCTACAACACCGAGATAAAGCTGAGAAAGCTTTTGGTATTTCCTCCCTTCTGCGACATAGCGCTGATCTCGCTATCGTCATCAAACGAGCAGGAGCTGCTAAAGGCATCCGCTATGCTTTCCGAAAAGCTCACCGAAACCATCAAAACGAAATACGCTGATCTCCCCTTCATCGTTTACGGTCCGTTCGAGGCACCCGTATACAAGGTCGAGAGCAAGTACAGAATGCGAATGATCATCAAGTGCTCGCTGAATAAGCGCACGCGCTCGATGTTCTCGGAGCTGCTCTGCTTCTTCTCACGTTCCATCCCCAAGGGAATGAATATTTCTATCGATTTTAACCCCTCAAACATATAAAATTCAGGAGAAAACAATGGCTAAATTAAAAATAGTAAAGGTCGGCGACGATGCGCTCCGCAAGGTGTGCCGTCCGGTAGACGCAATAACCCCCAGAATAATTACGCTTCTTAACGATATGACAGAAACCATGCGCGCTGCTGACGGAGTAGGTCTTGCAGCACCTCAGGTAGGCGTTTTGCGCCGCATCGTAGTAATCGAGACGCCCGATGACGGACTGATCGAGCTCATCAATCCCAAGATAATCGCTTATTCGGGCGAGCAGGAAGGTGAAGAGGGCTGTCTTTCGGTACCCGGAAGATGGGGCATCGTCAAACGCCCGATGCACGTTACCGTACGAGCTATGAACAGAAAGGGCGAGGTCGTCGACATAACCGGCTCGGGATTGCTTGCGAGAGCGTTTTGCCACGAGCTTGACCACCTCGACGGAAAGCTCTATATCGACATTGCCAAGGAAATGATAAACAGCTAAAGCGCCGAAAGGAGATACTTTATGAAGATTTTATTTATGGGAACTCCCGACTTCGCGCTCTTTTCGCTTAAAGCTCTCGTGGAGAACAGTAACCATAGCGTTATCGGCGTGGTAACTCAGCCCGACAAGCCCTCGGGCAGAGGCTACAAGCTCACTCCCCCACCCGTAAAGGTGTACGCCGAGGAGAAAAATATCCCCGTATATCAGCCGAACACACTTCGCACAGATGATTTTGCAGCATTGCTCGGGGAGATCGACCCCGAATGTATAGTTGTCGTAGCTTTCGGCAAGATACTGCCCCCAAACGTGCTTGAATATCCCAGATACGGATGTGTGAACGTTCACGGCTCGCTGCTCCCCAAGTACAGAGGAGCGGCTCCTATGCAGCGTGCGATAATCGACGGCGAAAAGATAACCGGCATCACCACGATGTATATGGCTGACGGTATTGATACGGGCGATATGCTCGACAAGGCAGAGGTAAGCATTGAGCTGTCCGACAATTTTGAGACGGTTCACGACAAGCTCGGCGAGTGCGGTGCGTCTCTGCTGCTCAAAACGCTTGAAAAGATCGAGCGCGGAACGGCGATCCGAACCGTTCAGAACGACGCCGACGCAACCTATGCCGCAAAGATAACGAAGGAAGAGTGCAAGCTCTCCTTTGACGCCGATGCGCTCACGATACACAATAAGATAAGAGGTCTTTCCCCCTTCCCGCTTGCCCTCACTCACACGCCCGATTCAAAAATACTTAAAATCGTCGAGGCGGAGATTGCAGACGAAAAAGCTGAGCATACTAACGTGGGCGAGGTGCTCTCTCTCGACGACGGCATAGAGGTCGCGTGCAGACAGGGCTCAGTACGACTGCTCAGAGTAGTTCCCGAGGGCAAATCCAAGATGAGTGCCGCCGACTACATCCGCGGCAGAAAAATAGCCGTTGGAGATATACTTTTACCCTGATCCGCAAAGATCCCTTATCACTCATAAAAAATACGAAAAAGCGTATGACAGGTGAATATGAACAACAGTAAAAACAAAAAGATAAGTATAAATGAAATAACGGGTGCGAGAAAATTCGTGCTTGATCTTTTGCTGAAGGCGCAAAAAAACAACAGCTTCTCGAACATCCTGCTCGACAAGGCACTTGAGAACAGCTATATGTCATCTCACGACAAGGCGCTTGCCTGCACTCTGTTTTACGGAGTGATCGAAAAGCGTATAACGCTTGATTATCAGATAGCAAAGCTTTCGAGCAGACCGATCGATACCATTGATGCTACCACTCTCTGCGCTCTGCGTATGGGACTTTATCAGCTCATCTTTCTTGACAAGATCCCCGCGCACGCGGCGATATACGAAAGCGTTGAGCTCTGCCCCAAGAAGAGCGCGGGCTTTGCGAACGCGATACTCCGTGCCTTTACGCGCTCCGAGGGAGTAGCGTATCCGAGTGAGGATGACTACGCCGAGCATCTTTCGGTGCGATTCTCCGTAGGTAAAGCGCTGTGTGAAAAATTCATCGCTGCCTACGGAAAAGAAAGAGCGACGTCGATCCTCGCGGCGTTTGACGAAACACCACCTACTACGCTTCGAATAAATACTCTAAAGACAAACACTCAGAAATGGATGCAAAGCGCAAAGGATGCAGAGCTTTGTGCTCTCGCAAAAAACGCGGTAAAAATACACGGCTCCGTACGCTCGGCATACGGATTTGAGGACGGCTTCTTCTTCGTTCAGGACGAGGCGTCCCAGCTTTGTGTAAAGGCGCTTGAGGCACGCGAGGACCAAATAGTGATGGATATCTGCGCTTGCCCCGGCTCCAAGAGCTTCGGCGCGGCGATAAATATGAACAACAAGGGCGAGGTATACGCATTCGATCTGCACGCAAAAAAGCTTTCGCTGATAGAATCGGGAGCTAAGCGTCTGGGAATAGATATTATCAGGATCGCCGAATGCGACGGAAGAAAATTTTTGCCGGAATTTAGCGAGAGGGCGGACAGAGTGCTCTGCGACGTTCCCTGCTCGGGATTCGGAGTGCTCGCGAAGAAGCCTGAGCTCAGATACAAGGATCCGAGTGAATCCGCACAGCTGCCGACCATTCAGTACGATATTCTTTCCAATGCATCACGCTACGTAAAGCAGGGCGGTATGCTCGTATATTCGACCTGCACGGTATTCCCCGAAGAAAACGAGGATAATATCAATAAATTCCTCGCCGAGCACCCCGAGTTTGTGCTCAGTCCCTTCAAATCAGGTAATCTTATCTGTGAAAAGGGCTACGTTACCCTGCTTCCCGACGAGCATCACACCGACGGATTCTTCATTGCAAGACTGAAAAGGGTATGAATATGATTCAAAACGAAACAACTGCCGCACGAGCAGATCTGCTTTCAATGACCTTTGAGGAGCTTCGCGAATTTCTTTGCGAGCTCGGCGAGCCTGCGTACAGGGCAAAGCAAATGTTTACTCAGCTTCATCGAGGCACCTCGCCCGACGAGATGACAGACATCGGCAAAAAGCTCAAGGCAAAGCTTTACGAGACCTCGGAATATAAGCTGCCAAGCATCAGAAGAAAGCTTGTCTCCTCACTTGACGGAACTGTAAAATATCTGTTTGCGCTGGGCGACGGAAACGCTGTCGAGAGCGTGGTAATGAAATACAAGCACGGCAACACCATCTGCATATCATCGCAGGTCGGATGCCGTATGGGCTGCGCCTTTTGCGCCTCGACCATCGGCGGAAAGGTGCGCGATCTGCTCCCGTCCGAAATGCTCGGTCAGGTCATCGCCGCCTCAAAGGATATGGGCGAGCGTATATCCAACATAGTTATGATGGGTATTGGAGAGCCGCTCGATAACTTTGACAACGTTATGCGCTTTCTGGAGCTCGTGAACTGCGAGGACGGACTGAATATCGGTTACCGACATATTTCCCTTTCCACCTGCGGAATAACGGACAAGATAGATATCCTCGCAAAAAAAGATCTGCCCATCACACTTTCCATTTCGCTTCACGCCGCCAACGACGAAATACGAAGCTCAATAATGCCGATAAATAAAAAATGGAACACCTCGGCTCTGCTTGCTTCCTGCAAAAAATATTTTGCGGCAACGGGCAGAAGGATATCCTTTGAATACACCCTCATCGCAGGCAAGAACGACTCGATCTCGGACGCGCTTGAGCTCGCCGATCTGCTAAACAGAAATCTGCGCAGCAGGACCGAAACTATGCCCATACACGTTAATCTCATTCCCGTCAATCCCGTCGAGGAGAGTGGATTTGCCACGTCCGGCAAAAAGGCGGTAGAGGCATTTGCCTCAGTTCTCGAAAAGAAGGGCATCCGCGCTACCGTACGCCGTACGCTCGGCGCCGACATAAACGCATCCTGCGGTCAGCTTCGCCGCGAGGACGAAAAGAATTCTTGAGTCCTCTTCCCTGAATAAGTGATACATATTTTATTCGGGGGAATTTATGAGATTCAGAATATCAAAAATATATTTGAATGACAGGGCTTTGCCCTCGGGTGCCACAGGCGCTCGTACGCATAAGCGCTTACGGGCTCACCGAAGCGACTACTACCGCGAGGCAATAGTAAAAAGTGCCGCTCGCGCGGGAGAGGAGATAAGATTTTCCTCACTGTTTGAGTTTGCCGAGCTGGAAGCTCCGCCAAAGCAAAAGAAAAGACGTCTGAAAAAAGCATTCAAGAAAATAGCCGACCTTGCGGTCGGCGTCGGTGTGCTGATACTGAAAATTTTCCTTGCAATAGGAAAGGCTGTCGCGGGTCTGCTTAAAAGGCTCGCGCCGCTGTCGCGACCGCGATCGATCTCGATGCTGTTCGGTGCGCTTTGCGCCGCTATCGTCGTATCTCTCGTATCGGCATTCGCACTCGGCTCCGCGCTTCTCGCAAGATATTTTCTGCCTTACGAGGAGTTCGTGATACCCGAGCTCGTTGGGCAAAGCTTTGATAACGTTGAGGAGCTTTATTCCGACCGCGCAGATTTCTCGGTAACCTACGATTACAGCTCGGAGCACGCCGAGGGTACTGTCATCGGACAATATCCGTCAAGCGGAGTAGTAAAAAAGCAATACGCCGCTTCTCCCCTGCCGAACATCTCGCTGAAGGTCAGCCTTGGAACAAAGACCTATCAGGTAGAGGATCTTGTGGGAAAAAGCGAGCGCGAAGCGCTCATCACCCTGCGTGAAAACGAGGTCATCACAAAAATAATCAGAGAGCACTCGGAAACAGTAGAAGCAGGGCGAATCATCTCGACCGTGCCTTCCGCCCCCGCGCAAATACGCGAGGGTGAGATACTCACTCTGCATGTAAGCCTCGGCAAAAAAATAACCTCTATTCCCGTACCCGATCTTTATAATCTTACCGAATCGGGCGCCATTAGCGCAATAACCGACCGTGCCCTTTCGGTCGGAGACATCTCTTACGAAGCGTCAGCCTTGCCCGCGGGGCGCGTTATATCACAATCCCCCGCACCGTTTACCGAGCTGACCGAGGGCGAAAAGGTAAGCTTCACCGTAAGCGCGGGCGACAGATTTTCGTCGCACCTTATTCCCGACCTTTACGGAATGACGGTCGAGCAAGCAAGCGCAAAGCTCCGCGAGGTAGGCATCGTCGTCGGAAGCATATACTCGGTATCAAGCGGTGCTCCGTCGGGAACGGTTGTAGCGCAATCCCCTATACCATCATCACCGATAGTATCGTCGATCACGTCGGTCGACCTTTATATAAGCTCATAGATCAAAAGGAAGTTTTTATGAAAAATACTGTAAGCGGAAAAATTTTAAAAGGAGTTGGTGGGCTTTATACCGTCAAGGTGCGCTCCGAGGATTCGGAATTCTTCGGCACGACTCTTCGCTGTCGCGCGAGAGGCTCCTTTAGACATAATAATATGACGCCGCTTTCGGGCGACAACGTAGTTCTTGCTCTTGACGACAGCAACGCAAAAAAGCAAAAGGACGAGAGTGATTTCGTTATAGACGAGATAGTCGACCGAAGAAACGCCCTTATCCGTCCGCCCATGGCAAATCTCGACTTTTTGTTCGTTACCATGGCGGCGGCAGCTCCCACGCCTATACTCTCAACCGCGGATAAGCTGATATGTATCGCCGAGCACAACGGAATCGAGCCCGTGGTCGTGGTTACAAAATGCGAGCTTGATAAAGCAGAGGCGGACAGAATAAAGGACATCTACGAACGCTGCGGAATCACCTGCTTCTGCCTCTCGGCAAAGGAAGATACGGGAGTGGGCGAGATAGAGACCTTTATCAAGAAAAATATGGTAGGCAAGACCGCCGCTTTTGCGGGCGCCTCAGGCATTGGAAAGTCGACGCTGATCAACCGACTTTTCCCCGAGCTCGATCTCTCGACCGCACAGATAAGCCGCAAAATTGAGCGAGGCAGACACACTACAAGATCTGTTGAGCTCTTCCCTACGTCGCAATCCGAGGATTGCGGCTACATAGCCGACACCCCGGGATTCTCTTTGCTTGATTTCAACCGTTTCGACTTTTTTGAAAAGGACGACCTCGTCTACACTATGCGTGAATTTGATCAATACATCGGTATGTGCCGATATACGAAATGCTCTCACACCAAGGAAGAGGGCTGTGCGATAGTTGAGGCGGTAAAGGACGGCAGAATACCGAGATCGAGACACGAGAGCTACGTAGAGCTTTACGACATCTTAAAAAACAGAAAAAAATGGGACTGATATTACGGAGAAAAATATGAGAGCTTTTATTTACACGGGCGGAAAAATAAATAAGCAATTCATCACCGAGCACCCGAAGGGAGAGGATCTCAAGATCGCCGCCGATTCGGGCTATGCGAATGCTGTCGCTCTCGGTGAAAAGCCCGATATACTGCTCGGTGATTTCGATTCGATAGGCAAAAAGCCGGAAGGCGACATCGAAACGCTTGAGGTTCCCGCCGAAAAGGATTTCACCGACACGCAGCTCGCGGTCGAGACTGCAATACGGCGCGGAGCTGACGATATCGTTATCATCGGCGGACTTTCGGGACGCCTTGATCACACGCTCTCCAATCTCTCTATCCTTGAGGATCTCTGGAGCAAGCATATTCACGCGGTAGCGACCGACGGCTTCAATCGCATTCGTTACATAGATTCATCAAGCGCGCTGATACCTAAAAGCCATTACAAATATCTTTCTATCATCGCCGTATCCGACGTTCTGCGCGGCGTTGAGATCGAGGGCTGCAAGTATCCGCTGAAAAACGCCAAGATAGAGCGCGCCTTTCAGTTTGCCGTATCAAACGAGATAGTCGGCAACTGCGCGCTTATCGCGATCAAGCGTGGCAAGGCGTTTATCGTGGAGAGCGCAGAATAAGCCGATAAGCTAAAAGGAAATATTATATTTTTCAAACCAACGGACAGTCTGGTAAAGCATACCCGCAAGGCGAACTCTTGCGGGTATATTTTTTTCCTGCTTCAGCAGACAGAATGAGCGAAGCACCTTTGGATCAAAAAGCTCGTAGAGCACGCACCGCTCATTTTCGAGCTCACGGCTCAACATTCCCTCAAGCCGTCGCTTCGCGCGAAGGATGTACAAAGTATCGCCCGATGCCTTCTCGCGCCCGACACATATATCCGAGCGCACCGATATTCCATAAGCTCTGCCGATAACTCTCGCACGCTCGTGAAGATAACGCTGAGTCAGTCCAGATCTCGCGGGTATTCCCTCAAGCATCACCCGACCTCTCCCCGAGCCCGCCGAGCGCGCCCTCTCAAGCCGCTCTATAAGCGACGGCATATAAATGTCAAACTGCGGATATCCGAACAGGTCGAGCATCGCCTCGGCTTCGGCGCAAACATCTCTGCCCTCGTCCGTGCGTATCGGTACGGCGCCCGAGAACACACGACCGTCCTCGCCTTTGTCCATTCCCTCGGTTCTGAACTCGGATATGCCAAAGCCCGAAAAAATTATTCCCTCGCCCGAGCGAACACACCTCACGCCCGAAAACAGCCTCTCTCCCAAGAATTCGTTTGGCAGCATTACGTGCCGCCGCAATGCGTCCTTGTCGACCTTTATTCTTCCCTCAAAGGTCTCAATGACCGACAAGATCGCCCGCAGCTCACTTGAAAAATACATCGCGCTGCCCTGCAGGGTATAATATATCGACTGATGAGAGCCTCTGTCAGATATCAGCACGGTCTCACCAAACGCTCCGTCAAATATCACCGCGCAGACCCCTTCGTAGAGCCGCTCCAGGCTACTCATTCCCCCGCCGATATACCCCTCGATCAGCGACTCGGCAAGATATGCGCCCTCGGTCATCTGCGCAGCCTCGCCGTCTGACAGCGCCGCCGACATATATTTTCGACCGCCACATTCCCGTATTACAGGCTGAAAGGCATCGGTCCCCGCCTCACCCGAGCAAACGACAGCACATCCGGGCAACACTCCCGCGCAAAGAAGCCTATCTCTGCCACCGCCCAGATATATGCTCATTCTTTTCAGCAGCTCAAAATCCACCGTCGAGCTCTTATAATCCACCGCACCGCAAAACGCATTCATAAATCCCACCTCTGCTTTGACTATATTTATATGCGAACCTTTAAGATTAAAGACGCATATATTTTAATAAGAGGCAATAAAATTTAGCAGGAGGTGGAACAATGTACAGGATAAATATGCGGCGGCTCGTCGCTATCTCCGTTATCTGCTTTGGCGCGGGAATACTTCTCTCCTTTCTGCTACCGGGATATTTTCTTGCCTTTATCGAAGCCGCGGTCATCGTTGCGGCGGGAATACTTTTACTGTGGAAAAATCATTAACAGGTCTTCGGGAGGTTTTTATGAAGATAGTGCTTCTGCGCTCACCCACGTTTCTCGCTCCTCTGCTCAGAAAATTTTTCGGAATAGAGAAAAAAAGGTAAAAGTCAATAAATACTGCCGCGGATTTTCCGCGGCAGTTTATTTTTTACTTGGTAATAGATTTCCCTTGCAGTCTGTCGTATTTTATGATATAATTATAATAATGAAACTTTAAGGAGACAGATATGGATCGGGGATTTCTTCCTATAACTAAAAAAGAAACGGAGCAACTCGGCTGGGATCGCCCCGATTTCGTATACGTAACGGGCGACGCCTACGTCGATCACCCGTCCTTTGGCGTTGCCATCATATCGCGCGTGCTTGAGAACGCGGGCTTCCGCGTTGCCATTCTCGCTCAGCCCGATTACAAGAGCTGTGAGGATTTCAAGCGCTTTGGCAAGCCGAGGCTCGGCTTTCTCGTTACCGCAGGAAATATAGATTCGCTTGTGGCGCATTACACGGCGTCAAAGAAAAAACGCTCATACGATTACTATTCTCCCGGCGGAAAAATGGGGCTCCGTCCCGACAGAGCAACTATCGTCTACTGCAACCGCATACGCGAGGCGTACGGCGACGTGCCGATAATTATCGGCGGACTTGAGGCATCTCTGCGCCGATTCGCACACTACGACTATTGGTCGGATACCATTCGCCGCTCGATACTCGTCGATTCTCGCGCCGATATTCTGACCTACGGAATGGGCGAGAATATTCTGCTCCGCATTGCCAAGCTCCTTGACAGAGGAATACCGATCAAAAAGATCCGCGACGTGCGCGGCACGGTGTATCTCTGCAAGCCCGAGGATAAAATAAACTTCGAGGTCGCCGCGACCTTCGATTACAACGAGCTGAAATCCAACGACCGCAAATACGCCGAGACGTTCGGCATACAGTATAAAAATCAGGACGCCATAAATGGAAAAGCAATCGTCGAGATATACGACAACAAGCTGCTCGTGCAGAATCCGCCTATGTTTCCGCTTGAGCGCGAGGAGCTGGACAAGGTCTATTCCCTGCCCTATATGCGCACCTATCACCCCGTCTACGAAAAGGACGGAGGCGTTCCCGCTATAAGCGAGGTAAAATTCTCCATCACACACAATCGCGGCTGCTTTGGCGCGTGTAATTTCTGCGCGCTCGCATTCCATCAAGGCAGAACGGTACGCTCACGAAGCATAGAAAGCGTTGTCGCCGAGGCAAAGCTCATATCCGAGATGCCCGATTTCAAGGGATATATCCACGACATCGGCGGCCCGACGGCAAATTTCCGTTACCCCGCGTGCGAAAAGCAGCTCGCCGACGGCGTTTGCTTGTCGCGCAAGTGCCTCGCGCCCACGCCCTGCAAAAATCTTGAGGTAGACCACTCGGAATACCTGAAGCTCATCGAAGAGGTCGAAAAGATACCGAAGATAAAGAAGGTATTTATCCGATCGGGTATCAGATTCGACTATCTGATCCTTGATAAAGACCCCGCATTCTTTGAAAAGCTCGTCCGCGATAACGTCAGCGGTCAGCTCAAGGTCGCACCCGAGCATTGCTCGTCGGCTGTGCTTCGCTGTATGGGCAAGCCCGATTTCGAGGTGTACGAGCAGTTCCGCCGCAAATTCTTTGACATTACGAAAAAAGCGGGCAAGGAGCAGTATATCGTTCCCTACCTTATGTCAAGCCATCCCGGCTCAACGCTCAAGGATGCGCTCGAGCTTGCGCTCTGTCTCAAGCGCGACAAATACGCGCCCGAGCAGGTTCAGGACTATTATCCCACGCCCGGAACCGCATCGACGGTAATGTTCAAGACGGGCATCAATCCGCTTGATATGAAGCCCGTATACGTTGCGACCGACTATCACGAAAAGCAGCTCCAGCGAGCCCTGCTGCAATACAACCGCCCCGAGAACGCACCGCTCGTGCGCGAGGCGCTCGTAAAGCTTGGCAGGACCGATCTTATCGGCTTTGGCGAGAATTGCCTTGTCCGTCCCGAAAGTGCGCCGCACGGCAAGCCTCGCGCATCTGCAAAGGTGCAGAGAACGCCTGCCGCTAAGAGCCAACGCGGCACGCCGGGCAAAAAGCCTGCCGCAAAAAGCAATAAGCGAGGGGGCAAAGGCAGATGAACGTAAATTACAGATTGATCCTCGACAAAACTCTTGCTGATCTGCAGGCAAGCGGCGCTCGCCCGAGGCTTCTTTTACACGCCTGTTGCGCTCCCTGCTCGTCGGCAGTCATCGAGGAGCTCGCGCTCTATTTTGACATCACGCTTTACTTTTACAATCCCAACATATATCCGCAATCGGAGTACGATTTCCGTCTTGCCGAGCTGCACCGACTTATACGTGAGATGAGCACGTACGACGTGATCTCAAAGGAAGCGGCAGAGGGAATCGGGAAAATAAAGATAGCAGAGGGTAAGTACGAGCCCGACGTGTTCTTTGCGCTCTCACGGGGCTACGAAAAGCTCCCCGAGGGAGATATTCGTTGCGAGATATGCTACAAGCTTCGACTCTCCGATACGGCAAGATACGCAAGCGAGCACGGATTTGACTATTTTTGCACCACGCTTTCGGTAAGTCCCTACAAGAATGCGCAAAAGCTGAATTCTATCGGCGCCGAGCTCTCCGAGCTTTACGGTGTACCGTATCTTTTCTCGGACTTTAAAAAGCGCAACGGCTACAAGCGCTCCTGCGAGCTCTCGGCGATCTTTGATCTTTACAGACAGAATTTTTGCGGCTGCCCGTATTCCAAGGCGGCAAAAGAAAGTGAATAAACGATAAGCGTAAACTCTCCAAAACGGAGAATTTTCCAATAATCCTTCTATTGACTCCACCGTTGGTTTAGTTTATAATATAATTACAAGCTTAAACTGTTCGAGAGGTGATTTTATGAAGGAATACAAAATATCAGATAGGCTGACAGAGCTGAGAAGTGCCAAAGGATTCACGCAAAAGGAATTGGCGACGCGTCTTGGCGTATCCGACAAGACGGTTTCAAAATGGGAGAACGGCATATCCGAGCCCGATCTTACAATGCTGATAAAGCTTGCAGAGTTATACAACATCAGCACCGATTCTCTGCTCGGCGTCTCGCAAAGCGATCCGAGCGAGGTTCAGGATACGTTAAACAGCATCTTTAAAAGTCTTGACCGAGGAGAATCGGCAATAAAGGCGTTTGATCTGGTTCGCTCGATCATTCCGGCAACAATGAATAAGTTTGCCACTAAGGGCACCGGCGAACGCACCGATGCCTTTCCTCAGGATTTTTCGCCTTATAGCCGATTTAAAATAGCAAACCGCGATTTTTTTGAATTCGTTTCAAGCTCCAAGGACGTAAACGTAGCGGTAATGCTGCTTAGAAACCCGTCCGATTCCGAATGGATGAAGGATCCTTCAAAACAGCAAAAAACAGTGCGCCTTTTTAAATTTTTGAGCGATGAAAGCGCACTCTCCGTGCTTTATTTCATACACTCATCTGCCTGCTCCGAAAGCTTTACGGCAGAATATATCTCAGTCAACACGGGAGTTGAGCTTAAAAGAGTTACTGCTATTCTTGACGAATTTTGCTCTGTCGGCGAATGTCGCCGGGTAATTGCGCATCTTGCCGAGGGTGAAGCAAAGATATACGAATGCTTTGGCGACGGCATGATCCTGTCGCTAATAACTCTCGCATATGAGCATATGTGCGGAAGGAAGGCTTATTCATACGACCTTAGCAACGGATGCAAAATGATAGGGGGCAAAATATGAGCTTATCGCAGAACATTAAGCGGCTTCGCGCAGAAAGGAATCTAACACAGGAGCAGCTCGCCCTGGCACTCGGTGTTTCTTCGCAAGCGGTATCAAAATGGGAAACGAGCGACACATATCCCGATGGAGCTCTGCTCATTCCGCTGGCAAATCAACTCGGAGTTTCACTTGACGAGCTTTTCGGCAATGATTCGGTCTATATTGCGGACACGGCTCATCGCATTATGAGCCTATTATACAACACCGAAGCAGCCGCGCGCTTCAACGTCGCACGCGATATCTGCTGGCAGATAGAAAAAGGGCTGTTTTATGCCCGTACAAGAGAAAAAGAAGAAGGAACATACGATCCCGACGACGTAAAAAAGAAACACAACAATTCCTCATGGGTATCAGACGATAACGGCTTTACGCTCATATCCAACGGAAAAGAGCCGTTTTTCTCGATATTTCCCACGCCCGAAGATAATTTCGGTCATTTTCTTGAGGACAGAGATTCTATTCAAAGCATATTTCGGGCGCTGTCGTCCTCGGACACTATGACGGCGCTGGTATATCTGCTTCGCAGAGAAAAGGATTACGTTTTTGAGGGCGCGGTCCTCGCAAAAGAATGCGAGATATCCGAGGATAAAATTCCGGACGTTATAGATGACCTGACAACGCTGAAGGTAATATCCGGTGAGGAGCTTACGATAAACGGCAAAAAACGCACGCTGTATTACTACCGCCCGAGCCATAAGCTCATCGCGCTGTTTCTGGTCGCGCACGAGATCGGCTATAAGGGTGCACTCTGCTTGAAATACGACTGCCGCAGCAAGCCGTTTTTGGCGCAACCCTGATACCTATCTTTCGTTTGCAAAACAACTCTCCGCCGCATATACTGTACTAACGAAAATTTTGGAGGTGTTATTTTGCTCATAGATATTCCTTACGACCGTGCGCGCGCGGTCGAATACGCGCGGCGGTGGGCGCTCTCACGAAATCCTCTCTTTACGGATTTCACAGGGCGCGGCGGAAACTGCACGAATTTCGTGTCTCAATGCATACTCGCGGGCGCGCCGGTTATGAACTATACGCAGACTTACGGCTGGTACTATATCTCCGAGGCTGAGCGCGCGCCCGCTTGGTCAAGCGTTGAATCGCTTTATGATTTTCTTATCGGTATTCCCGAATTTGCCGACGCAAACGGCGGCATAGGCCCCTTTGCTATGCTCGCAAGGAATATGCGGCAGATCGAGGTGGGCGACGTCGTTCAGCTTGCGAATTCCACAGGAGATTTTTATCACACGCTGATAATCAGCGGCTTTGACGGCGGCGAGATACTTGTATGCGCTCATTCCGACGATGCGCTCGATCGCCCGCTCTCGACCTATAATTACGCTTCCCTGCGCGTGCTTCACGTAATGGGCGCACGGATAAATTTCCCGACAGAGAGGGTGTTTGAAGATCTTCTTGGTGGGATCTCTTTGCCCCCGATGCCAATTCCATCAGAGAATATGTAAGATCGGCAGACATGCAAGAGCAAGGATCGCGCCGACAGCGGCTTTTGCAAGATTTGCGAGAAAGTACTTGGATATCGGGAACACCGTCTCGGAGCAAAGGCTTATAACCTGCAAATGAACCGAGAGTCCCGACCAGGCCGATGCCATAGCGCACATCACGAACACTACGCCGGCAGACATTGACGACGAGGTGATGCGCGAGAGCCCCACGGTTATCTCAAAGAATCCGAACACGGCATCAGCGGCGGCGGTCTTTCCTATGACAGAGGTTATATATCCGTCAAGCGCGCCGACAAATGCCGAAAAAAACACCACGAACCCACACACGCACAGCATTCCCGTCGTCGAATCGGTAACGGCGCGCGTAAATATCTGCGCTATCGAGCCGATCTTTCGCGTATTACGGCTCGGCGCCTCGTACTCACGCCCGGCACCGCAAATCCTTTTCATAAAAATACCCACCGTAACACAGGAAAGCAGACAGATAATATAAAGCGCTATTCCCTTTTTTCTGTCGCCGAGCATCGACGCGCCCGCGACGTTTATAAGAAACGCAGGACTCGGCGTGCCCGAGATACAGACTATCCTCTCGAACTCCGCATCCGAGATCTTTCCGTCTCTGTAAAGGCTTGATGCTGATCTTGCGCCGATCGGAAAGCCGCAGAGCCAGCCGAGCAGCAGTGCCGCCGCGCCCTGCGATCCTACACCGAAAAGCGCGCCGAAAGGCTTTGCGAATATTTTCCCGAGCCATTCGCCCACACCGCTTGACAGCAGGAGAGCAGACACGACCATAAACGGAAAAAGCGACGGTATCAGCCTTTGTGTGCACACCGAAAGACCTCTTTCTACCCACTCTGCCGTCTCGGTCGGACGCTTGAAGAAAAGCAATAGCATAAAGACCGACATATATGCAAAGCAACATTTTTTCAAAAAGCTCCACGGGAGCTTTTTTTGATGATCAAGACTTTTTTCTTTTCCGAGCACTATCCGTTCTGTCATTTTCACACTCTCCCCCGTCATAAACTATACAAAGTATTTTACTGAAATCTTATCAAAAATATGCCGATTCGGCAGACGGGAGCATATATGTCAAAGCAAAAAAACGGTAAAAGCGAGAAGATCAGCCTGCGCGAGAGGCTATGCAAATCGCTCGATATTCAGCCCGATATTTCGGAGCGCGATAATCTCATAGAAATACGCGGGCAGCACAAAATAACGGTTCGCGGTACGTGTCGTATCATCTCATACTCGCCCGACGAGGTGCGTCTCAGAACTCAGAGAGGCGAGCTTGATATTCGCGGTAAGCGTCTGTTTTGCAGCGCGTACTCAACGGGCTCTATCGAGATAGAGGGACTGATAAACGACCTTTCCTTCAAGGAGATATGCTGATGCTCCACCCTTTTTTGTCTCTTGTCGGATACACGCGATTCTCGGTTAGCGAGGAGCAAGCGGCGCGATTTATCGAGCTTTGCTCTGCCCTTGGCATATTTTGCAGAAGTGAGGGCTATAAAAGCTCGCCAGACGGCGTCAATCGCGCCTTTTTCGTATGCTCCGCACTCTCTCGCCAAAACCTCTTTTTTGCCGCAAAGCGATACGGCATTACCTTGCACGACCGCGTTGAGCACGGTCTGCCACTCTTTATCCGCTCACACTTTTTCTCGGCAAAGCGGTTAGGTCTCACCCTCGGATTTATCTGCGCCTGCCTTATGATATTTTTCTCGGGCAGAGTGCTGTGGGATATACGCATCGTCGGCAATCAACGGCTCACGCAGAGCGAGGTTATGGCGCTGCTTGAGGAAAACGGCATCTGTATCGGTATGAAAAAGAGCGACGTCGAGACCTCGGTCATCGAAAATCGGGTGCTGATGTCGTCGAGCGACGTTGCCTGGCTGAGCATAAATATTCGCGGCACGGTGGCGACGGTCGAAATAAAGGAAGCGCACCCTTCGGTCGACGGCTCAAAGCTTACAGCATCCAATCTGGTATCAAACGCAAACGGAACCGTCGAGCGCATTGAGGAGATACACGGCAATCTGTCGGTCGCCCTCGGCGACGCGGTCAGCGAGGGACAGCTTCTTGTCGGTGGAATATACGATTCAAGCGCCTTTAGCGGACTGCGCTACACAAGAGCGCGCGGCAAGATATTTGCAAGGTGCGAAAAGGATATTCACGTCGAGATCCCCCTCACTTACACGAAAAAAGTGTACACTGGAGCAAAAAAAGTGCAAAAAAGCTTGATTTTCTTTAAAAAAGAAGTAAATTTTTTTGGAAACAGTAGAAATTCATATGCAAGTTGTGATAAAATAAATATAGAGAGATATTTCAATTTTTTCGGGCTTGGAGATCTGCCCTTCGGAGTGCGCACAACGACCTATCTCGAATACGAGACCGAGAGCGCCGGACGGGATATAG
>JAFXHA010000041.1 GCA_017536635.1 Clostridia bacterium
GCAGCAGTACTCCGCGATACCAATATCCTCGTGCTTTCCGACGAGATTTACGCCGAGATGACCTACGGCAAGGACCATTGCTCGATCGCTTCTATTGACGGAATGCGCGAGAGAACGGTCATCGTCAGCGGCTTCTCAAAGGCATACGCGATGACGGGCTGGCGTTTGGGTTACCTGTGCGCTCCCGCACCTATGACCGAGCAGATGCTCAAGATCCATCAATATTGCATAATGAGCTCGCCCACTACCGCGCAGTTTGCCGCTATCGACGCACTCAGAAACGGAGACGAGGACGTCAAGATGATGGTCGACGAATACAATCGCCGCCGCCGTTACATCTATAACGGACTCAAGGATATCGGAATAGATTCCTTTGAGCCCGAGGGAGCGTTCTACATATTCCCTTATATAGGCAAATTCGGACTCACGAGCGACGAGTTCTGCAACAGATTGCTTTACGAGCAGAAGTGCGCTATCATTCCCGGTACGGCATTCGGACCCGGCGGCGAGGGCTTTGCACGTATATCCTACGCTTACTCGATCAAGCATATAACCGCAGCGCTTGAAAGGATAGACAAATTCGTAAAAACGCTGAAATGAGGACAAGGATAAAATGAAAACTGAATTTTCAAAATTTGAAGAGCTTTCACTCGTTACGGCATATCCCGACGGATATGAGGCAAATAAAAAATATCCCGTGCTTCTGTTTTTACACGGCTCGGGCTCGAGAGGAACCGATCCCGAAAAGCTTGCGAACAATCCGTTTTTCAAAATAACGTATGCGCGCGAGGGCTTCCCCTTCATTTCCATAGCTCCTCAGGCGCACGTTAACACAACGTGGTATGATTTTATGCCCACGCTGAAGCGTCTTGTCGCAAGCATATATAAGAGAGATGACGTTGACACCGAGAGAGTATACGCAATAGGCGCAAGCATGGGCGGATATGGCTCCTGGCAGCTTGCTATGAGCATTCCCGACGCCTTTGCCGCGATAGTCCCGATATGCGGCGGCGGTATGGCTTGGAACACGGGCAGACTTGCGAACGTTCCCGTCTGGGCATTCCACGGCGCAAAGGACGGCTGCGTGCTCTGTGCTGAGTCCGAACGAATGGTTGCCGAAACCAATCGCCGCGGAGGCTGTGCAAAGCTTACCGTCTATCCCGAAAACGGACACGACGCCTGGACCGATACTTATAACAACCCCGAAGTATTCGAATGGCTGCTCAGCCATAAAAATCAAAACGCCGCAAAGCTCCAAGACGAGTTTACCGACAGCGTTATATATGGGTAAAAGATCCACAAAAAAAGACACGTTCAGATAGTGCTTCACTCTAAAGGACAGTTTTACCTACCGACAGAAAAAACAGAAACCGCAGATTGACTTTCTGCGGTTTTTGTGTTATAATAGGAATAGGGACTAAACCTGATTTATCTGATAAACAAAAGTGAAACTTGAATAAGTCAGACAGATAAATAAGAATTTGACGAGGAACGAATATGGAGCAAAAATATCAGATTGGTAATGAATATGGATCTATAATGTGGGACATCGAAAAGATCCTCAAAGATATTGAAAAGTTTAGAATAAGAACATTCGATGTTAAGCTTCTTGCTCTAAACAATCCGTTTCACGGAAACGAAGAATATGCTATGACTACCGAAATCACTCAGCCTCTAATTATTGTCAATCTAACAGAAAATATAGACAAGCTAATTGATGGCAACCATAGATTACAAAAGGCATTGAAACTTGGTATAGCAACGATCGATGCTTATTATCTGTCATTTGAAGAGCATCGTGACTATATTGTTGATTTTAACGAGAATATATATCACCATGTGGTAAGCCATTGGAGAAAGTAAATTCCAATTTGTCGAGAAATATTGAAATGTCAAGCGACAAAAGCCTCCCTTGTGTAAAGGGAGGTGGCACGCGTCAGCGTGACGGAGGGATTGGCACAACATTTTTGTGCGGCTGTAAATCACGAACTTGAAAAGTTCGTGGCTTCACGCAAAGCGTGAAAGACAATCCCTCAGTCAGCTTCGCTGACAGCTCCCTTTACACAAGGGAGCCTTTTTTGTTCACCTATGACTTGTCAATTGCCCTGACAAGCACTGCATTTGTGTCCGCAAACGCAAAATACGGCATACCTCTTTTGAGATATACCGTATTTATAAAAACTGTCCTTTGGGGTACAACACTATTGAACGTGTCTTTTTTAGCTTCACCCCGTTACGACGAGATAAATATAATAAATAACCCCGTATATCGCGCCTGCGACCGTGCTGTAAAACAGCACGGGGCCCGCTATGGTAAATACCTTTGCGCCCACTCCGAGAATAAATCCCTCTGCCTTGCTGTCGATCGCGGGCGACGCGACCGAATTTGCGAATCCCGTGATGGGCACGAGCGTGCCCGCGCCCGCAAACTTTGCGATCTTATCAAAAACTCCGATCGCCGTAAGCGTAATGGCTATAAAGCAGATAGTAACCGAGGTCAGCGCCGCCGCATCCTTCTCCGAAAGTCCGACAAGCTCAAGATAGATATTCTTAAAGCCCTGCGCGACAGTACAGATCAAGCCACCGATGAGGAATGCGTGCACACAGTTCTTTGCCACGGGGCTTTTCTTCCCGTGCGAGCGCACGAATCTCTTATATTGCTCTTTGTTCATATGCATAATTTTGTCCGCCTATCGTTTTTTCTTGAAATTATTTTCTGTAAAAATAAAAATTTTATTCTACTTTTGATTATACTGTTTACAATTTTGCTTTTTTATTGTATAATGATATTGTAAATAATTATTCGGGAGGCAAATATGGCAACTTGGAATGAGATCAGAACAGAGGTCGGAGCATTCGCTACTAAGGCAAAAAAAAGAACCGAGGAGATCGCGGATATCACCTCGATGCGCATAAAGCTCGCGGCACTTAAAGCAAAGCTTGACAATCAGTTCAAGGCACTTGGAAAGCTTACTTATCAGCAGTTAAAGAACGACGAGGAATTAGCAGACAAAATATCCGAGACTATTATAGCTATCGACAAGCTCAAGGAAGATATCAAGACCGTAAAGGAAAAGATCGAGCTCGCGAAAAAGGCTCACGCCGAGGCTCGCGCCAAGGAAAAGGAAGCGGCGGTCGCAAAGGAGATCGAAAACTGCTGCACCAAGGAAGAATATACCAACAAGGAAAACTAAAACGTCAAAAAGGCAATATCACCGATTTTCGATGATATTGCCTTTTCTTTTGCGGACGACCGATGGTCGCCCTACGGTGTCGGATACACTTTTGTAGGAACGCGCATGGCGCGTCCGCTTTTACGCCGCCCTTGCCTGCGGCATCTGCGCTTGAGCTAACATATTCTCAATAAAAATTCCGTATCCCGTTGTAGGATCGTTGATCAGCACGTGGGTTACAGCACCTATAAGCTTACCGTTCTGAATGATAGGGCTGCCGCTCACGAGTGTGGTCAATAAAGGGCAACAATATTTAACGATTTTTTCACATTTAAATGTTATTTTCTTGTAAATTCAGTGACCTTATTTTGAACCACTACCTTTTTCTTTTCTTTGTATTCGGGATTTGGATATTTATCATCATGGGAGATGGATATTTCCGATATTCCGTTTATTTCCCTCATCGCTTGACCGAGGTTACAGCACGTAGCTATCAATTCACTTTGAAGTGCCTTTACGTTGATTTCTCTGGGTGTAATATCTTCAGCAAGGGAGATGCAGGTTGCGACACCTGCCGCCTCGCCCATAGAAAGACAGCAAAGGATTAATCTTGCGCCTGATTGCGCATATACGTCGGAGGAGAGGTTTCTTCCTGCCACGAGAAGGTTTTCCACACGAACGGGAACCAGACAACGATAGGGAATATCGTATGTTCTGTTTGGCTCAAATTCGGCAAATTCCGCCGTCTGACCTTTTGCGTTGACGACCGGTTTTCCATCGGGAGGCTGTGTTGTAGTTCCGAATCCGCCGGAATTGCTGATCACATATTGCAGTTCACCGTTGAGCATAATGGGTGCCCATTTTATGTTACCTGTTTCTTCAAAATTGTGAATGTCGTAACCGTGGTTTGAGATCGCGATTACGTCATCGTGCTTACGGCAGAATGCAATGTCTTCAGCGGTCAGACGATATTCTCCGACGATTCGCCTGCTCTCGCGAACACCAAGCAAGCTTGCTGTGGTGGTAAGGAAGGAGTTTTCAAAGCCGGGAACCCTCTTTTTGATGTATTCGGCAAGCATGGTTGCCTGCTCTCTGCCCTCAAAATACATACGCGTCAGGTCTTTGCAGTCCAAAGGAAAACACTTTCTTGAATGAACAAAGCATATACTGACCTCATCCATGCCGCAATTCTGAGGTCTGCCCGGCACGTGGGTTATCCAGTTGAGGTGGTTGTCGGATTCATAAGGCAGCAGTCCGCTTGCCAGATCCTCCTTAATCATGTTTAGCCACTTGGGATCGTTCTTCTTCAGTTCGGATGTTTGGTATGCCTCCCAGTTGACACCGCCGAGAATAAATTCCAAAGAGCAAGCCTGACTCATACCATCCTCTGGGCGTCCGCTTTCGGTTTCTGCGCCTGCATAATATGCGAGGTCGGAGTCGCCTGTGGCATCAATAAAGCGCTTTGCAGATATGTATTTGCGCCCTGTCTTTGTTTGAATGACAACTCCCTTTAAGGTGTTTCCGTCCATTACCGCGTCAACAACGCTGGTTACAAGCAGTACATCAACACCGTATTTCTTTACCATTTGGTCGAGGACGAGCTTGTGTTTTTCAATATTGGTATTTCTATGCCAATGTCCCTCAATGGCTTCGAGCTCATCCATCATCTCTCGTCCAATGCCGGAAACAAAGTCAAGAGGAATGTTGACAAGTCCCATGGTAGCAAGTCCTCCGAGCGCCGAGGTTGCCTCAATTAACAGAACTCGGTATCCTCTTTTTCCAACGGCAACAGCCGCGCCAAATCCCGCAACTCCACCGCCGGCAACAACCACGTCATAATCTCCGTAAAACGGGATTTCTTTTACCTTTTCCATAATTTTTTCATCGTTAAAATCAATCATCTTACAGTTCTCCTTTTAGTTTTCAATTTTTACGATTGCCTCGGATGCACAATTTTTCGCACATTTCCCACAACCGATACATTTTTCACGATCAATATGCGCGCCGTTTTTATCCATAGTAATAGCATGCACGGGGCATACATATTGGCATTCCTGGCAAAAACAGCAGCCTGCTTCAACACTGTATTTTATCATTTTACCACCTCCGAATTATATTATACTGATTTATTCGAAAAAGGTAAAGAGAGAGAGATTGCTTTTATTAGCACAATTTTTACATTTTGTTGACATGGTGATTTTTATATGATATAATATTCAAAAAGAGGTGATAAAAATGAATGGTACGGCAAACGGAATTACCGAGGTCATAAATGCTATAAGAGGTCTTACGGGCGTTGGTATATGCTATTATGATCTTAATTCTTTTTTTCAGTACGATAAGTACGGTGTAAAAAATAATCGAGGACATTATTGTGAATTCTGCAAACAAGCGCATTTGCTGAAGGGAGGGCGTGAAAACTGCGATCAAAGTGACAAAATAAAAGCGGTTGAACTTGCGCGACAGTATAAAAAACCATTTTTTCACGAGTGCCATATGGGGATGCGAGAGCTTGTCATTCCTTTGATGCGCGATGATGCATTGCTTGGGGTTTTATTTGTCGGTCAGTGTCGCACTGAGTCGGAAAATAAAGCTACAATACAGGAAAATGCAAAAAACATGAACGGAAACCCTGAAAAGTTCTTACGCCTTTATCAAGAATTACCGCTTGTCACCAAAAAAGATATTTTATTAATTGAAACCATTCTGCTACAGTATTTTGAAACTAAAATTTTGTCAAACGAGCTACTATGTCCGGAAAGATTGGGTGGTGCTGACAGTCGCACTCTTGCGGAGACGGTTTACTACTATATAAAGCAGAATTATAGGTACACTTTGTCAACAAAGCATCTTTCTGACACATTTTTTGTAAATCCTTCATATTTATCAAGGTGCTTCAGTCAGTGTTACGGCATAACGATAACCGATTTTATAGCAAAAGCTCGTGTAGAACATGCAAAGAGACTTTTGATCACCACAAATGCGTCCATAGGGAGCATCTCGTTGAATGTTGGATACGATAATGCCAATTATTTTACAAGAGTTTTCAAGAAAAATGTCGGTTTTTCTCCCACAGATTACCGCACAAATCATAGATGTTAAGATACAGTATACCCTCATCCAAAGAATGGTAGTGTATTGTATAAGAGACAACATATTCTCGTTAAAAATTGAATATCAAACGGACAAAAAACTGTTGTCCCTATTATAACTCACTCGTTTGTCGTGTTACAATAGGGACAACTTTTTTATTCAATTTTGTGTTTCGACGGTAGGGGCGAACTGTGTTCGCCCGCGGGCGTTCGCAGAACGCCCCTACGAAATATCATTACGACGCCTTCGCCATAGGCATCTGCGCTTGAGCTAACATATTCTCAATAAAAATTCCATATCCCGTCGTAGGATCGTTGATCAACACGTGGGTTACAGCACCTATGAGCTTGCCGTTCTGAATGATGGGAGAGCCGCTCATTCCCTGCACGATTCCGCCGGTCTTTTCGATAAGCTTAGGATCGGTAACCTTAACGTTAAAGCACTTATTTGAGGTGGACGAGAGACGTATCTCGGATATCTCTATCTCGTATTCTTGCGCTCCGCCCTCGTCGAGCGTACAGATTATATGCGCCTTGCCATTCTGGACCTCGTTTCGAAGTCCTATATCATAAAGATTCGAATTGCAATTTTTCGGAAGTGCCGCATAGGCACCGAACACTCCGCAATCGGTGTTCTTGAAAAGAGAGCCCGTCTTGCCCGAGCTGAAATAACCCTTTACCTCGCCCGGCGTTCCGACTATTCCCTTGACTACTCCGTTTATGGTTACACCCACGACCGAGCCTCTCTGCATCGGTATTAGCCTTCCCGTATCTCCGTCGCATATACCGTGTCCGAGACCGCCGAATTCAAGCGTCTCAGGCATAATATAGGTTACGGTTCCGATACCCGCACCGCTGTCTCGAACGTATATTCCGCTCTTATACTTCGCCTCATCGGCAGAATACGCGGGGCTGAGCACAGTTTTACACTCCCTGCCCTCTCGCACATAAACTATCTCAATGCTTTTTCCGCCGCTTTGTTCAACCGCGCGGGATAGCTCTACCGAGCTCGATATCTTATCGCCGCCTGCCCTGAGGATCACGTCTCCTACCTGAAGCCCCGCATCCTTTGCGGGAATCCTTGTGCCACTGTCGCCCGGTATTTCGGCAAAGCCTGTAACGAGAACTCCGTCGGTCATAAATTTGACACCGAAAGGAATTCCGCCCGCGTAAAGCTTTAAGCCTTTATATCGCGATCCGTCAACGGTGCGTGCTGCTTGAGCGCTCTCCTCGAAGGACAAGCAGGGTATCGCTCTCGGTGTTGCCGCATCGACGTCTGAAAAGCAGCTTACACTCGCAGCCCCGGCGCCATACCCCGAGATATCCGCTCCGCAGAGCAGAATGACGGCAAGAATACAGGTAACGGCGTATCGTGAAAATTTTTTTAAAAATTTTTTCGCCATTTTTCTTCCCTTTCTTACATTATTATTATATTAGTTATATCGCAGACTTTTTGCCCGCAAAATTATCATTGACCTCTGAGTTTTTTAAATACCTTGCAATATTGTGGTTATAAGGCAATTTTTTATGTTTGGGGAAAATATTTTTCGGCGCAAAAATTTTCTCCTTGTTTATTTAGTATGTTTCGGGCGTGTCAAAATATTACTTTTTTATAATTTGTTTGTCCGCACTTATTGACAATTTTTTGCGGGTATGATATAATTTATTTAGTTTTCTAACTAATTTTGTAAAACAAAAATTGACATTAGAGATATTTCTGATTTTGATAAAAATATATAGTGTATTTTGAAAGGAACAAAAAATGCGAAAAGCTCATATAGGTCCACCTGCACCTATGCCAAAACGAAAAGAACTCAGCGACACGCCCGTAAAGCTCTGTTGCGAAATATCCCGAATTTTCCACACAAAGCTGCGCGAGAGCGGACAGGTTGAGGGCGTAATGTCCCAGCCGGGCGCGGGGCTCGTGCTCTCCCTGCTCGCCACTGGCGACGGTCTCAGCCAGAAGGATCTGGTAAGCGCAACTCACCTGCGCGCGCCGTCAATAAGCGTAATAATCAAAAAAATGGCTGACGAGGGCATCGTCAGAATTGAAAACGACCGCGACGACCTGCGAATGACACGCATATATCTCACAGAGCACGGCAGAGAGATAGACGCGTCCAGAATAGCAAGAGTAAAGGAATTTGATGCGGTCGCTCACGCATCACTCTCGGATGATGATATGCAAACTCTTATGTCGCTTCTCTCGCGAATAAGGTCAAATATGCTCACCGATAAAAAGGCAGAAAACGAAAGAAAGGCAGAGAAACAATGAAAAGGATCTTTCAATATCTGAAAAAATACGCCTTTCTCGCCTTCATCTCACCCCTTTTGATGATAGGAGAGGTCGCCGCCGATCTCTGTCTGCCAAAGCTGATGTCGATCATCGTCGACTGCGGCATCACGGGCGGAGTCGACATTGCCGACTCCAAGCTCGGCAGTACGGTGATGAGAATTGTTTTCGGCGAGGGCTCGTACACCTCGATGCAGATAATCATAACCTTTGGCATACTTATGCTTCTTATCGTGCTCGTCGGCGGATTTTTCGGCGTTATGTGCGCGTACACCGCCGCCAAGGCTTCTCAGAGCCTCGGACACGACCTGCGTTGCGACGCGTACGAAAAGGTAATGTCGCTTTCCATCGAGCAGACAGATAAATTTACCACCGGATCACTCGTAACGCGAATGACTAACGACATTTCAATGATAATCAACTTCGTCGAGATGTTTTTGCGAATACTCGTTCGCTCGCCTATGTTCTTTGTAGGCGGTCTCGTTATGCTTCTCTCGCTCAATATCAGCTTCAGCTTAGTGCTGCTCTGCGCGCTTCCCGTGCTCGTAATTATGCTTATATTCGTGCTTGGAAAGGCAATTCCGATATACTCTAAGCTCCAGACAAAGCTTGACAGGCTCAACTGCGTGGTTCAGGAGAACGTAACCGGCGCAAGAGTTATCAAGGCGTACGTCAAGGAAGAATACGAGGGCGATCGCTTTGACAAGGCTAACGCCGACCTTCGCGATACCAATATCCGAGTTCAACGCATAATGGCGATAATGCACCCCGTTCTGATGATAGTTATGAACGCTGCGATCATCGCCGTCATATACATAGGCGGCTGGCAGATAGACAACGTAGCCGGCACGGGTATGACCGCAGGCACGGTCATGGCGGCTATAACCTATATCACGCAGGTCATTATGTCGATAATGATGATGACGCATATGTTCCAATCGGTATCACGCGCGATGGCATCGGTCAAGCGCGTCAACGAGATACTTGACACCGATCCCGTTATCGTTTCAGGTAGCGTTACCGAGGCGGATTCTGATATTGCGGTATCCTTTGAAAACGTATCCTTCAAATATCCCGGCTCAATAGGAAAGCCGATACTCAGCGACGTAAGCTTCAAGGTTCGAAGGGGCGAGACCTTCGCGATCATCGGCGCTACGGGCTCGGGCAAGACCTCACTCGTCCGTCTGATCCCAAGATTTTACGATGCGACCGAGGGAGAGATCAGGATCGACGGAGTTCCCGTAAAGGAGCTTGATCTCGACTATCTGCGCCACAAGATATCCTACGTTATGCAAAAGAGCGAGCTGTTTTCGGGCACGGTTGCCGAGAATATCCGCTGGGGCAAGGAAGACGCTACCGACGATGAGGTCATCGAGGCGGCAAGAGTTGCTCAGACAGAGCAATTTATTCTCGGACTCAACGACGGCTACAACGATATGATCGCCGAAAAGGGCGCTTCCCTATCCGGCGGTCAGAAACAGCGTATGTCGATAGCGCGTGCTATCGTTCGTAAGCCCGAGATCCTTATCCTCGACGATGCTACATCGGCGCTCGATCTTTCGACCGAGGCAAAGCTGACGTCAGCACTCCGCGAGAAAATGTCGGGCACAACGGTAATTATGATCGCTCAGCGTATAGCAAGCGTCAAGAATGCCGACCGTATTGCCGTGATCGAGAACGGTACTATCAAGGATTGCGCTCCGCACGACGTTCTTATGCAAACGAGCGAGACCTACCGCGACATCTATAACTCTCAGATGAAGAACGGGGGTGAGCAAGCATGAATAACCAAAGAACAAACGGAATGCAGAACATGCCCAATATACGTCCGGGCGGACCGGGCGGCAGAGGTCCGATGGGCGCACGAATAAATAAGGAAAAGCCGAAAAATCTCAAGAAAACGCTCGGTAGATTGCTTAAATACATCGGCAAGAGCAAGCTGCTCATTATAGCGCTCATTGCAATCACTCTCGTGGTTACAGTAACCGACCTCGCAGGTCCCGCGCTTCAGGGCGCGGCGATAGATACCATAAAGGTAGTCGACGGCAGAATAACGGTAGATCTTGAGGCAATGACGGTATTCCTCATCGCGATGGGAATAATGTTCGCGGTAAGCGCAACAATGTCGCTTTTCCAGGGATTTGTTGCCGCAAAGCTCTCGCAGAGCACGGTTTACGCGCTCCGCTCGGATCTTTTCCGTAAAATATCAAAGCTTCCCATAAAATACACCGACACGCACAAGCACGGCGACATCATGTCGCGTATGACCAACGACGTTGAAAACGTATCGGTCGCAATATCGCAATCTGTAACCTCACTTATCTCCAGCGTACTGACGCTTATAGGCGCGTTCTCAATGATGCTCTATTACGGCTGGATAATGGCACTTATCGCCTGCGTAACCATACCGCTGACCATAACGCTTACCACCAATCTCGCCAAATTTATGCGTAAATATTTCGTCCGTCAGCAAAAGCTGCTCGGCGAGCTTAACGGTCAGGTAGAGGAGATGGTAACCTCTTATAAGACCGTCGTAGCCTACGGCAAGGAAAGAAAGGCAACAAAGGAATTTGATGAGGTCAGCGCAAAGCTGCGCCGATGCAGTATCCACGCAAAGGTGTGGGGCTCGGTAATGGGCCCGTGTATGAACTTCCTCGGAAATCTTCAGTACGTGCTCATTGCTGCCTTCGGTGGATTCTTCATACTCCACCCTGTTTCGTTTATGCAGTCTCTGACGATCGGTAACGTCCAATCGATGCTCCAATATTCCAAAAAATTCACCCGTCCGATAAACGAGATCGCCAACCAGTATTCATCAATACTCACAGCACTTGCAGGAGCTGAGAGAATATTCGAGATAATGGACAGCGCCGATGAGATAGACGAGGGCAAGAGCAACATAACGGTGTCCGAAATAGAGGGCAACATCAAATTTGAAAATATCCACTTCTCCTACGAAGAGGGCGAGCCCGTGCTAAAGGGACTTAACCTTGACGTAAAGAAGGGACAAAAGATCGCAATAGTCGGCGCTACCGGCTCGGGCAAGACCACGATAGTTAATTTGCTTACCCGTTTTTACGAGCTTGACAGCGGCAAAATTACTGTCGACGGCATAGATATCACCGATATTCCCAAGGAAACTCTGCGCCGCTCTATCGCGATAGTGCTTCAGGATACGGTTCTGTTCTCGGATACGATCCGCGCAAACATAATGTACGGACGCCCCGACGCGACCGAGGACGAGATGCGCGCGGCGGCACATTTTGCCAAGGCGGATAGCTTTATAGAGCGCCTGCCCGACGGATATGATTCAATGCTCACCGAGTCGGGAAGCAATATCTCTCAGGGACAGCGCCAGCTGCTTTCGATCACGCGCGCCGTGCTTGCAGACCCAAAGATCCTCATTCTCGACGAGGCAACCTCAAGCGTTGACACCCGAACAGAAATGCACATTCAGCAGGCTATGGTGGCACTGATGAAAAACAGGACCTCGCTTATCATCGCACACCGCCTCTCGACAATTCGCGATGCAGATATGATAGTCGTCCTCAAGGACGGAGTTATAGCTGAGGCAGGCAACCACGACGAGCTTCTAAGCAAAAACGGCGAGTACGCAAAGCTATACAGCAATCAGTTTGCGGGTATTGCAACCTAAAGGATTTGTGATGAAAAATACAATAAATTCTTCGGCAAGCGCCGAATTTTCAGAAAAGAAAAATCGCTTTTCTTCCCTTTGCGCCGAGGACGAGGCGGCTTTGCCGCCCGAATCGGTCGGAATCGGAACTTATAACGAAAAACGCATCCACCGGATACTCAAAAAATTTGTTTGCGAGGACGAGAGCTGCCACGAGGTAAAGATCGGCAGATACGTCGCAGACGTGCTGAAGGATGGTCAAATAACCGAGATACAGACCGCCGGATTCACCTCGCTGAATGCAAAGATCCGCTTCTATCTGGAGAACACCGATTATAATATAACCGTGATCCACCCAATGATCGCAGAGAAAACCATAATCCGTACCAATAAAGACACCGGCGAGCTTATACGCACAAAACGCTCTCCCAAACACCTGAAGCCCGTAGATGCGCTTCCCGAGCTGCTATATGTCTCGGAATTCCTCGACGAACCGCGATTTGAGATAAAATTCCTTATGATCCGCGCCGACGAGTACAGATATTCCGAAAAAATACGATATCGCAAGAAGGGCGCGTATGATAACGATATCGTTCCCCGCGAGCTGATCGATATATCCACAGTCCGCTCCGCCAACGATATCAGAGATCTCGTCCCTTCGGGCTTGCGCGATGCCCCGCATCGCGCGGCGGAGCTCTCATCTGCACTCGGAATGAAAGGGCGCAAGCTGTATCGCGCCCTCGCCTGCCTTACCGCACTCGGTATACTCAAAAAGATCCCCGAGGGCAAACGAGGATATATTTATGAATTCTGCCCTTAAAAAGTGAAAACCAACATATTCTTTTCTTTTTTCTTTACAACACACCCTTTTTATGATATAATTTAATCAATAAAGACGTGGAGGTCAATATGATATACAATAAATTTCAGGATCTTGAGCTCTCGGCGCTCGGAATGGGCTGTATGCGCCTTCCCTGCATTGGCGGTGAGAATAATAACGTTGACGTTGAAGCAACCGAGAAAATGGTTGCCTACGCCTTTGAAAAGGGCATAAATTACTTTGATACCGCGTGGGGATATCACAGCGGTATGTCCGAGCCTACGATGGGCAACATCCTTTCCAAATATCCTCGCGAAAGCTTTTATCTTGCCACAAAGTTCCCCGGCTACGACGTAAGCCTTATGAGCAAGGTCGAGGAAATATTCGAAAAGCAGCTTGAGCGCTGCAAGACCGACTATTTCGATTTTTATCTTTTCCATAACCTCTGCGAAAAGAACGTTGACGGATACCTTGATGAAAAATTCGGCATCTTCAATTATCTTATGAAGCAAAAGCAAAACGGCAGGATCAAGCATCTCGGATTCTCCACTCACGGAAGCTTGCACACTATGAAACGCTTTCTCGAAGCCTACGGAAAGGATATGGAATTCTGTCAGCTTCAGATAAATTGGCTCGATTGGGATTTTCAGAATGCCAAGGCTAAGGTAGAGCTCGTGCAGTCCTACGGAATTCCCGTCTGGATAATGGAGCCCGTACGCGGCGGCTCGCTTGCTTCTCTTGAGCCCGAATACGAAGCAAGACTTCGCGCACTTCGTCCTGAAGCAACTATGGCAGAATGGGCATTTCGATTCATTCAGAGCCTTCCCTGCGCTACAATGACACTTTCGGGAATGTCTAACTTCGAGCAATTAAAAGAAAACATAGAGACGTTTGAGGTATCAAAGCCGCTCTCCGACAACGAGATGAACACCTTGTTCGAAATCGCGCGCGAGATGACCGCAAAGACCGCTCTTCCCTGCACCTCTTGCCGTTATTGCGTTGACCACTGCCCACAGGAGCTCAACATTCCTTGGCTCATCGAGCTTTACAACGAGCACGCATATTCAGGCGGCGGATTTATCGCACCGATGGCGCTTGATGCTATCGACTCAGACAAGCAGCCCTCATCCTGTATCGGCTGCCGTTCCTGCGAGGACGTCTGCCCTCAAGGAATAAAGATAAGCGAAATGATGTCCGATTTTACGGCAAAGCTCGCCGGAGAATAATAGCTATGATAATAAGAAAAACAACCTCTGCCGACCTTGACGCGCTTATGGACATTTTCGATGAGGCTCGTGCGACAATTGCCGCACTCGGCATCGATCAATGGCAAAACGGATATCCCTCGCGCGACGTGATCACCGAGGATATAAGCAAAGAACGCTCCTATACTGTTGAGATCGATTCAACGCCCTGCGGCACGTTCGTGCTTGTTGATGACGGCGAGATAACCTACGATCACATCTACAACGGTCATTGGCTCACCGGCGACACAAGCAAGGATTACGTGGCAATACATCGCGTTGCGATCTCGGTAAGCCGCCGTGGAAGCGGAATATCCACCGCTATTATCGACTACTCCGCGCAATACGCAAGGTCGCTCGGACGCACTTCCCTGCGCATCGACACCCACGAGGGTAACGTCGTTATGCGCCGTATGCTCGAAAAGCACGGCTTTCAATATTGCGGCGTGATCTATCTCCAAAACGGCGATTCCCGCGTGGCGTATGAGAGGAAATTATTAGGTTAGTTACTTTTATTTTGAGTTACTTTCTTTTGAAAAAGAAAGTAACCAAAGAAAACTGCCCACAAGATATGACTTGTGGACATATCACTCGAAATAACGTGCATCGTTATCGATAATTTATTGAATTTCTAAGGAAAAAACCCGTCGGACACTACGTACCGACGGGTTTTGATTGTATTAGAGATAAAACATATCTCTATTGTAGGGACCGACGTCCTCGGCGGTCCGTTTCGAGCGCAAATGTAACCTTAGGCTCCCTCTTGAGGGAGCTGTCAGCGTTAGCTGACTGAAGGAGTTTGACACGCACTCCATAGACACGGACTCCTTCCGTCAACAGTTTCGCCAATAGCTCACTGTTGCCACCCCGATGTTTTGTGGAGCGAAGCGGAACTAAACTCGGCGCCGCTTGCGGCTGTCCCCGAAGGGGAAGGCTATTTTTGTTTGTGCTCCGATGCTTTTTTATTATATTCCAATTAAAATTATAAAAAATACATATAATAAATTACACACTAAATATTGTACTTTACAAAAAAATGTGATATAATTGAAATAATATGGAAATCTTGCGTTAAAGGAGGAAATATTTTGACAACGCATAACATATCGAAAGAAGAAGTGATAGCAGAATTTTCCACCAATATGGAAAACGGCTTGAATGAGGAGCAGGTTGCCGCACTGCAGGAAAAGCACGGTCCCAACAAGCTCCGCGAAAAGAAAAAGAAAACGACACTCCAGCGATTCATCGAGCAGTTCAAGGACGTTATGATCCTCATTCTCATCGCCGCGGCAATAATCTCATTTGTCGTCGTATGTGTAGAAAAGAATTGGGGCGAGCTCTTTGAGCCGGCGCTCATTCTCCTCATCGTCATTCTCAACGCTATAATGGGCGTATATCAGGAGGGTAAGGCTGAAAAGGCGCTCGACGCACTCAAAAATATGTCCGCGCCCCACGCGCGCGTTATCCGTAACGGCGCAGAAAAGGTAATCGACGCAGTTGACCTCGTTCCCGGAGACATCATCAAGCTTGAGGCGGGCGATTTCGTTCCCGCAGACGCTCGACTGCTCCACAGCGTCAGCCTTAAATCCGAAGAATCCGCACTCACCGGTGAGTCGGTTCCCTCGGAAAAGGATGCAGACGTTATCGTAGCTGAGGACGCCGCTATCGGCGACCGCACCAATATGGTATTCTCGGGCTGCAGTATCACCTACGGAACGGCACTTGCAGTCGTTACCGCTACCGCGATGGACACCGAAATGGGTAAGATCGCAAATCTTCTCGACAGCGAGACCGAGACACAGACTCCTCTCCAGAAGAAGCTTGCCGATCTCGGCAAATATCTCGGCATCGTTGCGATCGCGTGCTGTGCGGTCATCTTCGTTGTAGGTCTTATCAACAAGATTCCCCCGCTTGAAATATTCATGACCGCCGTTTCTCTCGCAGTATCGGCAATTCCCGAGGGACTTCCCGCTATCGTTACCATCGTTCTCTCCATCGGAGTTCAGCGTATGGTAAAGAAGAACGCTCTCATTCGCCGTTTGCCCGCAGTTGAAACTCTCGGCGGAGCATCGGTAATCTGCTCTGATAAAACAGGTACGCTCACCCAGAACCGTATGACACTCACAAAGGCGTATATCGACGGTGCAAACGAGCCTGAAATCATTTGCTCCGAGAACTCCGAGGGCATCAGAAAGCTCCTTAACTACGGAACTCTCTGCTGCGACGGCTCGGTTATATTCAACGGCACTGAGGAGCAGCATATAGGCGACCCCACCGAGACGGCAATAGTAGTCGCATCTCACAAGAACGGCTTTGAAAAGGATGCTCTTAACGCAAGCTTCCCCCGCCTTGCAGAGATCCCCTTTGATTCCGACCGTAAGCTTATGACCACCGTCAACAAGATCGACGGCAAGAATATCGTTATCGTCAAGGGCGCATTTGATATGATGGTTCCCAGATGTATCGCGGGCGACCTTGAAAAAGCAAAGGAAATGACCAACACGATGAGCGCTGACGCGCTTCGCGTGCTCGCAGTTGCATATAAGGAGATCGATGAGATCCCCGAAAAAGCTACCTCCGAGGAGCTTGAGAACGGTCTTATCTTTATGGGACTTGTCGGAATGATCGACCCGCCCCGCCCCGAAGCAAAGGACGCCGTTGCAGTCTGCCGTCGCGCAGGCATCAAGCCTGTAATGATAACAGGCGACCACGTAGTTACGGCATCGGCAATTGCAAAGGAGCTTGGAATTCTCGTAGAGGGCGACCGCGCTATCACGGGTGCCGAGCTTGACGCAATGAACGACACCGAGCTCGACGCTCAGGTTGAAAGCATCAGCGTTTACGCGCGTGTATCGCCTGAGAACAAGATCCGTATAGTCAAGGCTTGGCAGCGCAAGGGTCAGGTCGTATCCATGACGGGAGACGGCGTAAACGACGCTCCCGCGCTCAAGGCAGCAGATATCGGCTGCGCTATGGGTATCACGGGAACCGACGTTGCAAAGGGCGCGTCCGATATGACGCTTACCGATGACAACTTTGCGACCATCGTTGACGCGGTTCGCGAGGGACGCGGAATATATGCAAACATCAAGAAGGTCGTTGGCTTCCTGCTTGGAACCAACATCGGTGAGGTCATCACGGTATTTGCCGCAATGCTCCTCTGCCACATCTCTCCTCTGCTCTCTATGCAGCTTCTCTGGATCAACCTCGTTACCGACAGCTTACCCGCAATAGCGCTCGGTATGGAAGCAGTTGAATCCGACGTTATGGATAAAAAGCCCAAGCCCAAGAACGAGGGAATATTTGCTCACGGTCTCGGCATAAAGGTCGTTATCCAGGGTATTATGTTCGCAGGTCTCACTCTCGTTGGCTTCTTTGTTGGAACCGGACTTCCCGTTGGCGAGATCATCGGCGGCGCGCTTCTGCTCCCCGAAAATGAGACCGTGCTCAATCAGGGTAGAACGATGGCGTTTATGGTGCTTGCACTCTGTCAGATCGTTCAGGCTTACAATATGAGAAGCGAGCACTCGCTCTTCAAGATCGGACCGTTCAAGAACAAGACTCTCAACCTTGCAGCTCTTGCGTCAACTCTTCTCGTTGCACTCGTGCTCTTCACACCCGTGGGAATCGCGTTCGGTATAGTTATGCTTCCTTGGCATTACTATCTCATCTCACTCGGACTTATCTTCGTTCCTCTCGTAGTAATGGAGCTTGCAAAGGCAGTTGGTCTTATAAGACATCGCCACTAAAAAATCAAAGCCCATCGGCAATGCCGATGGGCTTTTTTTATCTAAGCTATTTTATTTTCTGTCGCCTGCCTTGATCTCTCCGCGCAGCAGAGGAACGATCTCCTCTGACGAGGTAAGATCGGTAGTCGACACGAATTGATCGTAGAGCATTTTTTCTGCGCGACGAAGCGCATTGAGATCGGTAGTCGAGGGCTTCTTGCCGCAGGCGACCGTGGCGTCGATCCTCTCGCTCACAGAATTGACCAGCAGAACAAGTGCTTCCGGATCTCCTTCCGAAAGTATCTCCTTGAAGCGATTATTTCTCGTGCGCGTCTCGTCTATCCATTCGAGCCGTGCCGCTCGAAGTCTCTCTGCCATCGCGTTTATCTGCGAAGCGGAAAGCAGGGGACGCATGTAAGATGTAAGCACCTCGTTATTTACAGGCACAAAAACGGTTGAACTCTGCGCATTTATCGGGGCAAGAATATAATATTTTTCCGACTTTCCGATAGTACCGAAATTTTCTTCCCTTATATCCGAAACCACGCAAACGCCTTCCGAACGGTATATTACGTAACTTCCAATGTCAAACATTACTCCACGCTCCTTGTTTTCTTACATATATTTTAACATATTTCGAAAATTTTTTCCAAAGCGAAAATGCACAAAAAACTTTTAGTTTTTTGTGCATTTTATTGTCGTGTCTTATTCTTCCGATTCGTCAATTCCCTCGAAAAGCTCACCGACGATATCGTCGTCAGCCTCTATCGTCTCGACGTTGCGGAGTTTACGACGTATCTGATTCGTTCTCGTACCGACGAGTGTTACAAGCTCCTTGTCCGCCTGTCTCAAGCGCTCCTGAACCTTGGTAAGCGAATCTCCGAATTTTTCAAATTCACCCTTGACCTCGCCAAGCGTTCTCCAGACCTCGTCGCTGCGCTTCTGAATAGCGAGCGTCTTGAAGCCCATCTGCAAGGAATTGAGCATCGCCGCCATAGTCGACGGACCCGTGATATTTACGCTGTAATCGCGCTGAAGCACCTCGACCATTCCGCTGTTGACGACCTCGGCGTAAAGTCCCTCAAAGGGCAGGAACATAATACCGAAATTGGTGGTATACGGCGGCTCAACATACTTGTCGTGAATGTCCTTTGCGCACTTTTTGATAACTGCTTCAAGATGCTTTTTTGCCTCTGCCACCTTGAGCGCGTCGCCCGTCTCGTAGGCTTCCTGGAGCGAGACGTAGGTGTCTCCGGGGAACTTGGAATCTATCGGCAGATATACGAACTCGCCCTGCTCTGCTCCCGGGAGCTTGACCGCAAACTCTACGCGGTTCGCGCTCTTGGGAATGACCGCCACGTCGGTATCGTACTGCGCGGGCGAGAGTATCTCGGAAAGTATCGCACCGAGCTGTATTTCGCCAAGGATTCCGCGAGTCTTGACGTTGGAGAGCACCTTTTTGAGATCTCCCACACCCTCGGCAACCGTTTTCATCTCGCCAAGTCCCTTATATACGTTTTCAAGTCTCTCGCTGACGAGCTTAAAGGATTCGTTCATTCGCTCCTCAAGCGTCTTCTGAAGCTTCTCGTCAACGACACCTCGTATCTCATCGAGCTTCTTGTTGTTGTCCTCTTGCATACGCGTAAGGCTCTCGGATACCGTTTTTCTTATGTTCTCGAGCTTTTGCTCGTTGCTGTCCTCAAAGCCCTTGAGACGAGTTTCCACAGTCTTTAGCTGGGTAACGACGTCCTCGCGCATCTGCGCCTGCTTCTCAACGAGCGCCTTGTCCATAAGCGCGACCTGATTCTTTATCGATTCAAGCTCTGCCTTCTGATTTTCACGGAGCAGCTTTCCGAGGCTCATTACCGTTCGGTCGATATCCGCACGCAAGGCTCTCTGCTCTTCCGCAAGCGACACCTTGAGCTCGGCTATCGCCTTGTCGGTCTCGGCGCTGTCTCCGCCCTTCCGTGAGAATATTTTTATCGCTATCACCACCGCCAAAGCAAGCGAAATAAGCGAAATTATAAGTATGATTATATCCATAGGTTGCATAACCCCCTGCGTTTAACTTTATTTCATTATATCACAGAAAAGGGATTATTGCAAGAGAAGTAAAAAATTATCTCGAGCTTAAGTGATATAGCATTCTCCTTTGGAAAAGGTGGAGGCTAAGATAAGCGGAGCGCAAATCCAACTTAGCCTTCTCCAGCGGAGAAGGCTAACCACAACCAACTGAATCCCCACCTCACGACAAGCACCGCCGCAGTTTATATATCTCCTCGATCTCATTCTCGCAGATGCGGTGCAGCATTGCCTTTTCGCTGCCCGTCAGCTCTATGGCACACGACTGCGCCATAGATATCCATTTTTCCTTTGTATCAATTATCTCGGCAATAATATCCCCCATTCGCTCGGAGTGAGGTCTTACCGCGCTCACGCGCGGCTGACGCCGAACTGTACGCAGCAGCGCTCTGTAATCGCCAAGCGCCTTTACGGAGCACCGATCAAGAATCTCTGCCATTTCCTCGGACTCCGACCGCAATCTTTCTTCCGCATACGCCATCAGCTCAAATTCGTATAGCTTTGCGTAGCACAGTCTCGCAAGCTCCTGTCTTCCCTTTACCGTCATAAAGCACCTCCAAACTCGACTTTATTATATGGTATGAAGCAAAGAAAGCCTTTGACACGAAAAAGCATACGGAGACTTTTCATAAAGCGGCTTGACCTACCGCAACCTCGTAAGGCGGTGCCTTGGTGCCGCCGTTATAAACGATATAAATTTAATAAGGCGGCGGGAGTAAACCCCCGCCCTACTAATTTCCCGAAAAACGAATAAGCCTTCCCTTGTCAGGGAAGGCTTATTTAATGCGTCCCGAAAGCCCGTCAATTTTCCTGTCAAGCACTGCTTTTGCGAACACAAAAGCGAAGCCCCGCGCAAGGCGGGGCGTAATTTATAGTTTGTCTTTCAGTCTTTTAATCTGATCATTAAAATATTTTACATAGACATCATAATGACTATCTCCCATAACAGATATAAGTTCCATCGCTTTCTCTGTCTCATTAATTGCTTTAGAAATATTTCCGTCTGCTTCATAGCATTCGGCAATTTTCCACATCATTTGCAAAATATTGTCAAAAGAAATCCATTTCTGTTTTTCAGCTGCTTCAAATTTAGGTTTTCCCTCTAAAAGATACGCTATTTCGGTAAGCTTAGTAAAATAAATCTCCGGTATTTGCTCAATAGCCGCTTCTGCACTTTTTAAATCGCCTTTAACCTTATATGCATACGCAAGAAATCTTAATGCATCGTACTTAATATCAGCTTGATTTGTTTTCTCAATCAAGGAACTTGCTATTGAAATTGTCTCATCCGGATCTTTTGTGTAATTCAATACATACAAAAGATTGTTGAGCAAAACCTCGTTATCGGGATATTTTTTCAGACCTTCTTCAAGAATATCTCTGCTTTTCGGTGGATCTGACTCTCTGAATTTGTATGCCTCATTTACAATGGAGTCGATGGC
>JAFXHA010000042.1 GCA_017536635.1 Clostridia bacterium
ACCAAACAATACGGCTGCAAAAATGTATATCCTTTGCAAATACAAAAAATTACATTTGCATTACGAACGGACCGTCGGGGACGCCGGTCCCTACAGCAAAATCCGTAATCTTACATATATCTCGGTAGGGGAGCGCCTTGGTGCTCCCGCATCGAGCGCAAATCTAATTTAGCCTTCTCCTTTGGAGAAGGTGTCGGCGAAGCCGACGGAAGAGGTTATTAAATCTTTCTGTGTTCCACCTCTTCCGCCTCGCAAATGCTCGGCACCTTCCCCAAAGGGGAAGGCTATTTTAGTTATCTTTAAAGTTTTTGAAGATTCCAAAGAAACTTTTTTCAAAAAGTTTCTTTGGTGGGGTGTGGGGCAAAGCCCCATAATAAATAACACATAATAAATAACAAATAATAAAAATTACTGCTTCAACGACTGATCGGCTACGAGCTGGCGCACCCAATTACCGCGCTTAAGGAGTATTGCGCCCAATATACATTTCAGCGCCTCGGAGCCCATACCGAGTATAAAGAGCCAATATATGCTCATATTTGTCAAATAGGCGCATATAAGGCAGGTGGGCAGAACTATCGACCACATATAAACGCTGTCAAAGAGGAAGGTGATAACAACTCTTCCGCCCGATCTGAGTGTAAAATATGCCGAATGGGCGAATGCGGAGAAGGGCATAGAGATAGCCGAGACTATCATCATAAAGGTTGCGAGCGAGCGTACCGAATCGGTAGTATTATAGAGCATGGGGAAGATAGGGGAGCAGGTTATGAGCAGGATCGACATTCCTACCGAGCAGGTGAGAGAAAATGCCATCATCTTGCGGTCGGCGTCCCTTGCCTCGTCGAATTTTCCCGCGCCGAGCAGATTTCCGACGATTATAGCGATCGACGAGCCGATAGCCATATATACCACGCTGAAAACGTTGAATATCGTGCTGCTGATGTTCTGACCTGCGACCACGTCAAGTCCTCTGGTAGAATAGCATTGATTGCGAAGCATTATGGCGATAGACCAGAAGACCTCGTTTGCCATAAGCGGTAAGCCCTTGATCGCCATATTTGCAAACAGCTTTCGCGGTATTCTGAACGAACGGAATGCGCCGACGAGATATCTGCAACGCGAGCGGTGTGTGTACCCCCAGATGAGAAGCACGCCGAGCTCGGCAAATCGCGAGATCACGGTAGCTATTGCCGCGCCCTTGACACCGAGAGCGGGAGCTCCGAATTTACCGAAGATAAGAATGTAGTTGAATACGAAATTGATGAGCACCGCCGCCACGCTCGATATCATTGGAACGACGGTCTGCTCGGTCTCGCGCATCGTTGAGGCGTAGACCTGAGCTATGGCGTATGGCACAAGACCGACAAGCATTATCATCAGATAGTCCTTGCCCTCGGAAAGTGTGAGTGCGAGATCGCCGCTCGATCCCTCGCCGTGCAAAAACAGCGAGATGAGCTCATCGTCGAGAAAGAAAAACACGACTACCGCGATCGTTGCCGCGACGGCGCTTATCAGAAATTTGAATCTGAACGTATAGCGCTCGCCCTGCTCGTCGTCAAGCCCGTGATATTGAGCCGTAAAAATACCCGCCGCTGAGATAGCGCCGAATACCATAAGATTAAAAATAAAAATAAACTGATTGACGATGGAGACTCCCGACATCGACTCGGTGCCAAGCCTGCCAACCATAATATTGTCCAGAAGATTGACAAGATTGGTGATTCCCGACTGTACCATTATGGGAACCGATACGGCAAGCACCTTTTTGTAAAAGGCGCGGTCTCCTATAAACTTTCGAATTGACATTTCACTCTCCAAAAAATAAAAAAGGCGTTCGGTATATTATAACTCAAACCAACGCCTTTTTCAATAGATTTCAAGCAGATATATTAAAACTTTTAGTTTATCTGCCATTCAAAGCCCCGCTATTGTATTTAAATAGCGGGGGTGAATATTATTCTTTATATTCCTCAAAATCGAAGGATAGGAAAATATTTGTAATCTCGCTGTCCAGCGGTCTCGATGATCTTAACGTAATATGAGCATATATGTCGGGCGTTGAGATCAAAGCGTAATAAATATAAGGATTCTCGCTTGATGAATTGAGACTCTTTGCTATTTTGACCGATTTGTTGTTTTTGCTGATAAGCTCGGCAGATTTAAACATTTCTTCATCTTTGAGCTCTGCGTAATCTCCGTAGGTTATCATTTCTACGACACCGTCAAAGCGCTCCGCATTTCCTTCTATCCAATCAAGATAAAACCAATATCTGTCTTCTTCCCAAAATATATACGGCTTTTCAGAAAAGCTGATTCCGGACGGAAGGATAGGTGAATAAAGCTCATCGAAATTTATCACCTTAACACCGTACTCGCTCTTTTCCCAAAGAGATTTTATAATGTCTCGATTTCCTGCGGTTAAAGCGTCGAGTGCTCCCTTGAGCTCAGACATAGAATTGTAAGAATACGGACCTATTATCGCGTCGGAAAACATGGCTTCGGGCTTTTTGGATTCAAAGACGAGATACCAATCGTCTCCGACCTTGTTTATAGTGTATTTTCCTGCTTCGGGATCATAATCGGGATTGTATCCCGGATATATTTCCGGGCTCAAAATATCTTCTAAGGAAAGCGTGGTTTCGGCTTTTTCTGTATTTGAGGTAATATCTGCGGTAATATCAGGTGCCGTTTCCTCACTGATGACAGAGGTTATTTCTTTTTCGGTTTCTTTTGTTGTTTCCTTAGAGGTTTCTTCGTTTGCAGAGGTTATATCTTCGCTCGGAGAACCGCTTGATTCATAATCTATATTGATATATCTTTTGTTGCACGACGCAAAAACGCCGAGGATAAGAGTTAAGGCTAATAGTAAAATGATTAGTTTTTTCATAAGATTTCTCCTTTCAGATTTTTCTCGGTAGGTTGGTGCTCCCGCATCGAGCGTAAATGTAAATTAGGCTCCCTCTTGAGGGAGCTGTCAGCGTTAGCTGACTGAAGGAGTTTGACACGCACTCCATAGACACGGACTCCTTCCGTCAACAGTTTCGCCAATAGCTC
>JAFXHA010000004.1 GCA_017536635.1 Clostridia bacterium
CAAGAAGTACTTCTCCGTTGCATCCGGCGGCGGCACAGGCCGTACCCTCCATCCCGACAACCTGGCTGCAGGCCCCGCTTCCTACGGTCTCACCGACTCGATGGGACGTATGCACGGCGACGCTCAGTTCGCAGGCTCGTCCTCTGTTCCCGCTCACGTAGAGATGATGGGACTCATCGGCGCAGGTAACAACCCCATGGTTGGTATGACTGTTGCAGTTGCAGTTGCTATCGAGGAAGCATCCAAGTAAGAAATTTGTATTGCCTGTGGTAACCGCACAAACCCGTCATTCCTTATGACACGTTGCTGTTGCTGTTGCGATCGAAGAGGCAAGCAAGTAAAAGGACGCGGGGACGCGATTAGTCGCTTTTTGAAAAAAGCTCCGCAAAAACTTCAATAAAAAGTTGGACACATCATTTTGGAGTTTTCTCCATGTGATGTGTCCAATATTTTTTATTTAAACGGAGGATTTTCAAGGTAAAAAAGCTTAAAATGGCAAGGAGTGTATCGCTTACTTTTGAGGAGGCTTGTGAGAAATATCTTGAGAATTGCAGACAGCGAAATCTCTCGAGGGCAGTATCAATCACTACACGCACATAGGCTTTGATATAGGAATATGCCGTTTTTTCGCCGCAACAGTCTACGACAACATCCAAACACCGCGGTCGAGCCCGTCGATGATTGTAGCAATTGCATGCTCGTTGTTACTTACAGTAATGTGATCGGCTGCAGCTTTTGCCTCGTCAACCGCGTTGGATACGGCAAAGCTCAAGCCTGCCGTTTGCAGCATGGAAACGTCGTTGTTGTAGTCGCCCGCGGCGATCGTTTTATTCATGTTGATGCCAAGAAGCTCAGCGAGCTTGACAAGAGCCTTGCCTTTGCTCACGCCCTTTGGCAAAATCTCATACAGTATGCGCTCGGAGCGGATAAAATCATAGTTTCGCGACTCGGGATGGCGGGATAGCAAATCCTTGAGTGCGGCAATCTGATCTTCCTCGTGATGTGCAAACACGATCTTCAAAAGCGGATCGTGCAGTTCCTCGTAGGTACAGGAGATATTTTCCACCCCTGTCACTCTGCGAAAGCGCTCCAAGGCCGAATTGTCCTTGTGAAAATAGATCTCCGTTTCGGTATTGAACTGAATGCCGATCTTCGGCAAATTCACATCAACGTATCGAACCAGCTCCAAAACCTCGCGTGGGAGTTGCTGTGTCCATAGATACCGATTGGAAAAAGGATCGTAAATACCTGCTCCGTTGATGCAACCGTAGGGTGTGTTAGGCTTGATCGTGTTGCAAATGCTTTTTGAGGTTTTGGGAACTCTGCCCGTAATAAAGGTAAACAGCCCGCCCTCGGATTTGAAATATTCTATCGCGTCGAGATTTTCCTTTGATACCGTTTTGTCGTCGGAATACAGTGTTCCGTCGAGATCGGTGCAAAAGAGTATTCCTTCAAATTTTTTCACACGTTAACTTCCTTATGTTCGATTGGATTTTCTTCTTTTTTCTTTCTATATTTATTTTTCTCAACTTTTTGCAACTGTTAGCCAATTTTATCAGTTGTCAATTTCCAATGACAGTTTCTTCACCGCATCATTATATCAAATAAACCAACCATTGTCAAGTTTAAAAGCCGTTTTTTTCCGGATGAATGGAATATTTAAAATGCCTGTCGAGGACATCGACGAGCAGAGCTATAAGGGGCGAACTCAAGATTGCTTGCAATCTTAGCAAGCAACGAAGTTGCGGTGTCGTTCGCCCGTTTTTAAAAAACCATACGCATTTTGAACGGGCGTTCACAGAACGCCCCTACGTTAGATATCCGTAATCTCACGCATATCTCGGTAGGGGAGGGGTTTCCCCTCCCGCATCGAGTGCGAATGCAATTTAGGCTCCCTCTTGAGGGGGCTCCCGTCGTAGACGGGTGGGGGAGTTTAGGCATTTATTACCCGCGCCAAACGAACGAACTCTTGGAGTTCGTTCTGCGTAGCGGAGCGGAGCCGGACTCCTTCCGTCAACAGTTTCGCCAATAGCTCACTGTTGCCACCTCCCTCAAGAGGGAGGCTATTTTAGTTATCTTTAAAGTTTTTGAAGATTCCAAAGAAACTTTTGCAAAAGTTTCTTTGGTGGGGATTGGGGCAAAGCCCCATAATAAATCAATAAAAATTGGCCTTTGTGATAATATCAAAACCCTTCAAAAGCCCTTGACTTTTTTATATGAATGATTTATAATTGACTTAGTCGGAATATTATTTTCCAATAAAATCAGAATAGGAGAGTTAACAATGAAAAAAAGATTTTTGACTTTGATCCTTGGCGCGATCATACTTGCGCTTGCGCTGTCATTTTCGGCATGTCAGAAAACAGAGTACGTCGCGACCTTTGTGGCTGAGGGCCAAACCGTTGCGGAATGCTCCTTCTACAAGGGCGACACAACGCTTTCTCAGGTACCGTACGTACCCAGCAAGGCGGGTTACACGGGAGCGTGGGAGAGCTACACTCTCGGAGAGGAAAATATCACTATAAATGCCGTTTACACTGCGATCGAATACACGGCAACCTTTATGGCTGACAACAAGGTAGTTAAGGAAGTCAAGTTTACCGTAGAGGACACAAAGCTTGAAGAGCCCGCTGTCCCCGAAAAAGAGGGATTTGTAAACGGCACGTGGGAAAACTACAAGCTCAAATATGAGGATTTCAAGGTCAATGCCCTATACTGCAAGACAGTAAGCTCTGTTGAAGAGCTTAAGAATATGGATCTCAGCGGAAGATACGTGCTTACTTGCGATCTGAACCTGGCGGGCGTGAATTGGACGCCTATCGGAAGCGAGAACACTTCTAAAGGATTTAGCGGATATTTTGACGGAAACGGTCACGTAATATCAGGTCTCTCTATAAAGGGTTCTCCCTCGACGAGCGGCAAGTTCGGACTTTTCTCCCATATATCCGGTGAGGTAAAGAATCTCGGTCTTGAGAACGTTGAAATATCGCTTTCTCCCGAATACGGCTCATATTATGCGGGTGCTCTGGCAGGAATGTCCGATGATAAGGCAGTTGTTGCCAACTGCTATTCAACGGGACGAGTTGCTGTTTCCGGCTCGGATGTAAAGGTTGGCGGACTTGTAGCGTATGCGCTCGGTACATATGAAAGATGCTATTCCGAGGCAAGCATCAGCGGAGAGACCGCAGGCGGACTCTTCGGTTCTTGCGGCGCGGACGTAACAAATTGCTATGCAACAGGTAGCGTCTCGGCTCACTCCCGTTACGGAACGGCGGGTGGACTTATCGGACGCATAGAAGGTTCAACCGATGTCAGTGATATAATAAATTGCTATGCTCTCGGCAACGTTTCAGCAAGCTCCTCGTCCTCGGGCGGCGCTACCGCCGCTGCTGCAGGAGCGCTCGTCGGAGATAGTATGTCAAGCCACAATATAGAAAACTGTTTCGCGATCGGAAACGTATCCGCATCGACGAGCGGAACGAGACAGGGTAACGGAGACCATGCGGAAGCAGGATCGATCATCGGCGAGTCTATGCCAAGCATAAAGAACTGCTACTATCCCGAAGGACAGACCGTTAACTGCTCGGCAAAGCAGAAATATGTTTCCAATGAAGGTACGGCAACGGCTCTCGAAAACCTCAAGAGCGAAAGCTTCCTCAAGGATACGCTCAAGTTCAGCGGCGACGTATGGGTATTCGGAACCGATTATCCTACGCTTAAAAAATAATAGTAAATAAAGTAAATAACGGTAGGGTCAAGCGCGCAACGCACGCTCCCTACACAGATCAATAAAAATTTGGACACACCGAAAACTCGGTGTGTCCGTTTTTATTCAATTCAACCCAGCATTTCAAGAATTTGTGCGGCGTTGGTATCGGGCTTGACCTTGGGCATTACCGCCTCGATATTTCCCTGATCGTCGATAATGAACGTAGTTCTCACCACGCCGAAGCTGAGCTTGCCGTAAAGCTTCTTCTCCTGCCACACGCCGTATGCCTCGATCGCCTCGCGCTCGGGATCCGAGAGCAGAACGAAGGGCAAGGAATATTTCTCGGCAAATTTCACGTGCGACGCGATGCTGTCGCGGCTTATGCCGATGACCTCTACTCCGCGGCGCGCAAATTCACCGTACGCGCTGGCAAACGCGCACGCCTGACGGGTGCATCCCGGGGTATTATCCTTTGGATAAAAATACAACACGACCTTCTTGCCTAAAAAATCCGAAAGTGAAACGGTGTTTCCGTCCTTGTCGTTGAGTGTAAAATTCGGGGCTTTATCTCCAATCTTGAGCATAATCTTCTCCTTGATCTTAATTTACGGTTTGATTATATCATATCCTTAGGAAAATTTCAAGTGAAAAACTTTACATAAATATTAACAAAAAGAAAAGTCCAATTCTTTAGAGTATCACTCTAAAGGACAGTTTTCAAAAATACGGTATATCTCGAAAGAGGTATGCCGTATTTTTATGTTTGTGTTAAAAACTACTCATCTCGACTTCGACAGCAAAAAAGAAGACACCCTGTTGGGTGGTTTTATTTTTGACTAATGACTATATTTTTGATACAAACTTAGTCAATCATACCTAAATCCTTCATGGCTTGAATAAAGGTATCAGCTTCGCCGTTTAGGTTGGCTTTCTGTGTTGCTTCGATGTCATACCAAGCATACTCAAGTCCATGAATAATGATGGGAAGTTTTTTGCCAAAATGCGCTTCTGTATATCCTTCCAATTGCAGTTTTTTTGCCACCTCCGCAACGATCTGCAAAAGTTCATAATGACCGACGGGACCTTTGCCAATATAATTGAAATCTTCGTCATAACAATCATCGTCTTCTTCACCGATACTGTTAATGCCGTTTTCCTTGTACCACTCAAAAAGCAGATTGGTCAATTCGTCAGGCTCGTCGGGGTTAATGATGGGAAATTCGTCTTGTCGCCAAAAAGCATAGTTCCAACGTTCTTCATCATATAGATCTGCGCCCTCACAATCAGATTCTGTATTGTAGCTGATTGCAAAGGATGACACGTTGCTGAACTCCTTGTATTCATAGCTTTCATTAGAGTAGACAAAAAAGGAAATTGCATAAATATCGGCTTCAGACCACGTGTCCATGATCGACTTTACTTTTGAGTATATTTTTTCTGTAATATTGATCATTGTTGAAACTCCTTTGTGTTGATTTGACTTAATTATACCATAATGATTCAAAAACCGCAATCCCTTTGTATCAGAATTGCGGTTTATGTTTGCAATAAACGGGTGAAAAGGTGTCTAAACGGGGGAAATAACGAAAAAAAGGAGTCTGAGGCACATTTATTTGCCTTGTGCGTTTTCTATCAGAGAACAAAAATAATCACTGATTTCTGTCGGAACATATCGAATTAACATTACCGGCGATTTTTCATCAGAAAAATCATACTGATACAGAAGGCAGAGTTTGTTTTCATACAGTATGAAGGTATATCCTCTTGAGGTTGAAAAAGCACCGTCTTTACTTTCTTTATAAAAGTGTATTTCTTCCGCCATCCAATCATTTGGATTGGGTATTGACACAGTGGTCATTCCTTCTTCATTGTTGAAGGAAGTGAATGGATTGTAGTCGTTATCTTTGGAAAATTCCAGCAATTGATCTAACATTGAATAATCTATATCTTTAATTTCTAATATCTGTTGATCGTTTTCGTCATGAATATTACCCAACAAACAAAAGAATTTGAATTTTTCCGCATTTCTATAATACGAAACGGCTTCTTCGAATCGATCGCTTTCAAAATATACATTTGGTTCTGCATTGTTATCGTAGGCAATATAGCAATCAAAATCTGTTAATTGATATTTGTAATAGCATTCACCGAAAATACGTATACCCTCTTTATCATCCGCATCTGGGAAACCGGTATCAAGAGGATATAATTCACCAATGAAAGCTCTTTGGTATTCTTTGTCCTCTATCGTTATGTTAACGGGCAAATCTTTTTTTGTACAAGAAGTGAAATTTAAAATAAGCATTAACGAAAGAATGACTAAAATATATTTTTTCATTTCGCATTCTCCTTTGCAGTTTTGCAAGAAGCGATGAGCATAACTCGCAACGAGGTACATTTAGAGGATAGCGCTTTGAAAGTTTGCTCATCTATATACTTTGTCCTATATAACAGTTCAAGCCAATACCCAGTTTCGCTTGCTTCTTTGAGTGCTATTTCGAATTTGGATATAAAGTCCTTCGTTCCTTGTGCATATTGCGCTTCGTGAATATTTGCTCCAATCGAGGTGCCGCTTCTGCCGATTTGGTTGGATATAATCGTTTCGTGATTCGATTTTAGATATTTAACGAGGTTTATAATATCAACGGAGAAATCCATTGAAAGTTCGACGAGTTTGTTTTCTTTCATAGCTACACCTCCTATCGCCACTATTATACTATAAAATCAGTTGTTTGTCAAATGATGCATCGCCTGCGGCGATATGATGTTTTTTGCTTCGCGCAAAATGATGTTGCTCCACTTAGTTTCGCAATGGTGCGATGTTTGCCTCAATGTGCCGTCAGGCACGCATCATTAGGCGTAGCCGTCATCATTGGCGAAGCCAACATCATTTGCCGAAGGCAAACATCATTCAAAAAAGGAACTTTTGTCTGGTAGACAAAAGTTCCTTTTTTGTTGGCGGAGAAGGAGAGATTTGAACTCTCGCGCCGGTAAACCCGACCTACACCCTTAGCAGGGGCGCCTCTTCGGCCTCTTGAGTACTTCTCCATCCGATTCTCATTTTTTTATTCTTTTTATGAGATATAACACGGCGTTTTGGTCGCCGTGTTATATTATACCCCATTTTTTCCCGTTTGTCAATATCTTTTTTACTTATTTTTTGATGATTATTCGCGAGATCCAAACGGCGTTGCCGTTTATCCCCGCCCGCTTGTCATCCTCGAGCGAGCATTCAGACGAGATTCTTCACTACGTTCGAGAATGACGCGTCTGAGTGCGACGCGAAGGATCTCGGGCGGCGTTTTAATACGTCGGACTATCCAGATACCATTCGCCGTCCTGCATTATAAAAGTAAGTCTTACGCTCACGATCTGATCAGGCGCGCTTTCAAGATATGTATCCATAGTTACGTTTACCGTGTTTTTATTGCTCGGACGCACCATCTCTGCCGTATCGTACTTGAAAATACGCTTCTCGCTTGACACCTTTTCATAGTCGTTAGACTTCATAAGCACCGTGCCAAGCTCTGTATCGTCATACTCCGTATATCTCGCGTTAAGGCTATCAAGCTCTACTCCCTCAGGCGACACCGCGCCGATGAAAAGCGTCTCGTAAACGACGTCCTCAAGATATGCCTTGGAATAAACGCTCTCGGCAAGCTCCTTTATCTGCGCGATAGAGCTTATCTCGCTATCGAACTTAACGTAATCGTAGCCCGCCGGACTGCTCTCGGTATAATAAAAATCGTATTCCTTTTCGGTATATTCTATCGAGTAATAATACTTTCCGTCCGAGCCGACGAATACGGGCTCATCGCCCTCTCTTTCGTCCTCTGTAACCAGCAGATAAGCATAATCCGCCTTATAATCGGTCGAGCCTCGGTAAGCTATGATGCTGCCAAGCTCCTCATCCTCAAGCTCGTAATAATAATAGTTTTTTTCATTTCCGCGATAAAGCGTTATTCTCGGCTCATAAACTCTCTCGTAAGTTTCAAGTCCGTCCCCGAAAATTATTTCATTGACCTCATACGATTCCTCGATAAGATATATGATCCTATCCTCGATCTCCTCATATTCGGGTGCTGAGCAGGACGTAAGTACTCCCGCCAGCATCAATATCGCAAGCGTTAAGCTGATTATTTTTTTCATAATACTCCGTGTTTTTTATAAAAATATGTGCGCGTCCCGACAAGCATACGATTTATCTATAATCGCCGTAGGGGAGGATATTATCCTCCCGCTACGTTTTTAATTATTCCTCTGTTGTCTCTGCCGCTTCGACCGTTTCTACCGTCTGGTCAGCTTCCTCGGGCTCTTCTTCCTCTTTTGCGACCTTTGTGAAGTTCACGAGAGTCTGTCCCTCGGCAAGTCTCATAACTATTACGCCGCCCGCACTTCTCGAATAGGTCGGGATTCCGTCAACGGGAGTACGGATTATCGTTCCCGAATCGGTTATCATCATAAGGTCATCGTCGTCGCAAACGGTTGCTATCGAGCAGAGCTTGCCTGTCTTTTCGGTGAGATTATGACATACAACGCCGAATCCGCCGCGGTTCTTCATCTCTCTGAAGTCGTCAAACTCGGTTCTCTTTCCGTAACCGTTCTGCGTTACGGTTACAAGCTGCTTGCCTTCCTCAACAACGGCAACACCCGTAACTCTGTCTCCGTCACGCAGGCTGATTCCGCGAACGCCTCGAGCCGTTCTTCCCATAGGACGAACGTTTGCCTCGGAGAACTTGACTGCCGCGCCGTTCTCGGTCGCGATAATAACGCTCTTTTCTCCGTCGGTGTGCATAACGAACAGAAGCTCGTCGCCTTCGTCGAGATTCAATGCGCGCTTACCGCCCTTACGCTGATACTCATATTCCTTAAGCAGAGTCTTCTTAATAACTCCGTTTCTCGTTACCATCGTCAGATATCCACCCTCACCAAAATCCGCGATACTGATAACCGAGGTTATCTTTTCATCGGGCTCGGTCTCAATAATATTTACGATATTAGTTCCTTTTGCGGTTCTCGACGCCTCGGGGATCTGATAAGCCTTCTTCACGAATATCTTACCCTTATTGGTAAACATAAGCAGATAAGAATGGCTATGCAGCGCGATAACGTTTTCGATAAAGTCCTCTTCCTTGGTGGTCATACCGATGATTCCCTTACCGCCGCGGCGCTGTGCCGAATAGGTATCGGCAGGTATTCTCTTGATATATCCCGCGTGAGTTATCGTAATAACGCAGTTATGCTTTTCAATAAGATCCTCAAGCTCGATATCGTCAGTCGCCTCGATTATCTCGGTACGGCGAGCATCCGAATACTTTCTCTTGATCTCGGTCATCTCTTCCCTGATTATCTCAACGATCTTCTGAGGATCGGCAAGTATACCCTCAAGCTCAAGAATGATGCCGTGAAGGCGCGCGAGCTCTTCCTCTATCTTATCTCTTTCCATACCCGTGAGCTTACCGAGAGTCATCTCAACTATCGCCTGAGCCTGAGCGTCGGAGAGCTGTCTGACGTTTCCGAGGGCGCTCTCGTATCCGTCCTTATAGCTTACGGTAAAGAACTCAGCCATAAGTCTTTCCTTTGCCTCGGGGATAGAGCGCGAGGTCTTCATTATCTCGATTATTCTGTCGATATTATCTATCGCGATATGATATCCCTCGAATATATGCGCTCTGTTCTTTGCTTTTTCAAGATCGAACTGAACTCTGCGATATATTACCGATTTCTGATGCGCGATATAGTGGTCGAGTATCTGCGGAAGCGAGAGGACCTTAGGCTCGTTGTTGACGAGTGCGAGCATATTGATAGCGCAGGTGTCCTCAAGCTGAGAATATTTATAAAGCTGATTAAGTATTACCTGACCGTTGGCGTCGCGTCTGTATTCAACCACGATCCTCATACCGTCTCTGCCAGACTCGTCGCGAAGCTCGGTGATCCCCTCTATTCTCTTATCCTTAACAAGTCCCGCGATAGCCTCGCAGAGCAGGCTCTTATTTACGCCGTAAGGGATCTCGGTGATAATAATTCTTCTCTTATCCTCCTCGACCTCTGCCTTTGCTCTTACCATTACTCGTCCGCGTCCCGTGGTATAAGCCTGAATGATTCCGTTTACGCCGTAGATCGTAGCGCTTGTCGGAAAATCGGGGCCGTGAACGTACTGCATAAGGTCAGCAACGGTGCTCTCGGGGTTATCCATTCTGTAAATTGTCGCGTCTATTACCTCTCCGAGATTATGGGGCGGGATATTGGTAGCCATACCTACGGCAATACCCACTGCTCCGTTTACGAGCAGGTTCGGAAATCTTGAGGGAAGGACCTTAGGCTCACGCAGACGGTTATCGAAGTTTGGAACGAAGTCAACTACCTCTTTCTCCAGATCCTTCATAAGCTCGTCCGAGATCTTCGACATTCTCGCCTCGGTATAACGGTAAGCCGCAGCTCCGTCTCCGTCGACAGAGCCGAAGTTTCCGTGTCCCTGAACGAGCGGATAGCGATAGGAGAAATCCTGAGCCATTCTTACCATAGTTCCGTAAACGGCGCTGTCTCCGTGCGGATGGTAGCGTCCGAGAACGTTACCTACGGTGGTAGCAGACTTACGGAAGGGCTTATCGTAAGTGAGATGGTCCTCGTACATTGCGTACATTATTCTTCTCTGTCCGGGCTTCATTCCGTCTCTTACGTCGGGAAGCGCGCGGGCAGCGATTACAGACATTGAGTATTCGATAAAGGACTTTTTAACCTCCTTTTCCATACCCACTTCAACTATTTTTTGGTCTTTAAATTCCAAGTTTTCGTTTTCCAATTTTTTGTCCAACCTTTCAAAAATAAAACTCGCGTTTTCATCGAAATTTAATTAAAAATAAAAACTTTTTAGTTTTACACAATTCGACAAATCTCGATTTCAAGCCACTCCGTCGACCTTTTTCGCAGAGTTTTTCACATACTTTTCCACAACCTGTGGAAAACCTTTATTTAATAACTTTTTTCTGTGGAAAACATTTTCCACAGGGGGCATATACACATTATTTTTCCGCGTGTCATCTTGAGCGAAGCGTAACAAAGTGAAGCGAAGTCGAAACCCGAAGGGCGCTCGCTTATGCGAGCGGATCTACGCGGAAAGACAATAAAAAAGTAACATTTGCGTTTTAAAAGCTCGCCGTTATTCATTATAGATCCCTGCGTCGCGCTGCTCCTTGGTTTTGCTCGTTCACTTATGTTCACCTCGCAAAACTTCGACGCGCTTCGCTTGCTCAGGATGACACAAGACGTAATTTTTTTACTGTTAAATATCCAAATTCTCGGCGAACTTTGCGTTCTGCTCGATAAATTCCTTTCTCGGCTCGACCTTATCGCCCATAAGCAGAGCAAACATCTGGTCGCACGCGAGCGCGTCCTCGGCGGTAACTTTCAGCAGAGTTCTCTTTTCGGGATCCATAGTAGTCTCCCAAAGCTGCTCGGCATCCATTTCTCCAAGACCCTTATATCTGTCGGCTTCAACGTTAGTCGTGCCAAGCTCCTTGATATAATCATCTCTCTCTGCATCCGAGAATGCATAATACTCGGGTCCCTTGCCGCTTCTCTTATAAACTCTGTAAAGCGGCGGCTGTGCGAGATATATATGACCGTCGTCGATAAGCTGACGCATATGTCTGAAGAAGAAGGTCAGAAGCAATATTCTGATATGCGATCCGTCGACGTCGGCATCGGCCATTATGATTATCTTTCCGTAACGGAGCTTTGTGATGTCGAAATCCTCTCCGATTCCGCAGCCGAGTGCCTGAATTATCGGTATCAGCGACGGGTTGGAGTATACCTTATCAAGTCGGCTCTTTTCAACGTTGAGGACCTTTCCTCGAAGCGGAAGTATTGCCTGGAACTTCGAGTTTCTTCCGCTCTTAGCGGAACCGCCTGCGGAGTCTCCCTCTACGAGATAGAGCTCAGTGAGCGCTACGTTCTTTTCCTGACAGTCTGCAAGCTTTCCGGGAAGAGATGAGCCCTCAAGCAATCCCTTACGTCTGGTAAGCTCTCTTGCCTTTCTTGCCGCCTCTCTTGCGCGGGATGCCGCAAGTGCCTTATCGAGTATCGCTCTTGCGACCGCGGGATTTTCCTCAAAATATTCGGAGAGCTTATTTGTTATCGTATTCTCGACCAGAACTCTTATATCCGAGTTACCGAGCTTTGCTTTAGTCTGGCTCTCAAACTGCGCGTTTTCAAGCTTTACGCTGATTATCGCGCATATTCCCTCACGGACGTCCTCACCCGAAAGATTCTTGTCGCTATCCTTAAGTATTCCGGCTTTTCTCGCGTAGTCGTTGAGTACCTTTGTAAGTCCGGACTTGAATCCCGTCTCGTGCGTACCGCCCTCGATGGTGTTCATATTGTTTGCGAAGGTCATTATCAGCTCGTTATAGCTATCGTTGTACTGAAGCGCTATCTCGGCGATGCTGCTGCCCTTCTCGGCTCTCATATATATTACGTCGGGATGGATAAGCGAGCAATGCTTGTTATCGTTAAGATAGGTTACGAAGCTTCTTATTCCGCCCTCGTAGTGATATTCGTTCTCTATCGGCTCCTCGCCTCTGTCATCGCGAAGAACTATTCTTATACCGCCGTTGAGGAATGCCTGCTCACGCATACGCGAGGCGAGTATCTCATAATCGAATACCGTCTCCTCAAAGATGGTCTTGTCGGGCATAAAGGTTACCTTTACTCCGTGAGGCTTCTCGGGACATTCACCCTCTTCCTTAAAGGCTCTTACCACCTTACCTCTTTCGAATCTTTCGGTAAATCTTTTTCCCTCGTATGAATCGTCAAGCTCAAGCCACTCTGAAAGAGCGTTTACGACAGATGCGCCGACGCCGTGAAGTCCGCCCGCTATCTTATATCCCTCGCCGCCGAATTTTCCGCCCGCGTGGAGTATTGTATATACTACCTCGGGAGTAGGAATTCCCTGCTTTGGGTGAATAGCTGACGGTATTCCTCGTCCGTTATCCTCGACCGTGATGCTGTTGTCGGGATTTATCGTTACCGTTATCTTATCGCAAAAGCCTGCGAGAGCCTCGTCTATCGAGTTGTCCACTATCTCGTAAACGAGATGGTGAAGTCCGCGAATAGAGGTGGTTCCGATATACATTCCCGGTCTTTTTCTTACCGCTTCAAGTCCTTCAAGCACCTGTATTTGATTTTCCGTATAGACCTGAGTTGTGTTGTTTTCCATTCTTTCCTTGCCTTCCTTTTATAATTCCAAAAACCTTATAGCTGTTCCTTATCTGTTGCTCCCGACTCTATTCTTCCCTGAAGCGTTGCAACCGAGAGTGCCGAGAAGCAGACCTTATCTACCCCGTATTCGCAATAGAGCACGAAGGATTTCGGGATCTCAAGTCCCGCCGATTCGACCTGCATAGCTCTCTGCTTTTTTCCGAGATATTTTCTTGTTACCGCCGATACCGTAGTGTTATCCATATCGAATATCCCGACTATATCGCGGATCCTTATATTTCTGTTATTTCCGACGTGTAAAAACATATCAAGCTCCGAAATTTTTTTATTATGAACGCAAACGTATCTTTAACCTTCTCCGGCGTGAGAAGGCTTTATTTGAATTTCATTCTTGCAAAATAAAAATCATATTACTCTGTATTCGCCGCCATCAACCGTGATTTTTCTCGCACCCACGGCGCTCTCGGCAAATTCGGTCTCGCAGGTTGTTATGATGACCTGCTTGTCCTTCATCTTGTTCATAATGTAATCACGCCTTATATCGTCAAGCTCGGAGAGCACGTCGTCAAAGAGAAACACGGGATTATCCCCGAACTCCTCTCGGCATATCTCACCCTCCGCAAGCTTCATAGCAAGAGCCAAGGAGCGCTGCTGCCCCTGAGACGCGTAGATTCTCGCGCTCTTGCCGTTGAGTCTTATATCTATATCGTCCTTATGAATACCCCAAAGCGTCGCGCCGTTTGCTATCTCACGGTCGTAATTTGAGGTCAGAAGCTCAAAATATCTCTCCTCTGTCCTTGCTCTGTCAAGATATTCTTCCTCGCTCTGCCCGGACGAGCCGTCGTAAACAGCAGAAGGAACCTCACTCTCCCCCGTCATCTGCTTAAAGCACTCGGCGATATATTTCTCTACTCTTTTTACAAATCTCGCTCTTATATCGGATATTATAGCCGCCTCGTGCGCGAGCTGTCTGCTCCAGAGCTCGATAGTCATATCGAATGCGTCTCTGTTCTTTATTGCGTCCTTGATAAGCGCGTTTCTCTGCTTTAAGATGTGTGTATATCTCTGAAGCGAGTGTATATAAGTGGGATATATCCTGCTTATCGCGATATCCATATATCCTCGGCGCTCCGACGGACCGTCCTTTATAAGAGACAGATGCTCGGGACAGAATATCACCGCGCGAAAGCTTCCCATAAGCTCGGAAAGGCGCTCGATCCTTATCCCATTCTTTTCCGCGAGCCTTTGCTTATCCTTAAATATCCTTATATCGATATTCTGATCTCTGCCGCTTGCCTCAAAATCAAGGCTGATGTGCGCCAGCTCCTCGCCGAATCTTATCATCTGCGCGCCCGTAGCTCCCCTGAAGCTCCGTCCCACAGAGGCGTAAAAAACCGCTTCAAGCAAATTTGTCTTTCCCTGGGCATTCTTACCCAAAAGAATGTTTACACCGTCTTCAAAGCAAACCTCGGCGCTCTGGATGTTGCGAAAGTCCGAGACCGTTATCCTTTTACAACGCATATCTGAAAATTATCAGCCTTCGTAATTTTCCTTCATTCTTACGGGAAGAAGCATAAATATCTCATCGCTCTTTTCCTCTGCGTCCTCGTCGTAGCAGGGCTCGATATTCATACTCGTCAAGGGCGTGGACATCTTAAGAGTTACAAGCTCTCCGTCGCAGGCTCTGACGCTATCCATAAGATATCTGTTGTTGAATGCTATTACTATATCCCTGTCCTCATGCTCGACCGCTACCTCATCATAGGTGCTGCCGATCGTGGACTCAGCCGAGATCTTGAGTATATCGCCCGCAACGTCAAGCTTAACGTAGGAGCGAACGCTTCCCGCGATCTTTTCCTCGGTTACAAGCGCTGCACGCTCAAGAGCGCTGATAAGCTCTCTCTTGTTAGCCTTTACCGAGATCTTGTGATTGTTTATGATTATTCTGTCGTAATCTATGTAAGCGCCGTCGATAAGTCTTGAGAAGAAGATCAGCTCGCCTATAAGGAATACGATATGCTTTCTGGTAACGAAGATCTGCGTGAGCGCCTCATCGTCATCGTCAAGCAGCTTTATAAGCTCGTTTACCGTCTTTATCGGTACTATAAAGCTGTACTCAAGGTGAGCGTTTCCGTTAGTGTTTCTGTTTACAAGCTCTACGTTCTTTTTGCATTTTGCAAGCTTGAAGCTATCGCAGGATACCATCATTACCGAATCATCCGTGATCTTAAAGAAGGTACCGTTGAGCACCGTTCTCTGATCGTTTACACCCATAGCAAAGGAGACCTTGCCGAGCATCTTTTTGAGCACCGACTGACCGACTATAAAGCTTCTGTCGCTGGAAAGCTCGGGGATAGAGGGGAAATCCTCGCCCATAAGAGCGCTCATTCTGTGAGAGGACTTTCCGCAGAAGATAGTAGCCGAAAGCTTATTGTCAACGGTAAGTGTTACCTCGTCCTCATTCATAACGCGAAGCGTCTGTATAAACTTCTGAGCGTTGATGATGAACTTTCCTTCCTCGACTACCTTTGCTTCAACTGTTATTCTTACTCCCTTTTCGAGATCGAAGGTGGTGAATACGCAGGTGTCGGGCATTTTTGCTTCTATAAGAATACCCTCAATAGTTGAAAGAGTTGACTTTCCCGATACCGCACACATAAGAGGTGTTATAGCGGTTATTATCTGTGTTCTGTTGAAAATTATTTTCATAACGTCTCCTTTTTTGTTTTTCGGGCTTTTCGCGCGCCGGCGCGCCCAAATAAAATAAGATAAATAATATTTTTAGCAGTAATAGTATTAGGGGCTGTGTAAACTGTGCAAAAGTGGCGTGCGCCTTTATTTTAAGAGCGTTCTCACGTTTTGCTTTTCTTGAAATATCCCAAAAAAATCGGTTAAAAGCGTGTGAAAAACTTTTCACCTTTCAGCGCCAATTTTTTTGAATTTTCGTCGGATCTTTTTATCCTCATATTCCGAACATTTTTTACTCACACCTTTCAAGAGCTTTTTAACAGTTTTTCAATGCCTGTGGAAAAGGTGTTAGGAAAATGTAGGAATTGTGTGAAAATGGCATTTGTGCTTGATTTTATATCTATCCTGTTTTTTGAAGTTTTTGAAGATTCTAAAGAAACTTTTTACAAAAAGTTTCTTTAGTGGGGTTTGGGGTGAAGCCCCAAAAATAAACAAATCAATTTGCCACTTCTTTTTTGAGCTCGTCGATCTCGACCTGAGCCAGAGCATCTGACGAAAGTCTCTTTTCTACCGTCTGGTAGGACGCGATCGCGGTAGTGTGGTCGCGCGAGAAGATCTTTCCGATGTCGGGATAGGACATCTCGGTGATCTCTTTAATAAGATATATCGCCATATGTCTTGCGTTTGCTATCTCACGGTTGCGCTTCTTTCCGAGCACGTCTTCCTTGGTAACGTTATATTTTTTAAATATCGCGGCAAATATCTTGTCCACCGTAACGCTTATCGGCTCAGCACCGCCAAGCAGCTCGTTGATACAGCTGCGCGCAAGCTCCATTGTGATCTCCTGACCCATAACGAAGCTCTTTGCGCTCAGCTTCTTTATAGCTCCCTCGATCTGTCGGATGTTGGAGCGAAGATTCTCTGCAAGGAAGGTAAGCACGTCATCGGGGATCACGATGCTTGCCTGCTCTGCTTTTTTCTTGAATATAGCTATTCTCAGCTCAAGATCCGGCGGCTGAATATCGGCTATAAGTCCCCACTCGAATCTCGTTCTGAGCCTTTCCTCAAGAGGCTGAATGTCCTTTGGCGGCTTATCCGAGGTGAGAATTATCTGCTTGTGATCCTCATAGAGCGCATCGAAGGTGTGGAAAAATTCTTCCTGAGTTGAGGTCTTGCCCGCGATGAACTGTATATCGTCGATCAGTAGGATATCGCAGTTTCTGAATTTGTTTCTGAAATTCTGCATATCGTGCCTTGAAAGACTTTCAACAAGCTGATTCGTAAGATCCTCACCCTTTATGTAAACCACCTTGGTATCAGGCTTTTTACGCTTTATTTCATTTACTACCGCGCTCATAAGGTGAGTTTTTCCAAGTCCGCTCGGTCCGTAAATAAAGAGAGGGTTGTAATCCTTTGCGGGAGTACGGGCAACTGCCGTGCAGGCCGCGTGAGCGTACTTATTTGAGCTTCCTACAATGAAGTTATCAAAGGTGTATTCGTGATTGTATCCCTCGTCGTATCTTCTCTCGCTCTCCTCAGCCGTGATGAATTCCTTTTCGCTCTCCTCGCTCTTTTCATCGCCTTGCGCACGCGACGTGCCGCGTATCTGCTCGATGATCTTTTTGGTATCGGTCGGTGTGCCGACGAATATGAGCTCTATTTCGGGCTCAAATCCCATAATGTTTACGAATCCCTCTTTTATTGCGGGAATGTATTTATCGTTTATGAGATTAAAGGTGAATTGCGAATCGGTCGAAAATTTTATTTTTTCGTCTTCGTAAGAAAGAATCTTGAGCCTTGAGAACCATAATTCAACGAAATTTTTTGTGTATTTGTCGTAAAGCGACTCCTTGACCAGAGTCCAGACATTTTCAAGCTCGTCAATATAAGACATATTCTTCTCCGTTCAAATAAATTCTGATAAAACCAATAATATAATATATATAATAATATACAGATATATTATATCATACACAAATCATTTTTGCAACAGTTTTTAATTTTTTATTCAAAAAAACAGGGATATTTTTTGGATATTTTAAATTTTAAAAAATCAAATCGTTGACTTTTTGATTTTTAGGGTATATAATTTATTATGAATAAGGAAAAACGGGAGAATAATATTCTCCCCCTACCGAAATATTGTCGAGATTATATTTGTCTAACGTAGGGGCGAACTGCGTTCGTCCCTACGATAAAAACACGATTATCCCTAATACAATAAAACCCATCGGCGCACAAACAAAAATAGCCTCCCTCTTGAGGGAGGTGGATTTCGCGAAGCGAAAGACGGAAGGAGTTAATATAACCCTGTGTAACTCAAACTCCTTCAGTCAGCTAACGCTGACAGCTCCCTCGGGGAGGGAGCCTAATTTAGATTTGCGCCAATACGGGAGCAAAGGCGCTCCCCTACTGAGAAATTGTCGAATTTATATTATCTGCCGTAGGGGCGTTCTTTGAACGCCCACGGGTCATCGACAATGTTCGCAAAACGAACTTGGCAAGCTTGACAAAAGCAAGCGTTAGGACGCACGGTCTTTACAAAAAAAAGAGGTGAAATATGAAAAAAATAAAATATGGAGTCAAGGGCATGAGCTGTGCGGCGTGCGTAGCTCACGTTGAGGCGTCGGCGGCAAAGATCTGCGGCTCGGAAAACGTTAACGTAAGCCTTTTGACAAACTCTATAACCGTAACGCTCGATGATTCTGCCGATGAATCAAAGACGTTCGGAGAGCTGAAAAAATCGCTGAAAATTGCGGGATACACGCTTACAGATTACGATCTGTCGGGCGAAAAAATACAAAAAGCAGAGCAAAAAAAGGCACTTGCAAGGCTGATAGCATCGTGTATTATAACGGTAGTGCTGATGTACGTCGCAATGGGCTCAATGATGGGACTTCCCGTGCCGAAGATCATTTCGGAAAATCATTTGTTTTCGGCAATTTTGCAGATGGTGCTGACAATTCCCGTAATAGCTCTGAATTTCAAGTTTTATAAAAACGGATTTTCGGCGCTCTTTCGTTTAGCTCCAAATATGGATTCACTTATAGCCATCGGATCTGCCTCGTCATTCCTTTACGGCGCGGCTATGATAGCTATGATGATAATTTACCCTCACAACGCCGCAAAGCACGCTCACGGGCTTTATTTTGAGTCTGCGGCTATGATACTTACACTCATCTCGCTCGGCAAGATGCTTGAGGGCAGAGCCAAGGCAAATGCCGCAAAGGCGGTCGGCGCCCTCGCGTCGCTTATGCCTGACGACGTTGTGTGCGAAAGGGACGGAGAGCTGATAGTAAAAGCACTTTCCGAGCTTGAGATCGGCGACGTTATGATCGTTAAAGAGGGTGAAACGGTAGCTGCCGACGGAATAGTTATCAGCGGCGGCGGATCGGTCGACGAATCTATGCTTAGCGGCGAAAGCATTCCCGTTGAAAAGACCGAGGGTAGCGAGGTCAGCGCCGCGTGTACGCTCACAAAGGGCTTTTTAAAGGTAAAAGCTACAAAGATAGGTAAGGATACCACTCTTTCAAAGATCATTTCTTTGCTTGAGGATGCCGCGGCATCAAAGGCGCCGATTGCAAGAATGGCGGATAAGGTCAGCAAGATATTCGTGCCTGTCGTAATCGCAATATCCTTGCTGACTCTCGTTATATGGCTGATAGCCGCGCGCGATATCGGCAGAGCGATAGATTGCGCAATTTCTGTCCTGGTAATTTCCTGCCCCTGCGCGCTTGGTCTCGCAACCCCGACAGCCGTTATGGTGGGCACGGGACGCGGAGCCTCAAGGGGTATTCTGATAAAGAGCGCCTTGGCGCTTGAAAATCTTCATTCGGTAAAATATTTCTGTATGGATAAGACGGGTACTATAACCGAGGGAAAGCCGTCGGTTACCGACGTTATCCGACTTTCAGAGGATATCTCCGAAAGTGAGATCCTGCGACTCGCGGCGTCTGTTGAGGCTATGTCCTCTCACCCGCTTGCAAGCGCGATATGCGCCGAGGCTCAGAAAAACAATATCGAAACGGTAATTGCCGATGACGTTGAGAATATCGTCGGTAAGGGTATCAGAGCAAATGTAAACAGCAAGATTTGTCTTGTTGGAAAGCCCTCGCTTTTCATTGAATACGGAATTGATCCCGATGCGTGCAACAATGCGGGTAAACAGATGGAAGCGCTTGAAAACGACGGAAAGACCGCTGTGTGCGTGGCGTACGACAAAGAGATCATCGGTATTATCGGTATATCCGACAAAATACGCGAGGATAGCAAGCAGGCTATCGCGGCGCTCCATAAAATGAATATCGAAACGGTAATGCTTACGGGCGACAACGAGGCTACGGCACGCGCGGTAGCGCGGGAGTGCGGTATCAAAAACGTCCATTCTGCCCTGCTGCCGCAGCATAAGGAAGCGCTTATCGCAGAGTATTCGGGTAAGGGCAGATGCGCTATGGTCGGCGACGGGATCAACGACGCCCCTGCTTTAATGCGCGCGGATATCGGAATCGCCATCGGCGCAGGCACAGACGTTGCGATCGACAGCGCTGACGTGGTCCTTTCGAAAAATTCGCTTTGCGACGCGGTGAGCGCGGTAAGTCTTTCTGCGGCAACGATACGCTGCATAAAGCAGAATCTTTTCTGGGCGCTCATATACAACGCGATATGTATTCCCGTCGCGGCGGGCGCGCTCTATCCCCTGCTCGGCATATCTCTCTCGCCTATGATCGCCTCTGCCGCTATGAGCTTCTCGTCGGTCTGCGTGGTGCTTAATTCGATCAGATTGAGATATAAAAAAATTTATGAAAACGATATAAAAAATATAAAAACAAATGACTTACAGGAGGATGAAGAAATGTTTGGCAAAAAGGTTACTATTGAATTTGGTGTTGACGGAATGATGTGCGGAAAGTGCCGCGAGCACGTTGAAAACGCACTCAAGGCTGTAAGCGGCGTAAAGAAGGTCGACGTAAGCCTTGAAGACAAAAAGGTCAAGGTCGTTGCCGCCGATAAGGTTACCGAGCAGCAGCTCAAGGATGCCGTAGTTAAGGCAGGATATAAGGTAAACTGATGGTATTTTGAAAAATAAAAAACACCCGACAATAGAGCGTCACTCTAAAGGACAGTTTTCAGAAATACGGTATATCTCGAAAGAGGTATGCCGTATTTTGCGTTTGTGTCCACAAAGGCGGTGCTTGTCAGGAAAATTGACAAGTCATAGGTAAACAAAAAAGGCTCCCTTTACACAAGGGAGGCTTTTTACGATCAGTGCACCATTGTTTCTCGATAAATTGGGATTTGTTAATCGATTACTTTCAGCAAGTCATAAATATTTTACTTTCGGTTTTATCAACCTTAGTAACAATAAACTTCACAGGGGCTAAAATAATTTCGTCAGGTTCGTTTTGTATGTCGGGCATTAAATCAAGTCGAATTGCAAGTGTACCGGCAGGAACAATTATTTCAACCAAAGTACATCCGCTCGAACCATACTCGGCATTTTCTGCCATGTGTGGTTTTAGGCTACAAGAAGAAAAACCTAAATAATCAAGTGTCATTCCTTCTTTCAAATTCTCTACAAATCTTGTTTTGATATTTCTATATAACACCATATCAGTTTCAAGAGGTGTCATACAAGCTATCATATTGGCAATATCTACTCTTGCTCTTTCAAGTATTTGCTCTTTGACAGCTTCGGAGTCAATAATAGGAAATCTCTTTTGGTAAATCTGATATAAACGATCTCCTTCTTCCTTACTGCAATTCCAACGAATGTCAAATCCCTGTTCAACAGCTTCTGACATCACGCCTCTACCGTCTTCATTAATAAGGTTGATATATATATCTATTGTCTTCTCATCCGTTCCCCATAATAGCCCATTTATAAGCAAATAATCATTTATTGTATAGAAACGTAGGGATTCTTTCTGTGCCTCTGTCATATTTTTACCTCGTCAATTTCTTATTTATCGTTCAAATTTATTGCAAGTATCGCTTTTGTTTAACAAACGCATAGGGCTAAACCCACACCACTATTATAACACAAAAACCGCAGAAAATCAATCTGCGGTTTCTGTTTTTCTGGCGGTAGGTAAAACTGTCCTTAAGAGTGCCGCTCTATTGTCGGGTGTTTTTTAGTATGGTATCTTAAAATAATCAAGATATCTCTTGAATTTATCCTGCGCGGTAAAACAGGTATCTGTCAGGTATCCACGTTCGCGAGACCACTCAGAAAGACCTCGGTAATAGAACATTTTGAGCTCCTCGTCTATGATAAACGGAACGATATTGTTACGCAGACATTCCTTAAAAAGAATTAATCTTCCAACACGTCCGTTTCCGTCCTGAAATGGATGGATGCGTTCAAATCGATAATGAAAATCAAGTATTTCTTCAAACGTCTTTTCCTTTTTTGCGTTGTAGCTCGAGAGCAAAGCTTTCATTTCAGAAGCAACGTTTTCGGGGAGAGTGGTGTCTATGCCTCCGACCTCGTTGGGCAGTCTTTTATAATCTCCAACGGCAAACCATGTCATGCGGCTATCGGAAGTGCCGTTTTTAAGAACACGGTGAAGCTCTTTGATAAATCCCTCGGTAAGAACGCTTGCGGCATTTTCGATAATCATATCAATGCAGCGAAAATGATTTGCAGTCTCGACGATATCGTCCACGTTTAAATTATCATTTGTAATACCAATGGTATTCGTCTCAAAAATATATCTTGTTTGGTCGTGTGTTAAGCGACTGCCTTCAATATGGTTTGAGTTATATGTCAGCTCTATTTGAACCTTATGATAGATGCCACCCGATAGAGAAGCCTTCTTTTCTCTCTGTAATATATCCAGTAAGGTTTGGGGTATAGCATCACTTCGGGTCTTACGTATCGGCTTTTTTGCCCCCTCGGGAATCAGCCATGTTTTGCCTATGAGAACTGCTCCGGATACTCGTCCCTCGGCACAATAGTTTCGGACACTGCGTTCAGAAACATTCCAATTTTTTGCAGTATCGCTTACGGATATATAATTCATAGGATATCCTCCTTTTTATTTTTACAATAGTATTATACCATATTATCGGCAAAATATCAAGATAAAATACAAATAATTTTTTAAGATATTTTGCCGATAACGGTAGTTTTGGCATAAAATATATAATGTTGAATTTACCAAAAAATTTAATGAAAAAACAGAGAACGGTGGTTCTCTGTCCTTTTGATTTTTACGGATCTTATTTTTCTCTGCCGACCAAGTAGTCAAGTGTAACGTTATAATAATCCGCAAGCTTTATTGCCGCCCACAGCGGAAGCTCCCTTTCGCCGCGTTCGTAGCGCTGATATACTGTTAATTGCATATTTAATATATTTGCGATGTCTCTTTGCGTTTTATCCTTATCTTCTCTAAGGTCGCGAATTCGAGGGTAAACAAACATTTATGCGTCTCCTAAAAATATCATTTGTATCTATATGATACAAAAAAAACACCGTAAGGTGTTGATTATAACACCGTTTGGTGTTATAATATTATTGCAAAAATGAAAATTTTTATTTTTAAGGAGCAATGAAAAGATTTGATAAAATGTACGGGAATTTGCCGCGCCCTGCGAGGCATCCGACACGGATGCGGCGAAAACACGGGAATTTCGCCTTTGGCGAATATTTTTGCTCGTAGCGACCTTGAGCGAGCTCAGGTCCGCCTTACTCGCAAAATGCGAACCCATGCGTTTGCTTTGGCAAACGCCGTGTCGGTTAGCGACACGGCGTCAAAAAAAGAACAGAGCACATTGTGCTCTGTTCTTTTTTTGTGAAAGGGCTACGAAAAGGATACAAAAATATAAGCGGATGAATTAAGCAAAAACGGATGATTTTTTTGAAAGCGGTTTCAATTTTAACGATAGGATGAATTAGTCGATTTTATTCTTCAATTAAGGCGTTGCCCTCTTTGCCGTTTTCAATTATATAAATGAAACATTCTTCAAACAAGTTGGAATATTCACCATTTTCTTTGAATTGTTTAATCCAATAATTATATTTGATAACTACTTCAAATTCATCTTTCTCTATTTTAGGTATAACAAAAGGTATAAAATCATGGGATTCTTCTTGCGTTTTTGCATTTGTTCCGTCAATCATGGAATTGTATACATCTATAATTTCACCACAACATACGCATTTGGCACGTAATATTAGTTGCTTATTTTTCCTAATTATATACGGAGCCAGAATTCCTTTGGTTTGCCTGCCTGTATGGAAAAATTCAAACTGATGATTACCGCAGGTACAACGGAGTTTACCGGAAATTGCCTCTCCATTAAATTCTTTAATATCATCCAAATAATCCAATATTCTTAATTTCATATTTTCATTCCATAATCTGTTACGTTCAAGTCTGCGTGTACATAGTACGTCGCAGGCTTTTTATATTACTTAAATTCAAGGTTGATAATGTCCATCGCAACGTCAAGGTTAGTCATAACAACTACACAACCGTCGCGTGCAATTCTCCAATTATTAGAGTTCTCACCCTTTGCAAAATATTCAATGTTCAATTCTGCAAAATTGGTTGCCTGTTCCTCGGTAGCGAATGTGATAAATGTGCAAGACTTGGAATAGTCACCGTTTTCAATCAAGTCGTATTGCTTAACGATTTCAACGGTAAAGTCGCCGCCCATAAACGCAATTTCACTGTTTGTAAGCGAGGTTGCACGTTCGCATTCTTCCTCTGTGATGTAGCACATACCTTCGGTCAAGCCCTTTTCCTTGAGCTGCTCGATACTCTTATCCATATCGAATTTTCCGGCACAGCCAACGAGAAGCATAGCGAATACTGCCAATACGGCTACAAGTGATACGATTTTTTTCATAGTGTTTTTTCTCCTTTGATATGTTTTTGCTTTTATTTAATAAGCTCGTTGAAGGGCTTTATTAACTTGGAATTATAGTAACTGTATTCAATTTTTCCGTAAGTTCCGGTTTTGAGCCATCGACTTTCTCCGCTTACAGCAGCATACAACCATACTGCCAAATTGTATTTATCTGTTTCGGCAGCTTCTTCGGCTTGTTCATCTGTAAAGCAAGTTATGAAGTAGATGTAATCGCTGTCAGAATCTTCGGTTAAACTCGCTTTTATGTAGCAAAGTTGTGAGCTTTCGGCTTCATCCTTATGCTCTCCGTGTGTCACGAAATAGCCTGCATCCTCGTATGCTGCTATAATTTCCTCGCAGGATATTTCCTTCGGCTCGCTGCTATTACCGCAAGCCGTGAATGAAAAGCAGAGCGAGAGCAGTAAAACTATTGATATTATCTTTTTCATAGTTAATCGGTGGAAGTTGCCGAGTATTCAGCAATCAATTCGTCAAGATTTTTGCCGACGAGCTGATAATATTCTATGTAATCGACCTCGCCTTCCTCAAATTGCAGATAGAACAAATCGTTGCTGTAATCGAAGTACAGAGTTCCAAACTCTGTTTCTACTGTATAGTAATAACCGGTAACCACAGCATCAACACAGCCATCAGACTCAACAAACTCAAGCTCGTCTATGGGAATTTCACACACGGGATTATTGTCTTTGTCATAGACCGTTCCTGTGCCGAGATAGGTAATAAATCCGTAAGCTTTTATTGCGTTGTCGGTATCCTTGAATTTTGGTGTAAAAAGCAGTTCAAAGTAATCGCCGTTTGTGTCAAGGTAATTTCCGTTATTGATGTAAAGCTCCTTCGCAGTTCCGTCCTTCAAAATAAACTTTACCGTTACACCGCCACCGCCGTCGATCTGACCTTCCATTTTAGAAATAGGTGCGGTATCAAGCCAATAATATTCTTCAAAAATTCTTGCGATTACAGCTTCATCGGTGGAGCTTGATATGTTTTTAAGATTGCCGGGAGCAACACCAACGGCTTCGCTGATTATCTTTATTTTCGCAATATCCTCGTCAGTTATCTCGTTAAGCCACTCACAGCCTGCCTGATTGCGGAGGAAGTGGTTGGTAGGGGTAGGAATTTCGGACATAGTTTCAAAGAGTTCGTAAAAACTAAAGCCCTCGGTAACCACTCGATAACCTTTTCCCTCAAACATAAATAAATCCATATCGTATATATCG
>JAFXHA010000043.1 GCA_017536635.1 Clostridia bacterium
AGTTTCGGGCATAGCCCTAATACTACAGGCTACGCACAAGTGCGTCTTTTATTGGCCTGTCAGCCATGCATTTGTTACGAAACCCCGCTCAAGCGGGACTAAAACCAAGCCTCCCTTGTGTAAAGGGAGGTGGCACGGCTTGCCGTGACGGAGGGATTGTAAAAAGCGATAATCTACACAAAACAATCCCTCAGTCAGCTTCGCTGACAGCTCCCTTTACACAAGGGAGCCTTTGACACAAGATCATTCTACGCTTAATTTTTATTTGCTTTCTGCTCATCGGCAAAGCCTTTATGGAACCCCGCCACTATGGCGGGGTTTTCGTCTTACAACGAAAGCGTACCTGCATATGCAGGTACGCTGAGTGTAAAAATCTTTTGATTTAATTAGTCCTTCTTGTAACCGATGTTCTTTGCCTTTGCGGGATCGAAGGTAAGGTTGCAGATAGAAGCAACGAGACCGTAAATGCCGAGTGTTACAACTGAAAGCAGTATGTAGCAGCCGGTTCTCGAGGTGTATCCCTCGGGCTTAAGAGAGGTGTGGTTGATGATAAGGCTTCCTATCCAACCCAAGAAAAAAGTCAAAAGAAAACGAGCGAGATTGTTGTTGTTCATGGCAAAAGCCTCCTTTTTTATTTATACTCTATGTTGAGCACAGTTTAATTATACCTTGATTTTCTCACATTGTCAAGAGGCATTGAGAATTTTCTCTATTTTCCCATTATGCCATCGAGCGTTTTGAAGCTTAAAAATTTTATTAAATGTAAAAAATATATTGACTTTCACAATATTGCAATGCTATAATAATATTACCATAAACTTTAGAAAGGAGCTTTTATCATGGCAAAGAAAATGGATTCGGGTCTCTTTTCCGCGATACTCTACATAGTTGTAGGTCTTTTGCTCGTTATTTTCCCCGAAAGTGCATTGCAGTGGGCTATCACTATCGCAGGTGTCGTTTTCATCGTATCCGGTATTCTTGAGCTCGTCAAGAAGAATTGGGCAGGCGGAGCGGTAAGCATTATTATCGGTATCGCTATTCTTGTTCTCGGTTGGTTGGTGCTTGACATTGTTCTTCTCGTTCTCGGTATTCTTATCGCGATCAAGGGAATCGTTGCTCTTATCAATGAGCTTAAGAAGAAAAAGGTTACCGTACTCGGAGTTCTTTTCCCCGTGCTCACGGTAGTTGCCGGAATCGCGCTTGCATTTGGCGGAGCGCTTCACTGGCTCTTGATCATCGGCGGAATATTCCTTATAGTTGACGGTGTCCTCGGACTCGTTGAAGCTCTTAAGAAATAAGACTTTTTTAGATCACAAAAGATAAAAACGCGCGGCGTGCCGCGCGTTTTTTCTTTGCCCGACGGAATCCGCGCGAGAAGGAGAAAAAGCTGATTTTAATTTTAACAAAATTTCGCTTTTCTTTTTCTTGTAAAAATCGGATTTTGGTGATATACTAATTACAAGGCGCGAGCCTTAAATTCTGAAAGGATATAAAAATGGATAATTTAACCGAAAGCAAGCAGGGCTCAAGGCTTGGCAACGCGGTACGGAAAATGTGCGCGTACACGCTCAAGACCGATTACGATATGAAGCTTGAGGTATACAAGAATGACACCGCAACGCAGCCCGAATGCTCGCATTCCTTTACGGGAAGCTCGAAAAAATGCATTGTCAAAGCGGTTGCTGTTGCCGCGGCGGCGTCTCTTGCTATTTGCCTTATATCCTCTCTTTGCTCGTTCTTTTCAAGGCTTTTAAAAAACTGACTGAATCGGCGGCTCGCATCGCGAGCCGCCCTGCACGGAGATACATATGAATTCTGACGAACTTAAAATAATTTTTGAGGACGGCGACATCGTCGTTTGCGACAAGCCGTCGGGTGTGCTGTCCGAGGGTGAGGGCAGTATGACCTCTCTGCTGGCAGAGAGGTTTGGGCAGATCTTCTGCGTACATCGACTTGATAGAGAGACCTCGGGCCTGATGGTATACGCCAGAAGCTCCTCTGCCGCCGCATCTCTTTCTGCGCAGATACGCGAATCCCTGTTTGAAAAGGAATATCTCGCGCTCATTGAGGGTGTACCCTCGCAGGATGTCGGCTCTTTTGAGGACATGCTATTTTACGATCGAACGAAAAACAAATCCTTCGTGGTTAGGAGCGGTGGGAAGGCAAGAAAGGGAGTCAAGCACGCCTTGCTTGATTATTCGGTTATAGAAAAGAAGGACGACCGCGCGCTTGTTCGCATAAAGCTTCACACGGGCAGAACCCATCAGATCCGCGTGCAGTTTGCCTCGCGCGGCATGCCGCTTGTCGCCGACCGACGCTACGGTGCAAAGCCAAGCGAGCAAAGGACCTTCTTTCTTCGCTCCTGCTCGCTTTCCTTTTATCACCCCAAAACAAAGGAAAAAATAAGCTTTGAAATATTGTAAAATGCTATTGAAAAAATCCAACAACGGTTATATAATATATATGCTTTAAATATTATCAGGAGACTTCTATGAAAACATTTCAACCCAAGCTATTTACGACATTTAAGAATTATAGCGGCTCGAAGCTTGCAAACGATCTCGTTGCGGGCGTTATCGTTGCTATAATTGCACTTCCTCTTTCTATCGCGCTTGCGATAGCCTCGGGAGTATCTCCTGAGCAGGGACTTTACACGGCTGTCATCGCGGGATTTGTGATCGCATTCCTTGGCGGAAGCAGCGTCAACATCTCAGGCCCGACCGCCGCGTTTGCCACCATCGTTGCGGGCATTGTCGCAACGCACGGACTTTCGGGACTTACAATAGCCACCTGTCTCGCCGGCATAATACTTATCCTTATGGGTATATGCCGTCTCGGCGGACTTATTAAATACATACCTATGACGATCACCACCGGCTTTACTGCGGGAATCGCCGTAACTATTATTATCGGACAGATAAAGGATTTTCTGGGGCTCACCTTTGCCCCCGGCACGCACGCAATAGAAACCGGCGAAAAGGTCGAGGCTATTGTCAGATCCATAGGAACGGTAAATCTCCACGCACTCATTGTTGGCGCTGTCGGCATGGCTATACTCATTCTCTGGCCGATGCTCGCAAAAGCAAGGCTCGGCGTGTTCTCTAAAATATGTTCAAAAATACCGCCCTCTATCATCGCTGTAATCGTCGGAATACTGTTAGTTCAGCTTACACCTCTGAAGGTCAACACTATCGGATCTCTCTATCCCGAGCTTTCCTCGGGCTTCCCGACGCCGTCGATCCCGAAATTTGATTTTGCAACCGTAAAGGCAGTTCTTCCCAGTGCCTTCACCATTGCTATACTCGCCGCGATAGAGTCCCTGCTTTCCTGCGTTGTTTCTGACGGTATGTGCGGGGACAAGCACAACTCCAACACCGAGCTTATCGCTCAGGGTGCGGGAAATATCTGCTCCGGAATCTTCGGCGGAATTCCCGCCACGGGCGCGATAGCAAGAACTGCCGCAAACGTCAAAAACGGCGGACGCTCACCCGTTGCGGGCATAGTTCACGCCGTCGTTCTGTTGCTGTTTTTGCTGGTGCTTATGCCGGTAGCCAAAATGATCCCTATGCCTATTATCGCAGCCATTCTCTTTATGGTTGCATATAATATGAGCGAATGGAGACATTTCGTCAGCATCTGCCGATTCTCGCCAAAGAGCGACATTCTCGTGCTCGTCGTTACCTTCGTTCTTACCGTGGTATTCGACCTCGTGGTCGCGATCGCCGTGGGGCTTATCCTGGCGTGCGTGCTCTTTATGAAGAGAATGTCCGACGTTACAAGCGTGCGTCGATGGCACGGGGCTCCCGACAATGCGGACGATCACGAAAAGACCGTACCGCCGCACGTCGTGGTATACGAGATAAACGGACCGATGTTCTTTGCCGATGCCGATAAATTTCTTGATTTTCATCTTGAAGAGGACACGATGGTCGTTATAATAAGAATGAGCAAGGTTCCCTCGATCGACGCTACGGCTATGAAAAATCTGAGAATACTCAGGGCTGCTTGTCAGGCGCACGGCGTAAGACTTATATTCTCTCACGTTAACGACCAACCGATGACGGTGATGCAAAAATCAGGCTTCTATAAGAAGGTCGGCGCTGAAAATTTTGCGCTTAACATCGACGAAGCACTTGAAATGGCTCAAAAGCAGGTAGATAATAAATGTTAGTATATAAATATAATTTAAAAAACGAGGTATGATATGGACGTAAAAATTATTTCATCTCTTGAAAAATGCTTTCTGGACGAGGACGTGGCTTCAAAAAGCGCGCTCACTTCGGCTTCGATGCTCAAAAACGAGCGCTATCATTTTCAGGTCTGCTTTAAGGCAACCGAAAAGACCGAATACAGACGCGCTGCCGTCGTAACCGTTGAATCCGAGCTCGCCCCCTACATAAGCATATATAACGTGCAGCACGTGCCCGTAACAATGGCTGTCGTTCCCGGAAGCTACGACGAGAATTATCTCAGAACTACCGCAGGTCTCTATCCCGACCTGCTCACTCCGATGAGCCCGTGGCGCAGAGTGATGTTTGGTGAAAATCTTGACTCTCTCTTTTTCGAGATCGAGCTTGACAGCTCTGTCAAGCCGGGAAAATATCCTATCAAGGTGCGCTTTAACTATCAGGCGGACGACTCGCTTTGGGGCGAGGACAGCTTTGAGCTCGAGGTCATCGACGCAATGCTTCCCGAGCAAAAGCTGATCTTTACACAGTGGTTCTACACCGACTGCCTTATGAATCATTACGGAACAGAGGCATTCGACGAGCGCCATTGGCAGATAATCGAAAACTTCCTTTGGCGTGCGGCGCGCGGCGGCATCAATATGGTGCTTACGCCTGTATTCACGCCCGCGCTTGACACCTATATCGGCGGTGAGCGCAAGACCACTCAGCTCGTCGGCATTACGAGAACGGGCAAGCTCGGCAGCTACAAGTACGAATTTGAGTTTTCCAAGCTCGTGCGCTGGATAGAGCTTTGCAAAAAGCTTGGTATCAACAAATTTGAGATTCCTCATTTCTTCACCCAATGGGGAGCAGCTCACGCGCCCAAGATCATAGCTATGACCGACGAGGGCGAGAAGCGCATCTTCGGTTGGGATACCGATGCGCTTTCCGACGAGTACTATGAGTTCCTTTCGCAGCTTATCCCCGCGCTCCTCGCAAAGCTTTCCGAGCTCGGTGTTGACAAGGACTGCGTATTCCATATCTCCGACGAGCCGAACCTCGAAAACATCGAGCAGTACAAGAGATCCCGCGCGGTAGTCGCAAAGCTTCTCGAGGGATACGTTATTACCGACGCGCTCTCTCATTACGAGTTCTACGAAAGCGGAACGGTAACCAATCCCGTGCCCTCTATCGACAAAATAGAGCCCTTTATCGAGAACAACGTGCCTGACCTTTGGGGATATTACTGCGTGTCGCAGGCAAAAGAGGTCTCCAACAGATTTATCTCTATGCCGTCCTACCGACACAGAATCATTGGTATCCAGATGTATAAATTCAATCTCGCAGGCTTCTTGCATTGGGGATATAATTTCTACAATAACCGCTATTCCTACGACGCGATAAATCCCTTCGTTTCAACCGACGGCGAGCATTTTGCACCGGGCGGTGATACCTTCTCGGTTTATCCCGCAACCGACGGAACTGCGCTCTCCTCGCTTCGCTTTGAGATCTTCTACGACGCTCTTCAGGATCAGCGTGCGCTTTGCCTTTGCGAGCAGCTCTGCGGCAGAGAGTTCGTCAAAAAGCTCATCGGCGAGGACTTCGATAACCTTACCTTCAAAAACTATCCTCAGAATCCCGACTTTATCCTTTCCTTCCGTGAAAAGATCAATCAGGCAATAAAGGATAGATTATGATTTTTTTAGTTACTTTCTTTTGAAAAAGAAAAGCCGCTTTTTTGAAAAAACTACTTCGCTTCGCTCCGTGGCACGAACAAGTTCGTGCTCGCTTGGCAAAAAACTTCCACAAGATAGGACTTGTGGACATATCACTCGAAATAACGAATACCGTTATCGATAATTTATTGAATTTCTAAGGTAAAAACCCGTCGGACACTACGTACCGACGGGTTTTGATTCTACCTCTTCCGTCAACGGCTTCGACAATGTCTCACCGTTGCCACCTTCCCCAAAGGGGAAGGCTAATTTACATTTGCACTCGATGCGGGAGGGGAAACCCCTCCCCTACCGAGATATGTGTTAGATTATAGTTATCTAACGTAGGGGCGAACTGCGTTCGCCCGTTCAAAATGCGTATAGTTTTTTTAAAACGGGCGAACACAGTTCGCCCCTACGATTAAGATACGCGTTATCCATAATATAATCAAAACCCGTCGGTACGTAGTGTCCGACGGGTTTTTGCTTTAGAAATTCAATAAATTATCGATAACGGTATTCGTTATTTCGGGTGGTATGTGGCTTTAGCCCATATCCAGCGGGAAGTTTTCTTTGGTTACTTTCTTTTTCAAAAGAAAGTAACTCGCGTCCCCGCGTCCCTGCGTCCCCCTCTTACAGCTTAAATAGCATATCTCCGTAGGTAGGATAGGGCCAATAATCCGAGGATGTAAGAACTTCCATAGCATCAACGCTTTCGCGAAGCGCGTCCATAGCGTCGAGCACCTTATAGCAGTAGCTTTCAGCGCGCTCGGTGAAATTATCTATCTTTGCGGCCTTAAGCTCTTCCTTACGCAGCTTTTCAAGCGCCTTGTAGGTCTTTGCGTTAAGAGAGGAAAGCTTGGAGATAAGATCCTTTTCGACGCTGCAATCAACGTCGGGCAATACCGACATCTTTGCCGCCGCTGCATCCGCAAGCTCGGCAATATAAGCATTCACACTCGGAATAACGTCGCGGCTGACCATTTCGATCATAGTCAAAGCCTCGATGTTGATTATCTTAGAGTAGCTTTCGAAAAGTATTTCCTCGCGGGATTTTATCTCGGTTTCGTTCATAACGCCGTGCTCGCCAAAGAGTGCTATATTCTTAGGCAACGTAAAGCGCTTGTAAGCATCTACCGAGCGCTTGAGATTGAGCAATCCGCGCTTCTCTGCTTCCTTCTCCCACTCGTCCGAATATCCGTTTCCGTTAAAAAGAATACGCGCGTGCTTGCTAAAGGTCTCACGCATAAGCTCGGATACCGCGCTGTCGATGTCGTCGACGCCTTCAAGCTTATCGGCAAACTGTCTGAAGCTCTCGGCAACCGCCGTGTTGAGCACGATATTGGGCATAGAAATATTCTGCGACGAGCCAACCATACGGAACTCAAACTTGTTACCTGTAAAGGCAAAGGGCGAAGTTCTGTTGCGGTCGGTCGTATCCTTACGGAAGGTCGGCACAGAGGGGATTCCAAGGTCCATAACGGGAGCCTTGACGCCCTTGTATTCCTTTCCGTCGATAATAGACTGAATGATTGCCTCAAGCTCCTCACCGACGAAGATAGAAATTATCGCGGGGGGCGCTTCGTCCGATCCCAGACGGTGATCGTTGCCGGGATAAGAGATAGAAAGCCTTATCATATCCTGATAATCGTCTACCGCCTTGATGATAGCCGCAAGTATCAGCAGGAATTTTACGTTTTCCGCAGGAGTTTTTCCGGGATCGAGCAAATTCTTACCCGCGTCGGTACAGATCGACCAGTTGTTGTGCTTGCCCGAGCCGTTGACACCCGCAAAGGGCTTCTCGTGGAGCAAGCATTCGAGTCCGTACTTGGACGCGATGCGCTTCATATTTTCCATGATCAGCAGATTATGGTCTACCGCGCGATTTGTTATCGAATAGATCGGAGCCAGCTCGTACTGTGCGGGCGCCGTTTCGTTGTGCTTGGTCTTTGCATTGATACCGAGTGTCCAGAGCGTTTCGTCAAGCTCTGCCATAAACGCCGACACTCTGGGATCTATCGGACCGAAATAGTGATCCTCAAGCTCCTGTCCCTTGGGGGAAGGTGCGCCGACAAGAGTTCTGCCCGTGTAGAAAAGATCCTTTCTGCCGTCAAAATACTTCTTATCTATAAGGAAATATTCCTGCTCCGCGCCGATTGTTACGTTGATACGCTTGGACGTATGATCGCCGAGAAGGCGAAGAAGTCTGAGCGCCTGCGTATTGATCGCATCCATAGAGCGCAAAAGCGGCGTTTTGGTATCGAGCGCCTCGCCCGTATACGAGCAAAACGCAGTAGGTATGTAAAGCGTACCGTCCTTAACGAACGCAAAGGACGCAGGATCCCACGCAGTATATCCTCTCGCCTCGAAGGTGGCGCGAAGTCCGCCCGAGGGGAAGGACGAAGCATCGGGCTCGCCCTTGATAAGCTCCTTGCCCGAAAACTCCATAACTACGTTACTGCTGCCCACGGGAGAGATAAAGGACTCGTGCTTTTCCGCCGTAACGCCGGTAAGGGGCTGGAACCAATGAGTGTAGTGCGTTGCACCCTTCTCTATTGCCCAATCCTTCATCACGTTAGCAACCACGTCTGCAACCGTAGCATCTATCGTTTTTCCTGTTGCGATGGTCTTGGTGAGAGATTTGTAGACCTCCTTGGGAAGTCTTTCTCTCATCACGTCATCGTTAAACACCATACTACCGAATATCTCGGGAACGGTCTTTGTCATTGTTTTACCTCTGAATCTAACTAAAAAATCTTTAAATTATTCCTCTATCATAGGAATCTTCATTATCTTCTTGAGCTCTTCTCTGTCAAGGAAGGGCGCAAGATCCTCAAGGGGCGGGCTGATAAGAGTTCCGTCCTCAAGTCTCTTGGTAGCGCTCTTGGGCTCGAAGAACTGTGTGGGATCAACGAACACCTCACCGATGAACGCGCCCTCTGCGGCAAATGCCGTGTCGAGCAGAGCGTCTATCTCGCTGTTCGTCTTACAGGAAGCATAAGGATATCCGTATGCCCACGCAAGCTTTTCAAGCGACGGGAAGGAAAGGTCTCCGCTTTCGGGTCCGATTCCTACCTTGGTGTGTGCGCCAAAGAGATTTGTCTGTGTCTGTCGGATAGAATGATATCCGTCGTTGTTGATAACGAAAAGCTTTATGGGAAGCTTGTTAGTAAGTATCGTCTGAAGCTCCTGAAGGTTCATCTGGATACTTCCGTCGCCCGTAAGACATACTATCTCCTGCTTGTCAAGCGCTACGCAAGCGCCGACTGCTGCGGGGAGATCGTATCCCATCGACGCAACGGCAGAGTTGATTATAAAGCGCTGTCCGTCCTTGATAGTATAAGCGTGGCTTCCTACAACGCACGCCGTGCCGTTTCCGACAACGGTGGTGTAGCCCTCGGGAAGTCTGTCGGAGAGCTTTTTAACGAATGCGTAAGGATTAGCAAGTCCCTGCCAATCGTAATGCTTCTGAAGCACTACGGGATAGTCGCGCTTCCAAGCGCGGCAGGTCTCCTGCCAGCCGTTCTCCGCAAAGAGCTTGCCCTCGGGAAGTCTTGCGAGAAGCGTATCAAGGAAATCCTTTGCATCGGCGTGAACGGGCATCTCAACGTGAAGCGTGGGCTTTTTGAGCTCCTCCGCGTCAACGTCTACCATTATAACGAATGCCTCTCTTGCCCAGGTCTTCCAATTGTATCCGACCTGACGGATAGAAAGTCTGTTTCCAACGGCAAGCACAAGGTCAGCGTTCTGAACGGCAAAGTTACCCGCTCTGTCACCCATGATTCCGCCGCGTCCGACGTAAAGCGCGTCGTCGTCAGCCATCATATCAATATTATCCCAGCCGGTAGCAACGGGAATGTTAAGTCTTTCAACTGCCTTCTTGAAGCTATCAAACGCTCCTGCAAGGCGAACGCCGTTACCCGCGTAAAGCACGGGGCGCTTTGCGGCTCTGATCTTCTCTATTACCGCGTCTACGGTAGCGTCCGAGATCTTAGGCGCGCCGTCGGCCTTGTCCTCGTCGGGACAGTAACCGATAAGCTCGTCAGTCTCGATAATACAGCCCTGATAGTTTACGGGAATGTCTATCCAGCAGGGGCCGGGACGTCCGTGCTTTGCAAGATAAAGAGACTTTTCAAGCGCGTATCTGATGCGCTTGGGATCCTCTATCATCTCACAGTACTTGGTCATACATTCAACCGCACGGGTGATGTCAAATTCCTGGTCGCCGCCCGCTCTTATATCAAGTCCCATACCGCGCTTGGAGGTATCGTAACGAACCTGTCCGGAGATTATAAGCATAGGAACAGAATCGAGCCAACCGCCGACAACGCCGGTTATAGCGTTGGTTCCACCGGGGCCTGTGGTAACACACACAGCCGCGATGTCATTGTTCAATCTGGCATAAGCCTCTGCCGCGATGGCACAAGCCTGCTCATGATGGTTATATACGCATCTGAGACCTTCTTTGTGTCCAAGAGCGTCATTAAGGTGCATGGCGCCGCCGCCCGTAACGGTAAAGCAATCCTTTATTCCGTTATTTACGAGAAAATCGGCAACGTAATCAGCAAGACGAATCTTCATAAAAAATTACCTTTCTTAATTATTCGTAATTCAGCTATTTACCGCCTCGATGATCGTCTTTGCCATGTAGTCTATCATCTCATCGGTCATTCCGGGATATACTCCTACCCAGAAGGTATCAGTCATTACTCTGTCGGTATTGTCAAGTGTTCCTACTATTCTGTATCCCTCGCCCGACTTTCTCATCTCGTCAAAGCAGGGATGCTTTGTGAGGTTGCCCGCAAAGAGCATTCTGGTCTGTACACCCTTGGATTCGATGTAAGGAACTACCTTTTCGCGATCAACGCCTTCCTTACAGGTGATAAGGAATCCGAACCAGGAGGGGTTGGAGTTTGCGCACGCCTCGGGAAGAATGAGCTTGTCCGCTACGGGAGCGAGTGCAGCCTTCAGGCGCGCGAAGTTATGGCGTCTGCGCTCTACGAAGCTCGGGAACTTAACGAGCTGTGCGCAACCGATAGCTGCCTGCATATCGGTAGCCTTAAGGTTGTATCCAAAATGAGAGTAAACGTACTTATGGTCGTATCCGAGCGGAAGCTCTCCGTACTGACGGTCAAAGCGGTGGTTACAGAAGTTATCAACGCCTGCGGGACATACGCAATCTCTTCCCCAGTCGCGAATAGAACGAATGATCTTTGCGAGCAAGGGGTTATCGGTATAAACCGCGCCGCCCTCTCCCATAGTCATATGGTGAGGCGGATAGAAGCTGCTTGTTCCGATGTCTCCGACGGTACCGGTCTTGCGGGTCTCGCCATTTATAGTATACTCGGATCCGAGAGCGTCGCAGTTGTCCTCAACGAGCCAGAGGTTGTGCTTGTCGCAGAATGCCTTGACAGCGCCGAGATCAAAGGGGTTACCGAGCGTATGAGCTATCATAACGGCACGGGTCTTGTCCGAAAGCGCCGCCTCAAGCTTGGTAACGTCTATATTGTACTGAGGTATAGTGATATCAACGAATACGGGAGTAGCTCCGTACTGAATGAAGGGAGTTACGGTCGTGGGGAAGCCTGCGGCAACCGTGATGACCTCGTCTCCTCTCTTTACGGCTCTGTCTCCGAGAAGCGGAGAGGTAAGCGTCATAAACGCAAGAAGGTTTGCCGATGAGCCCGAGTTTACGAGGCTGCAATGGCGAACTCCAAGGTATTTTGCAAATTTCTTTTCAAATTCATCGGTATATCTTCCGGAGGTAAGCCAGAATTCAAGCGCGCTGTCAACGAGATTGCACATCTCGTCGCTGTCGTAAACTCTGGAAGCATAGGGGATTCTGTCGCCCTCTTTATACGCGGGCTTTTTGTGGAACGTCTCACAATACTCCTTTACGTCCTGAAGTATCTGCTCTCTTGCTTCCTTTTCGGATACAAATTTACTCATGTTACACCTTCCTTAAAAGAATTATTATAAATGCTATTGTCTTTATCTGTTATTTGGGCACACCTACCCATTATTAAATCAATCATATCATATTTTACTCCTTTTGTCAACACAAAAAAGTTTATATACTGCACAATATTGTAAAAAAATCTATAAAAAGGTTGACAGTGAACGTGAAATACATTAAAATAATGTAGGTAATAGTTATATTTTTAGCTTGGAGAGATAATAAATAAATGAAAAACGAAAGATTTTTAAGAACAGAGATGCTGCTCGGCGAGGACGCCGTAAGCGCGCTCGCTTCAAAAAAGGTGGCTCTGTTCGGACTCGGCGGTGTCGGCTCGTACGCAGCGGAAGCGCTCGCGCGAAGCGGCATCGGCACGCTTGAGATAATCGACAACGACAGGGTGTCGCAAAGCAATATCAACCGCCAGCTCTGCGCGCTTGAAAGCACGGTCGGCAAATATAAGACCGAGGTGATATCAGCGCGACTTGCGGATATAAATCCCGATATTAAAATTGTTGCACGCTGTGAATTTTTTATGCCCGAAAACTCGTTTGAATTTGATTTTTCCTCGTATGATTTCGTCATAGACGCAATAGATACCGTCGCGGCAAAGGTGGAGATAGCAAAAAGATGCTCCGAGCTCGGCATTCCTATGATAAGCTGTATGGGTACGGGAAACAAGCTCGATCCCACAAAGCTCAGGGCGACCGACCTCTCAAAGACCTCGGGCTGTCCCCTCGCGCGCGTTATGCGCCGCGAGCTGAAGGCTATCGGCATCACGCACCTTCCCGTAATATATTCCGAGGAAACGCCGATCTCGCCTATATGCGAGGCGCCAGACGGCAAGCGCGCCGTGGGCAGCGTTGCCTTCGTTCCCTCCGTAGCAGGACTTATCGCCGCGGCAGAGGCAATAAAAGCATTGATCAAAAATTATTGAAAAGGACATGTCGTAAATGAGCGATCGCGAAAATTTTAAATCAAATCTCGGATTCATACTTGTAAGCGCAGGCTGCGCAATAGGAATCGGAAACGTATGGAAATTCCCCTACGTCGCAGGCGAGAACGGCGGCGGCATATTCGTCCTCTTTTATCTGCTTTTCCTGCTTATAATGGGCGTTCCCGTGCTCACGATGGAGCTTTCTGTCGGACGCGCGAGTCGCAAGGGCGCGGTAGGAGCTTACCACGCGCTTGAAAAGCCGGGGCATAAATGGCATATCCACGGCTGGATCTGCACCGCGGGCTGTTATCTTCTGATGATGTACTACACAACGGTCGCCGGCTGGATGCTCGGATATTTTTACAAATTCGCCACAGGAGCCTTCAGCGGCATTACCGAAAAGGTCGAGGTCGACAGCGTGTTCAACTCTATGCTTGCAAGCCCGTGGGAAATGATAATCTACACATCAATAATAATCGTCGCAGGATTCCTCGTGTGCAGCTTCAGTCTGCAAAAGGGACTTGAACGCATATCCAAATTTATGATGCTCGGGCTGCTTGCTCTGATCGTCGTTCTCGTGATAAACAGCCTCACGCTTGACGGCGCGATCGAGGGCGTGAAATTCTACCTGCTTCCCGACCTTTCAAGAGCCGCCGAGGCGGGCATCGGCAACGTCATCACCGCGGCAATGAATCAGGCGTTCTTTACACTGAGTATAGGAATCGCTTCAATGGAGATATTCGGAAGCTATATGACGCGCGAGCGCGCCATAACGGGCGAATCGGTGCGCATCTGCGCGCTCGATACCTTCGTTGCCGTTATGTCGGGACTTATCATCTTTCCCGCCTGCTTTGCGTTCGGCGTTGAGCCGGATGCCGGCCCCTCGCTAATCTTCAAAACGCTTCCCAACGTGTTTATAAATATGCCGGGCGGAAGGATCTGGGGAACGCTGTTCTTCGTGTTTATGACCTTCGCAAGCTTCTCCACGGTCATTGCCGTGTTCCAGAACTTTATAGCGGCGTGCGAGGAAAATTTCGGCTGGTCAAAGAAAAAGAGCGTTATAATCAACTGCGTATTTATACTCATCGCCAGCCTGCCCGCCATACTCGGATATAACGTGTGGAGCGGCGTCAAGCTCATCGGCGGCAGAGATATTCTCGACACCGAGGACTTCATCGTCAGCAACCTGCTCCTGCCCTCGGGCGCAATAATATACCTTTGCTTCTGCGTTACAAGGCTCGGCTGGGGCTTTGACAATTACCTTGAGGAGTGCAACACGGGTAAGGGCATAAAAACGTCCCGCCGCCTCAAGCCCTATCTGCAATTCGTGCTCCCTGCCCTGATCCTGATCATTCTTATCACGGGCTTAATATAAAACCGCAAGGAGAGAAAAATGAACAGACAGCAGCTTATCGCGCTTTGCAAGGAAAAATATGATATCTCGCCCGATTATCCCTTTTCGACCTCGCCCGACGCCGCGGTGCTCCGCCACCCCGAGAACCGCAAATGGTTCGCGCTTGTGATGCAGGTCTCAAAGGCGAAATTCGGACTCGACAGCAACGAGACGATCGACGTCGTAAACCTTAAGATCGCTCCCGAGATAAGAGAATCCTTCGGCAAGAGCGACGGAGTTTATCCCGCGTATCATATGAATAAATCAAAATGGATATCGGTTCTTCTCGACGGCTCCGCGCAGGACGACACGACCGAATTTCTCATCGAGGTAAGCTATCAGCTAACCGATAAAAAGTCTTAAAATAAAACAAATAACGCCGCTGAGGAATCTTGCGAAACCTCAGCGGCAATTTTCATTGTACCGTGTTTATGATATGCTCCACCGTCAAGTCGATCTGCTCGTGGTTTGAGATCGTCGGAGTGCCGTCGCCGTCCTGTGCGCCGTACATACCGAAATAGGCGTGACAGCCACCCTCAATGACGACCTCGCAAAAGCCGCTGGGGAGATTTGACTTGTTCTCGTCGTACTTTTCACGGTTCAGCACCTTATCCTCACTGCCGTAGATCGACAACACGTCAAGGTCGGCATCGGACAGATCTGCCGTTGAATAAGAGCCGAGCAATATCAGCCCCTCATATTCGTCCACGTGGTCGGCAAGATAGGACGCCGCCATAGAGCCGCCGAGGGAATGACCGCCGATGTACCAATCTTCGATCTCGGGATATTGCTCCTGTATTCCGTCCGCCGCGTTGATATCAAATACGGCGAGATTAAAGGGCATTTCCACAAGTACGCAGAGAACACCCTCGCGGGCGAGCTCCGCCATCAAAGGCTGATAAGCATTCGCCTCGACCTTTCCGCCGGGGTAGAAGATAAATCCGACCGTTGCGTTTTGCGGTTCAAATACAACGTTTCCGCCATCAATCGTGGAGACCGAAACGTTGTCCTCGGGAGCAAATACAGCGATAGCCCCCTCGTCCGCGCGGTAGTAGTCGCCGAGATATATCGCGCAAGCTCCGAAGATGATCGCAAGAGCCGCGACGATAGAAATAGATATAATCAGTATTTTTCTTTTGTTTTTCATAGCTTTGCCTTTCGAGTAATGATCACTATATAAATTATATCAAAAAATATCGATTTTTTCAATAGCTGCACACGATTTTAGCACGAGTAAAAAGGAAACCGCTCAGGCGATTGGAGAGTTGCTGGGGTGAGGGAAGATAAGGAAAGGGCTACCGTGGTGGTAGCCCTAATTTGAAATCAGTATTTAAAATATTTTAATGGAACCTTTTTAACAGGAGGGATTGATGAAATATTATTTTTCAAAATAGTAAAAAACCGCAGCCGCCTCAAACATAATATTTATGTATGATAAATCATCTGATATAAATATAGTATTTATTTCTCCTGATTTTTCACCCTCTCCTAAACTATAGTTCATATACAATGGTTTTTTTAGGCTAATAACTTTCGGTGCTGTTCGTGTCCAATAAAAAGTTGTAATATCATTATTGATTTTTAATTCTCCTTTGATTTGCCCATTTGATTTTTCCTCGTAAAAAATCAATGTTGCATTATTATAATAGCCGTTGACTATGGAATTAAAATCGTCAGATCCATTTGGATAATAATTATATTCAAATGTACTTGTACCTATCATTTGTTTGGCATCTTTTAAAACCCATTCTCCAACTACTTCTTTTTCAAAAGAGGATAATTCTTCGGAGAATGATTCTTCTTTGCTAGTATTTGAGCAACCGGAAGAAAAAAATATAAAACAAATTACCACCAGTATTAACATTATATTTTTTTTCATTCTTTATTTTCTCCTTTGTTTTTTGATACTATTTCAATTATTAAGATTAGCTTCCGCTCCTTCACTACTGCCTTAATGCTTTCAATTCATTATTTAATATCTTTTGAGCAAAAAACTTTGAGTTTATATAGCATAATTGTCAATTGCTTTTATGCCGACAGAAAAAACTTTTTAAATATCTTGTTATATGTTCGTATTATTTCTCCAAATTTATAAGTACATATCTTATTCATTTTCTCTTTTATAAGATGGATATGTAATAAAAAATCCCAAAGAAATAGATAAAATCATAAAATTAGTAATTAAATCTGAGAAAGCACTTCCGAAAGAAACAGGTCTCTTTACCTCTTTTGTGACTACTTCATGTGATATACCCATATAATCTTCGCGTTCTTCCGTTTCAATTGCAACATAATCGTATCCTCTTATCATGGTGGGTATATCATGTATAATAATTCTTCCTACACCCCAAATTACACCAAATAAGGCGAAAATACCCGCAATGTTTACTATTATTTTTTTTATTTTTTGTTTTCTTACATCACCCATATTTATTTATACCCCCATAAAATTTTATTTTATAATTTTTGTGATTTTTATTAAGATATATATAATATACGCTAAAAATTGACAAAATACTTTTTGTTTTGGGAAAAATTTAAAGCAGAGAGGGGTACTCGCTTCGCGAGGATTTTTCGCCGAGCCGCTTGTGAGCGAGCTCCCAGACGGCTTTCGGCTCAAATGCGAACCCTCTTTTTACTTTGCTCCGCAAAGTAAAAAAATGTTCGAATCAATCCTCTCTCTCCGCCAACGCAAAAAGCACACCGAAAGGTGTGCTTCGCGTTGGCGGAGAGAGAGGGATTCGAACCCTCGTGTGCTTGCGCACAAACTGATTTCGAGAAATACAAGGAATGTCACAATCCGTCCCTCTGCGTCCCTAATTTTCAAAAAATCCGCCGATTTTTCCGCTTTTCTTCCGCCCATCTGTCAGATCTTTCGGAAAAGTGATAGAAAAGTGATAGAAAACAAGGTTTGGTCGGCACTAATTATTTAGACCAATGTATATCAAAAGGCAGATCAAATTGAGCTGCCTTCTGCTATAGATATTCTTATTTTGTGTTTTTTACTCTTTGAATCATAAAGTTAACGTCATCACAAGCATTAACAATATTTAATACAACATCAGGATTGTTTCTCTGCCATACAACAAATAACTCGTGGCAGAATGCCTGACCGACTTCCTCAACACCCGAAAAGTCTAAAGTGATTTCTTTGAATTCCGAGACAAGCTCGCCGAGTCGTCTTGCTTCGGAACGTGAAATTGGATTGCCGTAAGCAAACATATGTGATATCGGAATGTGTGTACGAATAAAGCCTTCTTCAATGTCGGAGAATCGATCGAACACTTCTTTTGTCGTTTTCTTTGTTTGATTATTTAACGACATAGATACGAGTGTACTCTTAACGCTTTCGGACATTTTAACCGTTGAATCGTTAAAATTATCTCTTGAAAAGAAAATGTTATCAGAAAGGATAAAAAATTCGTCCATCAGGTGAGAGGTAAAGAATATTCCTTCTCCGGAATGACAGCTTTCAGCCGTGGTGAATTTTCCTGCAAACAAAAGAGAGGCACATTCGTCCAAAGAAAGTTCTTCTTTTTTTTCACTTTTTATAAATGTTTGAATATTTTTAAAAATTCCGATACCATTGTCGGCAATAAGAATTTTTGTTTCTAACGGATTTATAAACATTCCTACGATGATTTTTGATGCCTTGGAATGCTCTATTGCATTGTTCATCATTTCTGTAAATGCATATTGCCAAGCCGAAAAGACGTTTTTTTCATAACCTTTCAGCAAAGGTTGTATATCTGTGCGGAAAATTTTATCTTCTCCAAGCGTTCCGTCGTTGTTATAATTGAACTTGTATACGGTAGTTACGATTTCGTAAGGCGGAGAAGCTTTGTCAATTTTTTTAAGAATATTTTCCTCGCACATTTTTTTGACATAGTTATAAACGGTTGATTTTGAAACGCCAAAATACTCAACGGTTTTATGTGCAAAATCTTTATCTTTTGCGTCAATAAGCTTTAGAATATACTGCTTGATTTGATCTGTATTTATATTTGACATAAATAATACCTCCTTGGTGAGTCAATACTATTATAACATATTTTCCAAAAAAGTCAACAATTATTCCAAAATCAACAAATTATTTTCCAACTTTTCCCGAAAACATTAAACTTTACATTACTAAGAGATGAACTATTTTTTTTCAATTAATTATAAATCTTTCATTAAGCTCCCCGCAATTTTATGATATAATAACCCTACAAGCCTCGGCTTGAATATTTTTATCGACGTGTGATTTTTAAAAAATACCAACACACTGAAATATATATAGTCATTCTTCGGTAGTCAGATAAACGTAAAACCGCCGCTGAGGTTTCAAAAGATCCCTCAGCGGCACATTTATTAAAATTTCTATATTGAATAAAGCAACATTCCAAGTCCTGCCGAGATTAGTATCATCAGTATCGGTGAGGGCTTTTTCTTTTTTATTTTCTTGAAAACAAGGGCGATGGCAACCAAAATTGCAAGTATGATAAATCCTTTGACGTCGGGGGCGAATTCGCCTGTGACCGTCGTGAAGCTGAGCAGAGTACTTGCCGCCATCGTAACAGCCGTTGCAAGAATGAGTGCTACTATGCAAGGACGAACACCGCCGAGAAACGCCTGAACGCCCTTGTACTTGAGAAAATTGCGGATCAGGGCGCACACGAGCAGAATGATAATAAACGAAGGAAGCACAACGCCAATCGTTGCCACAAGTGAGCCGAGAACTCCGCCCTGTGTCGAGCCGACAAAGGTCGCCATATTCACAGCGATAGGACCCGGAGTGGATTCCGATACCGCTATCATGTTCAGTAGCTCTTCCTCGGTCAGCCAACCGAGTGCCAAAGCCTTGTCGCGTATGAGCGAGATCATGGCATACCCGCCACCAAAGGTGAACATACCGATCTCAAAGAAGGTCAGAAATAATTTGAGATATATCATTTCGTCTCTCCTTTCCTCGTCATTGCTTTAAGAAAATAGGCGAAAAGACCGATACAACCGCAGATGAGAATATAGAGGATAGTCGAGAACTTAACTGCAAACAGAGAAAATAGGATCATACACAGCATTACCGCTGAAACAATGGTTATTGAAAACGCTGTCTTTTTCATTGACTTAAGCATCTTAAGTCCTGCCGAGAAAATGAGATAAATGACACATACCTGTATGCCGCGGAATGCGTATTCCACAAGTGTAAATGACAGAAAGGCATCAAAAAACAGCGAGATCGTAAAAATGATGATAAAGGACGGAATGACAACGCCAACCGTAGCCACAAGCGAGCCGAGAAATCCCGCATGCTTGTATCCGAGATAGGTTGCAGCATTTATGGCAATAGGACCGGGTGTCGATTCGGCAATCGCCACCATGTCAAGAAACTCGTCCTTTTCTATGTATTTTTTCTTCTCAACAAATTCATTCTCAAGCAGAGCGATCATGGCATACCCACCGCCAAAGGTGAATAAGCCGATCTTCATCATCGTGAGAAAGAGACTCAGATATTTTTTCATTTTAAAACCTTTATTATACTTTCAACTGTCAACCGAATCTGCTCGTGGTTTGAGATCGTCGGAGTGCCGTCGCCGTCCTGTGCGCCGTACATACCGAAATATGCGTGACAGCCGCCCTCAATGACGACCTCGCAAAAGCCATCGGGCAGGTTTGACTTGTTCTCGTCGTACTTTTCACGGTTCAGCACCTTATCCTCACTGCCGTAGATCGACAACACGTCAAGGTCGGTATCGGACAGATCTGCCGTGGAATAAGAGCCGAGCAATATCAGCCCCTCATATTCGTCCACGTGGTCGGCAAGATAGGACGC
>JAFXHA010000044.1 GCA_017536635.1 Clostridia bacterium
CGTATGTGGTAAGGAAACCCGCGAGGCAGCAGAGCACGTATACGATAACGATTGTACGGATACGACCTGTGCAAACTGCGGAGTAACCAGACCTGCAGCAGAGCACGTATACGATAATGATTGTACGGATACGACTTGCGCAAACTGTGGAGTAACCAGACCTGCAGCAGAGCACGTATACGATGATTGTACAGATACGACTTGTGCAAACTGCGGAGTAACGCGTCAGGCGTTGGAGCATGAGTACGAGGATTGCGCAGATGCAACCTGTGAGAACTGTGATTACCGCAGAGTAGCACCCGGACACGTATACGATAACGATTGCGCAGATACGACGTGTAACGTATGTAACCACGAGACACGCGTAGCGGCAGAGCACGTATACGACAACGATTGTACGGATACGACCTGTGCAAATTGCGGAGTAACCAGACCTGCAGCAGAGCACGTATACGATGATTGTACAGATACGACCTGCGCAAACTGTGCGGTAACTCGTACGGCACCCGGACACGTATACGATAACGATTGCGCAGATACGACGTGTAACGTATGTGGTAAGGAAACCCGCGAGGCAGCAGAGCACGTATACGATAACGATTGTACGGATACGACCTGTGCAAACTGCGGAGTAACCAGACCTGCAGCCGAGCACGTATACGATGACTGCGCTGACGAGACCTGTGCAAACTGTGCGGTAACTCGTACGGCACCCGGACACACCTGGGGCGAGTGGAAAACCACCAAGGCTCCTACCTTCGACGAGGCAGGAGAAAAGGAGAGAGCTTGTAGCGTATGTGGCAAGGTTGAGACTGAAGAGATCGCAAAGCTTGTTTCGGATACTACGAGTTCCGACACGGACGAAACCACAAAGCCCGTTGGCGGTACTGCGGACACCGAGCCCGTTGACGACGGCGGCGATGACGGTGAAGATAAGGGACTTTCCGGCGGAGCTATCGCAGGAATTTCCGTTGGTTCAGTACTGATCCTTGGAACAGGCGGATTTGCAATATTCTGGTTCGTCATTAAGAAGAACACTTGGGCAGGACTCCTTGCAATCTTCAAGAGAAAAGTCTAATTAAATAATTGACCTGATATTTTAGGCGGTGGGCATTTGCCCACCGCTTTTTTTGTTTTTTGCCTTGACAATCTTGCGATGAGGATTTATAATATAAAAAAGCTTTGGAGGTTCAAAATGAGTAATATGACTTATGAATATACAGAAAATAAAACGGCGCTCGAGACTTACGAATGGGATAATACCTGGATAGAGCAGGCAAATAATGCCGATACGCCTCGCGTGCTTTACATTGGCGATTCGATCTCTTACGCTACGCGCCGAATCGTTACGGCGACCTCGGAGGGCACGTTGCTTGTTGATGGCTATGGATCGTCAAAGGCTCTGGACAATCCGTTCTTGTATGATTCCATACGTATGTTTGCGGCACAACAGGGCAGGCGCTCGGCAATTATCGTTAATAACGGTCTGCACGGTTGGCATCTGAGTGATACGGAGCAGTATCCCGAGCTTTACGATAAGCTTATTGCGTTTTTGATCGAGGAATTTAAGGGTACACCGATCTTCGTGGTGCTTACCACAAGCGTTCGCGATGCGGCACGCGAGGAAAGAGTAAAGGCTCGAAATGCGGCGGCGCTTGCCGTTGCCGAAAAGTACGGACTTGACGTTATAGATCTGTATTCTATCTCAGCCGCAAATCACGATCTCTGGTCGGACGGGGTACATTTCCAGCGCGAGTGCTACGAGCTGTTCGCAAAGCACATAATAGAGTGCGTTAAAAAAGTTATATAATTATATAATTTGAAAGACCTTGAAGGCGATCGTCTTCAAGGTTTTTTCCTTTATATAATGAAATATATTGACAAATCGACAAAAAACGACTATAATATAGTTAAACAACTTTAGTTGATTATTTTTTCATATTTTTGAGGTTATCATACTATAAATTAGTAATGAACGGAGGATCATATGGATCTTAGAATAGTAAAGACGAGATTGCAGATTAAAAATGCTTTTTTGAAGCTCAGAGCACGCCTTATGCCCGAAAATATCAAGGTGAAGGATATATGCGAGGAAGCGCAGATAAACAAAACCACCTTTTATAAGCATTATGCGGATTCAATGGAGCTTTCCAACGAAATAGACGATAGCGTTATTGATAGCGTTGTATCGACGTTTCCTGAGAGAGATAAGCTTTTTGAGAGCCCGAGAGAGTACGTTATGGGATTGCTCGACGTGCTTGAGTGTAACTCTGAGCTGCTCAAAAGTGTATTTCGCGGCAAACGCGACGTGCTTTGCTCAAAGCTTGAGGAAAAGCTGCACGGACTTTTTAAGGATAAGGCAAAAACCGAGGACGACAGGATCAACATATCTTTTGCGGTCGGCGGATTTGTGAGAATAGTAAACGATTATCTTTTCAACGAAACTCAAAAGGATATAGAGAAGATCATCGACTATACGACCAAGGTGGTTGAACGTATAATACGGCCGAGAAGCTCGGTCGCTGCCCGCGACTGATTTTAGAGACGATTGGAGAAGCTATGGAAACAAGAGTTCTTGACGGAATTACATTCAGAAGAATACTTCAGGGCGGCGCACGTGAGATCCGCCTGAATATGCAGCTTATAAACGATCTTAACGTTTTTCCGGTTCCCGACGGAGATACGGGAACGAATATGAGCCGCACGATAGAAAGCGGTATCGCAAAGATATCAAGTGATGAGAGCGCCACGCTCGGAGAGGTGGCAACAGAGTTTTCAAGAGGCTCGTTGCTGGGCGCGAGAGGAAACTCGGGCGTTATTCTTTCGCAGTTTTTTGCGGGAGTGTGCGATAAGCTTTCGGACAAAAACGAGGTGAATGCGGCAGAATTTGCCGAGGCGTATATCGCGGGCGTTGAGCGTTCCTATGCCGCGGTGGCTACTCCCGTTGAGGGAACGATACTTACCGTGTTCAGAGAAAGCGCTGAGTACGCAAAGGATAATATAACCGAGGAAAGCACGCTTGAGGATTTTTTGACGTTGAATATTGAGCAGGCGGAGCGAACGCTTGCCAAGACCAAGGAAATACTTCCCGCGCTTATAGAGGCAGACGTCGTTGACAGCGGCGGTGCGGGATATCTTTGCATAGCAAAGGGTATGTACGAGTCGCTTGATGGCGGCGAGAGTGAGCGCTTTGAGATTCCTCAGGGTGATAAGGAAAGTGCTAAAGAGATAGATTACGATCTGTTTACCACCGATTCGGCGCTTGAATGGGGATACTGCACGGAGTGTCTCGTTCGTCTGCAGAGAGCTAAAGCCGAGCCGTCGAAATTTGACGACAATGCATTCGCAAGAGAGCTTGAGTCGCTCGGTTGCAATTCGATAGTGGCGCTGAGAGACGGAGATATACTTAAGGTTCACGCGCACACGATGACTCCGAGTGATATCTTAACGCTCTGTCAGAGATACGGTGAATTTTTGAACGTGAAAATAGAAAATATGTCCTTGCAGCATTCCGAAAGAGTAGCAAAGGCAGAGCCTAAAAAGAAAAAGCCCCACAAGCCATACGGTGTTGTAACCGTGGCAACAGGTGAGGGAATGACATCGCTCTTTGAATCGCTTGGCGCTGACGTTGTGATAAACGGCGGACAGACGGGAAATCCGTCGACCGAGCAGTTCCTTGCGGCGTTTGATGAGCTTGACGTGGATAATATTTTGGTGCTTCCGAATAACAGCAACATATTCCTTACGGCGACTCAGGCGGCACAGCTTTTTGAGCGTGGAAACGTTAGCGTTATTCCGACAAAAACTCTTTCACAGGGATATGCGGCACTTTCGGTGTTCAACGGCGCGGTAGATGATCTTGATACGCAGATATCCGATCTCAACTGTGCAAAGGATGCGGTTGTGTCGGGCGAGCTGACGGTGGCTATAAGAGATTCGGTAATAAACGGAGTGCAGGTAAGAGAAGGCGAATATATCGGAATACTCGACGGCGAGCTCGTAACGTCAAACGAGGATGCTATCGAGGCTATGTGCAATATGATATCTGAAATAGAGGATATCGATGACAGAGAGCTGCTTACACTGTTCGTAGGAGCCGACGTGTCCGAGGACGAGCGTGTCGAGATGACCGAGGCGCTTGAGGAGAGATTTGAGGATCTTGCCGTTGAGGTTTATATTGGCGGTCAGGAAATATACAGCTATCTGATAGCGGTGGAATAATAGAATAAGGAGAACAGGAAATATTATGGCAGAATACAAAATAGCTATTGACGTAATGGGAAGCGACAGTGGCCCCGAGCTTATGGTAGAAGGAGCCGTCAAGGCTCTTGTGGCAAACGATGATCTCAGCGTAGTCCTTTTCGGAGATGAGGAGAGGATAGAGAAAAAGCTCGCAGAGCTTGAATGCGACAGATCAAGAGTTGAGGTGGTTGGCGCGTCAGAGGTCATAACCAATTACGATAATCCTATGGAAGCGATATTCAGAAAGACCGATTCCTCGCTTGTAAAGGCGCTTGCGGCTACGGGTGAGCGCGAGGATATAGTCGGACTTATAAACGCGGGCAGCACCGGAGCGCTCATCGCGGGCTCTTTGCGCTACGTTCCCGCAAAGGTGCTCAAGCGCCCCGCGCTTGCGGCTATATTGCCTGCCGAAAAGGGTGGATTTATCTGTCTTGTCGACACGGGAGCGAATATCGACTGTAATGCGAGTCAGCTCGTGGATTTTGCGCATATGGGCTCGGATTTTATGAGAGATTATTACAGTATCGAGCATCCGAGGATCGGTCTGCTCTCTAACGGCGCCGAGGAGACCAAGGGAAACAAGCTTGTCAAGGAGACACACGCTCTGCTCAAAGAGGACAAGGAGCTCAATTTTGTCGGAAATATCGAGGGTACCAATGCGCTCACGGGAGATTGCGACGTTCTCGTTGCCGACGGATTCGCCGGAAATCAGGTATTAAAGAACTCCGAGGGAATCGCGCGCAGAATCATTACAGACATAGTAAAGTATGCAAAGATGACGGCTAACACCGAAATTATGAAGCTCGTGAAGCATCTTATGGAAATATACGATTTCAACTCGCTTGGCGGCGCCATAATTCTCGGTGCGGGCAAGCCTGTTATTAAGGCGCACGGCGCGGCAAACGCAGATTCGATCATGAACACGTCGGCAATGCTTCTCAATATTGTTAAAAACAGAGATCTATTTTACGGAAAGGATAACAGATAAGGTGAAAAAATGGCAAAAAGAAAAGTAATGTGTACTTCAACGGGTTGTATCGAATACGCCCCTGAGCGCTATCGCAATCTCGGAATCGACATAATTCGTATTCACGTGAATTTCAACGGAAAGGAATATCTTGAGGGGCTTGATCTTGATCCCGTAAAATTTTATGAGGAGCTGGCTACTATCGAGGATCCCAAGAACAATCTCCCCACTACCGCGATGCCCGATACCGAAAAGATAAGGGAGCATTTTGAAAATGCTTACGCAGAGGGCTATGATGAGGTCATCGTGATAGCACTCAGCTCAAAGCTTGGCGGAACCTATAATCTTATCCGACTTATCGCGCAGGATTTTGCTGACAGAATGAAGATAACCGTCATCGACTCAAAGATCACAAGCTTTGGCGAGGGACTTTTAGCGATAAAGGCGGTTGAAATGATAGAAAAGGGAATTGATACCGATACCATTATAAAGGAGATCCATTGGATGATGGACCGCCAGGAATTTATCGGCGTTGTCGGAAAGCTTGACCACCTTATTTATAACGGAAGACTCAAGGGTGGAAAGGCTCTTATGGGCAAGATGCTCAGCATCTGTCCCGTGCTTCACTTCAGCCGTGAGGGTGAGATCTGCTCGCTTCAGAGTGTGAGAACACAGAAAAAGGCGATCGGTCAGACCTGTGAGCTTATCAAGGAGCTTATCGGAGACAGAGCGCCTGAGGATTATATTCTGTGGCATATTTATACGGGCCCGTCGGTGCTCGCAGAGCTTGTAGAGACAGAGAAGAAGCACGGAATCGTTACGAATCACGAGGATATCGTTATCTCTCCCGTAAGCGGATGCCATTGCGGACCGTTTATGGCGGGGTACGGACTTGCATTTTTGCGCCGAGAGGATGAGCCTCTCGAGAATACGGAGGGCTAATGAGCGCGGTAAACGTTATAAAGGTAGAAACCAAGGCGCAAAGGCGCGAGTTCGTGAACTTTCCGTTGCGTCTTTATAAGAACGATCCTTATTTTGTGCCGCCGCTTTATGCGGACGAATTAGCGGTCTTTACCGATAAAAACGCGTATGCGAACACCTGTGAATCGGTATTTTTCCTTGCTCAAAGAGACAAAAAGACGGTCGGACGTATTCAGGGAATTATTCAGCGTCAGTACAACGAGCTTCATTCCGAAAAGCGAATTCGCTTTACTCGTTTTGACTCGATAAACGACGTTGAGGTTGCCAAGGCGCTTTTTGATGCTATTGAGGGGTACGCCGCGGAGCAGGGGCTTGATACCGTTTGCGGCCCGCTTGGATACAGCGATCTTGAGCGAGAGGGACTGCTTATCGAGGGCTTTGACAGGCTTTCCACCTTTGAGGAGCAGTACAATTATGAGTATTACGCGTCGCTTATCGAGGCGTGCGGATACGCAAAGGAGATAGATTGGCTGGAGTTCAGCCTTAAAGCTCCTAAAGAAAAGAACATTATGCTCGCGAGAGTTGCCGAGCGCGCGTTGGAGCTCAGCAAGCTTCATGTTGTTGATCCGGATAAAATGTCCAAGAAGGAATACATAGAAAGATACAAGGACGGCGTGTTTGAGTGCATTGATCTGTGCTACCGCCATCTTTACGGCACGGTCCCCTTTACCGAGGATATGAAAAAGCAGATAATCGATCAGTTTATGCTGGTGATAAATAAGAAATATCTTGTTGTTATCTGCGATGAGCAGGACAAGGTGGTTTCATTTGCGCTTTGTATTCCGGGATTTGGCGAGGCTCTCCAAAAGAGTGGCGGACGTCTTACGCCTGCGGCACTGATCAAAATGTTGCGATTGGTAAGAAAGCCCAAGATCATTGATCTTGCGCTCGTGGCGATACTGCCCGAATATCAGTCGGCAGGCATCAACGCGGTCATGCTTAACAAAATGACCGAATATCTTGAAAGCGGTGAGATAGATCATTTCGAGACTAATCTCAATCTTGAGACTAACGTGCAGGTAATGGCACAGTGGAAATACTTCGATTCCGAGCAGCACAAGCGTCGCCGCTCGTATATTAAGACAATATGATTTTAAAAGGAGAAAAATTATGCTTGAAAAGCTTAAAAGTATTTTGTCAAAGGTAAATAAAGATATCGATATGGACAGCGTTACCGTCGAAACAAGACTGATCGAGGATCTCTGCCTTGATTCGCTCTCCATTATGCTCTTCGCTATGGAGATCGAGGCGGCGTTCGGATTCAGATTCACCGAGCCCGTAAAGTTCGTTACTGTCGGCGACGTTTGCGCTTTCCTTGAGAGCAAAGGTTTTTAATTTTCTTTTGAGTTACTTTCTTTTGAAAAAGAAAGTAACCAAAGAAAACTTTCACCAAAAAAGGATTTGGTGGACATATCACTCGAAATAACGCGCATCGTTATCGGTAATTTATCAGCATCATAAGGTAAAAACCCGTCGGACACTACGTACCGACGGGTTTTATTTTAAAGGTGTTTTATAGTCGGAAGTTCTTTTGCTTACTTTTCTTTCAAGAAAAGTAAGAGTATTTTCCGGGTTTAAGATCAATGACCATTACGTCGGTGCCAAGATGCTTTTCGCGTTTGATCTCGAAAGGCTTGCCGTTCACGGTCATAGTGTCCTTGTCAGTAAGTATGGGCAGATACAGAGTACTTTCTACGGGTACGCTTACGTGAAGAACGAAGCCATTGCTTGTATCCCACTCGGTCATTATCTCACCTGATACCGATTCGTAGACAGTTTTAACATGAGTGATGCGCTCCTGACCTGCGGGTATTTCGTCGGGAGTACGGGTATCGGGCTTGGGTGCGATAATAGGATGAGAGAATCCCGGATGCTCGTCTGTTGTCTGAATTCCCGCTATATGACGGTACATCCATTCCTGAACCGCACCGTATGCATAGTGATTGAACGAGTTCATGCCGACGTCTCCAAATCCTGTCGCCTTGGTATATGAATTCCAACGCTCCCAGATCGTCGTCGCGCCTTGGAGCACGCTATAAAGCCAAGAGGGATTTTCGGTTTGAAGCAACAGAGAGTACGAGAGGTTGTTTTCGCCCGCCTGCGCCAAGACCTCACAAATAATGCAAGATCCGACAAATCCCGTACTAAGCTTATATCCGTTATCAATTATCTTACGCTTCAACTCGGCGATCGCTTTATCGCGGCATTTTTCGGGGAGAAGACCGAGCTTGATAGAGAGCAGATATGCGGTCTGTGTGCGGTGCTTCTCAAGAAGCATTCCGTCTTCGTTGCAGTATACGCTGCGGAACTCTTCCTTAAGCTCTTCAGCAAGAGCTGCATAATGCTCGGTACGGTCGCTCTTGCCGATAGCAGACGACATTATCGCCATGTATTGAGCGTCCAATACGTAATATGCCAGCGAAATGAGATCTTTTGAGGTGGGCTCATATGCGAGCCAATCTCCGTATCGCGAAATTGCACCCTTCTTCTCGGTCGTTTCGAGCCAAGCCATATAGCGCTCCATAGATTCATACTGATTCTCGATAATAGAGGTGTCAGCGTACATTTTCCACATAGTATAGGGAACTATAATGCCGGCATCCGCCCAAGCACTACCACCGGTTCCGACTACGCGCGAGTGCGGGATAACGTCGGGATATTCTCCGTTTTCAAGCTGGGAATCACGTGCGTCCTGAAGCCATTTGTGGAAAAATCCGAGTACGTCGGCATTATAAGCCGCCGTTCCGCAGAACGCCTGCGTGTCTCCTGTCCAGCCGAGTCGCTCGTCTCTTTGAGGGCAATCGGTGGGAACTGACAGATAATTGCCGCGCTGTCCCCAGAGGATGTTTGAAATAAGTTGATTTACCGTCGCATCCGACGTTTCCATACGTCCCGTCTCGTGCGTGTCTGAGCCTACTACGAGTGCGGAGATCGAGAGTATCTCCACGTCATCCGTAGCACTTATCTCAAGGTAGCGGAATCCGAAGAAGGTGAATACGGGGCGGTAGCTCTCACCGTCTGGAGTTCCGCGCAGAATATACTGTATTTTGGATTTTGCCGAGCGGTAGTTGAGCGAGTATATAGTGCCTTTTGCGTTTTCGTTTCCCCGTTCCTTGCTTCCGCTGTCGTTCAACATTTCGCCTGTACGGATCATTATTTCGGTATCGCGCTTTCCTTTTACAGTGAATATTGGGTAGCCGACCATATTTTGTCCGAGATCAAGAACTGCGTGCTCACCTTTTGCAAGGTGGAAACTATTATTATTCAAGGTACGAACTACGTTGATCTCACCGAAGTCGGTGCCGTTGTCAATAATTCCGTTATAAATGGTTACGGATTCGGGTGTGCGATCAAGTCCTTTTCTTACACGGATAGCAGGTCCGATGTGAGGGGTAACTTCAATATCGTGTTCTTCGGTATCTGTCTCTTTCCAATAAAGCTCCGCGCCTGCGGAGATCTCGGCGGGAGAAGGATCACGCGCGTCGTAAAGCTCTCCGTCCCAGATATCTGCTGTGTGAACGGAGCTGCCACGCGCAACAAGCCATGTATCGTCGGTAAATACAGAGCGTTCACCCAAGTCATCGTTTAATAATATTTCGCCAAGGAAAGCGGGGTGTGTTGCTTCATAAGTATTGGACGAGATACGACCGCAATACCAACCGTTAGCGACCGCCGCTACGATTACGTTATCCCCGTCGTGAAGATATGGCGCGAGATCGTAAGTATAAAACAGTGAACGCTTGCGATATTCGGTCCAACCGGGTTTGAGTTCATCGTAGACGGTAGTGCCGTTTTCGTCTGCTCCTATACGCTGGCCGTTGCACCAAAGTTCAAAAACTCCAAGTGCCGTCGCGCGTATCTCGGCACTTTTCAGATCATTTACCGTAAAGGTTTTGCGAAAAATTATTATTCCGCCGCAATCCTCAAGGGGAGATACCTGATCTTCGGGACCTAACCGATTTTCCCAAGGATTCTTTTTCATCATTTCACTTTGAAGCTGGGGATCGAGTAAGGTTATCCATTTAGCGTTTTTACTTATCGTATTGGACATTGTATATATTTCCTTTCGGGGTTTTGCCTATGTTGTTAAATGATATTTTACCATTCGGCTTTCTAATTGTCAACTGTTTTGAATAAAAAAAAGCTATTATTAAATTTCAATTTTAACAAAACTTAAACATTTCACCAACAAAACTAAAAAGAGAGTCGTGTAAAATATTATCAAAGAATAAAGGAAAGTAGAGAATTATGGAAAACAACACCTATATTTATCAATATTCGGCTCAGAAAAACAAGGAAATAGAGAATATTCGAAAAAAATATCTTCCGCAGGAGATCAGCAAGATAGAAAGACTTAAAAAGCTTGATTCCAAGGTGCAATCGGCGGGGCAGATCCCTGCGCTCAGTATTGGGATCATCGGCTGTCTGATATTTGGAGCGGGAATGTGCTTTGGTCTTGACGTGCTTTCGGGTGCCGATTGGATCTCGATACTGCTTTGTGCCGTCGGTACGGCCGTTATGATTCCTGCGTATTCGATATACAAAAGGATATCGTCAAAGGTTAAGGCAGAGCTTGCCCCCGAGATACTCAAGCTTTCGGATGAAATTATAAATGAATCGGCGCAAGATTAACAAAACTCGAACATTTTAAAAAAAAATCAAAAACAAACCTATTATATAATAATATCACAAAATCGAAAAGGAGAACGAAGAAATGTCAAAGATAGCAGAAACCAATGAAAAGATCGCAGAGAAGGTAACCGAGGGTTACAAGAAGATCGAGACCGGCGTGGTCGAGGGATATAAGAAGATAGAAAAGGGCGCGGTTGACGGATTCAACAAGGTGTCCGACAAATGCGTTGAGGTTCTTTTTGCAAAAGAGGGCGAGAGTGTCGAGGACGCAAAAAAGAGACTTTCCAAAAAAGATAATAAATAATTGAGGTAATGTATTATGAACAAGAACGATCAGCAGTTTATGGCAGAAAAAATACGCACTCAGTATATTGGCAAGCAGGCATCCGAGCTTGACGAGCTTCGTGAGCTTGACGCCAAGGTAAAGCGCCCCGCAAACGTATTCGCGTACGTGTTCGGCAGCATCAGCGCGATTATTATGGGCTGCGGAATGAGCCTTGTAATGACAGATATCGCGGACAGCATAGGACTTGGAGTTGATCCTATGAAGGCGGGAATCGTTATCGGCGTGGCAGGAATGATACTTGCGTTGCTTAATTATCCGATGTACAAGGGAATCCTTAACAGCCGTAAGAAGAAATACGGCCCGAAGATACTTGAGCTTAGCGAGAAAATAATAAATAAATAAAGCAGGAGTAAAAAATGAACGCTATTGAAATCAGAGACCTTTCAAAGAGCTTTCGCGGAATGTACGCGGTCGATCATCTCAATATGACGGTTCCCGTTGGCGCGATATACGGCTTTATAGGCGAGAACGGATCGGGAAAGTCGACCACCGAAAAGCTTATCTGCGGACATCTCGTGCCCGACGGCGGAGAAATAAAACTGTTCGACAGAGATTACACCGACGCGGGAGTGCGCGTAAGAGTTGGCGCGCTTATTGAGAACGCAGGCTGCTTCCCCGGTTCGTCCGTGTATCAGAATCTTATGATGCAGTGCATCAATCTCGGACTCGAAAATCCCGATGAGGAGATCCGCCGCGTGCTTGAGATCGTGCGTATGGAAGACAATGCGACGATCAAATTCAAGAGCTGCTCGCTCGGTATGAAGCAGAGAATAGGCATCGCTATGGCGCTGCTCGGAGAACCTGCGTTGCTTATCCTTGACGAGCCTATCAACGGACTTGATACCGACGGTATGCGTATTATGCGTGAGATCCTTGTAGATATCACCCACAATTACGGCTGTACCGTGCTTATTTCCTCGCATATTCTCGGAGAGCTTGAAAAGATCGCAACACACTACGGAATTATCCGTCAGGGTAAGATGATAGTCGAAATGTCGGCACAGGAGCTTGAGGGCAGAGCGCGTGTGTTCGTATCCCTCAAGACCAAGGATATGGCAGGTGCAAGAGAAGTGTTGAAGGAAAAATACGGAACGGTCAAGGACGAGGACGGATATCTTCGCGTTTACGACGTTGACGATACCGCGCAAATCGTTGATCTTTTGATGAAAAACGGACACGTGGTCAGCGAAATAAAGAAGAACAAGATCGGCCTTGAGGAGTACTACGTTGAGCTAATGTCGCAGAAGGAGGTAAAGTGATATGACCCGGGAACTCAGATTTGAATCGCCGAGCTTTGCTCAAAGGATAAAGGGTATGCTCGGAGTGGACTTTTACCGACTTTTCCATACACCGTTGTTTTATATTTTTCTTGCGATAGCGGCTATCATTCCCGCAATGGTGTCCGCTATGACGATGATGCCCGATCAGAGTGGCAACACAATGGAGCCTCTGTACTCTAACGTATGGCAGATAATCGCGGCAAGCGAATCGCTTTACGTTATACGCAGCATTGCCGACTATGCCAATATGAATATGGTATTTATTTTCGGCGGAATAATGGTTTCTATTTTCATCGGACACGATTATCAATCGGGATACGTCAAGCAGCTCTTTACTACGCACGCAAAAAAGCAGGACTATATGATCTCCAAGAGCCTTGTCTGTGCCTTTGCGATGGCTTGTATGTGTATTACGTATCTTATCGGCGGTACGGTAGGCGGACTGCTTGTAGGATATGAGACCGACGTGAACGTAGGCTCGCTGATAATAGCGATACTCGGCAAGATGATAATGAGCTTGGGATGGGCAAGTCTTTATACCTTCCTTAATATCATTTTCAGAAGATATTTCGGCATTTCTATTGCCTCGTCCTTCTTCTTTGGCACGGGAATACTTATCATCGGTGCGGCGGCAATAGTTGAAAGTCTTGCGCTTCCTACGGAATTTCTGAATATCTTTTTGTACGGAGCGTCGGTAAACGCTTGCCTTGTAAGTAATATCCCGACGCTTATAATTTGCGTAGTCGTTTCTGTGGCGTGGGCTCTGCTTTACAATTTTCTCGGCACAAAAATACTTTCAAATAGCGACGTATATTGATAGGGGGCGAAATAATGAATGCGGTTGAAATAAAAAACTTATCTAAAAACTTCGGTCCCAAGCAGGCTGTGTGCGGTCTTGATATGACGGTTCCGATGGGCGCGATCTACGGCTTTATAGGAGAGAACGGTTCGGGAAAGTCCACTACGGAAAAGATGATCTGCGGTCTTATTCCCACGAGCGGCGGATCGATAAAGCTTTATGGCAAGGATTATACGGACGAAGCGGTGAGAGCAAAAATGGGTGTTCTCATTGAAGCCCCCGGATGCTTCCCGGGACTTACCGTGTTTGACAATATGATGCTTCAGGCTTCCAATCTCAGCATTCCAAACGCCGATCAGGAAGTTATCAAGGTTCTTAAAACGGTCAGAATGGAAGGCGCGGCAGGGAATAAATATAAGAACTGCTCGCTCGGTATGAAGCAAAGAGTGGGAATTGCAATGGCACTTCTTGGAGATCCTACGCTTCTCGTGCTTGACGAGCCGCTCAACGGACTTGACGCTGACGGAATGAGAATTATGCGCGAGGTGTTCCTTGATATAATCAAGGACGGTCAGCGCAGTATCATCGTTTCCTCTCACCTGCTCGGAGAGCTTCAAAAGGTCGCAACTCACTACGGTATTATCCGTCACGGAAAAATGATATGTGAGATGACGGCGGATGAGCTCGATGCAAGCTGCCGCACCTATACGGCGCTTCAGTCGGCTGAGATGAACAGAACGAAAATGCTTCTCGGCTGTAAATATTCCCGTGTGGAAGAGGACGAGGCAGGATATCTCCGAGTTTACGATATGGTCTCTCCCGAGGACATCGTAACTTATTTGTACGAGAACGGAATTTGCGTAACCGAGGTGGGGACCGACAAGATCGGCCTTGAAGAGTACTATATCGACCTTATGAAAGGGGGCAAATGAGAATGGAAAATGCAGTTAAATTTGAAAAGCCCGTCCGTAGCAAGCGCATAGGCAGTATGCTGAAGGTCGACTTTCGCAGAATGCTCAGATCAAGAATTTTCTACATTTTGATCGCTTGTGCTCTCGTGATGCCCATTTTGATGACGGTAATGATGTCGATGATGGACGGCTCGGTTTCGGTCAATCCGCAAACGGGAGCTGAGACGGTGATGCAAGGTCCCGAAAACGCATGGCAGAATATCGGAACGCTTCCGGGTGGAGCGCTTGGCGGAGACGAGATATTTATGATGTGCAACATAAATATGGCGTTTATGGGCGTTGCAGTTTTCGTATGTCTTTTCATATCCGACGATTTTAGAAGCGGATATGCCAAGAATCTTTTTACCGTTCGCGCGAAAAGAGGGGAGTACGTTGTTTCCAAGACCGTTGTGGGCTTTATTTGCGGAGCGTTGATGCTGATCGCATATCTGATCGGCTCTGTTCTCGGCGGCGCGATCTCGGGGCTTTCCTTTGATCTGCACGGATTGAATGCAGGCAATATCGTGATGTGTATGCTCGCAAAGATCTTCCTGATGCTTGTGTTCGTTTCTATTTTCACGCTGATCAGCGTGGCGGCAAAGCAGAGAGCGTGGCTTTCGATCTGCGGCTCTCTCGGTGGCGGTATGCTGCTGTTTATGATGGTCTCAATGATCACGCCTCTCGGCTCGACGTTCATTAACGTCGTTTTGTGTATCGCGGGCGGCGCGATGTTCGCGTTCGGGCTGGGTGCTGCCAGCAAGGCGGTTCTCAGAAAAACAAGTCTTGTGTAAAATAATAAACGCCGCAAGGAAATTCCTTGCGGCGTTTATTATTTTTAGCCTTCCCCTTTGGGGAAGGTGGATTTCGCGAATCGAAAGACGGAAGAGGTTATTAAGTGTATCTTTATTCCACCTTTTCCGTCAACGGTTTCGATAGCATCTCGCCGTTGACACCTTCTCCAAAGGAGAAGGCTTATGGGTCGTCGCGCCACCCTACCGTTGTTAATACACAATATCAAAAACGCACAAGGTGCCTTGTGGCAACCTTGTGCGTGATTTTTTATTCAGCTTCGCTGAAGCTGTCCTTGCCTACTCCGCAGAGGGGGCACTCGAAATCCTCGGGAAGATCCTCGAACTTCGTGCCTGCGGGGATGCCGTTATCGGGATCGCCGACAGCCTCGTCATATTCCCAGCCACAAACGTCGCATACGTACTTTTTCATAATTGTTTTCTCCTTTATTTATATAATTTTTATTTTATTTGATAGGCTCAAAGTCAGCCGCGCCGTGCTTGCAGAGCGGGCAGACTATATCATCGGGGAGCTCCTCGCCCTCGTATACCCAGCCGCATACCTTACATACGTAGCCCTTCTTGCCCGCTACCTCGGGCTTGGGCTTTACGTTGTTCTGATAGTAGGTGTAGGTCATAGTCTCCTTGTCGGAGATAACTCTTGCCTCGGTTATCGAGCAGATGAACATTCCGTGAGTGTCAAGGTCAACGTATTGCTCGACCTTCAGCGACATAAAGGAATTGATATATCTCGGCAGGAATACGAGACCGTTGTCCGAGCGGAGCGGCTCGCAATCGGCGAATTTATCAACGTTTCTTCCGCTCTGGAATCCGAACACCTCAAATACCTTGAAGGGAGCGTCGGTGCTGAGACAGTTGATGTTCATTTTGCCTGTCTGCTTGATGATGTGATGAGAGTAGTTTTCCTTGTTGATGGTAACCGCTATTCTGTTGGGTGTATTAGTTACCTGAGTTACCGTGTTTACGATAAGGCCGTTGTCCTTCTTGCCATCGTTCGAGGTTATGACGTAAAGACCGTAGCCGATGTTAAAGAGCGCCTTGAGGTCGTTCTTGTTTGCGGTAGAATCCTGCTGAGCAAGATATTCCTTGCAGAGCTCGCCAACCAGCGTATTTAACTGCTCGGAGCTTTCTTCGCTGAGTGCGGAAAGGATCTTTACGGTCGTATCGGTAAAGGTGAGATTCTTGCACTTTTCAAGCATACCCTTCATCACCTTTGCGGCGAGAGGCGCCCAGCTTCCGTTCTCGATGAGAGCTACGGTGCGGTTGCTGAAATTGCGCTCGATAAGATGGTTGATAAACTCACGCATAAAGGGGAAGATATCCGCGTTGTAGGTGGTAGTCGCGAGCACGAGCTTGCTGTATCTGAACGCATCCTCGACCGCTTCTGCCATATCGCATCTTGCGAGATCGTTTACAACTACCTTGGGACAGCCGTTAGCCTTGAGCTTTTCGGCAAGCTGCATAACAGCCTTTTTTGTATTGCCGTAAACCGAGGTGTATGCGATAACGATGCCTTCCTCCTCGGGCTGATAGCTTGACCAGGTGTTATAGAGATTGAGGTAATAACCGAGATTTTCGGTGAGCACGGGACCGTGGAGAGGGCAGATTATTTCGATATCGAGTCCTGCGGCCTTCTTCAGCAGCGCCTGAACCTGCGCGCCGTACTTTCCGACGATTCCGATATAATAGCGTCTTGCCTCGCAAGCCCAATCCTCATCCACGTCGAGCGCGCCGAACTTTCCGAATCCGTCGGCGGAGAAGAGGACCTTGTCGGTGCTGTCGTAGGTAACGATGACCTCGGGCCAGTGAACCATAGGCGCGGTTACGAAGGTAAGGACGTGCTTGCCGAGCGTGAGCGTATCGCCCTCGCCGACAACGATCCTGTTGTCCTCAAAGTCGGTGCCGAAGAAATTCTTCATCATAACGAATGCCTTAGCCGAGGAAACTATCTTTGCCTCGGGGTAAGCCTTTACGAAGTTCATAATGTTTGCCGAATGGTCGGGCTCCATATGCTGAACGACGAGATAATCGGGGCGTCTGCTACCGAGAGTGTTCTGAAGGTTGTCGAGCCATTCGTGAGTGAAGTTTGCGTCGACGGTGTCCATAACGGCGATCTTTTCGTCGATGATAGCATAAGAGTTATAAGACATTCCGTTGGGCACGACGTACTGTCCCTCGAAGAGATCGACCTTGTGGTCGTTTACGCCGATGTATTTGATATCGTTTGTGATCTTCATAATAATCTACCTCTTTGTTTTATGTATCTTTACTTTTTTATTATAGCACATATTTAAAAAATTTCAATATCTTAATTTAAAATTTTTCCGTCTGTGGATATCGTTATCACCTGCCAGGGAATGAATTTTCCGCTTGCCATAAGTGCTCTTTTTACTGCGTTTTCGATTCCGCCGCAGCAGGGGACCTCCATACGTACTACCTTGACGCTTTTTATGTTGTTATTGGCAATTATCTGCGTCAGCTTTTCGGCGTAATCTCCCTCGTCGAGCTTGGGACAGCCGATAAGCGTTATGTGATTTCTCATGAAATCGTTGTGGAAGTTGCCGTATGCGTATGCCGTGCAGTCGGCGGCGATGAGCAGATTTGCTCCGTCAAAATACGGTGCGTTTACGGGCACAAGCTTTATCTGGCAGGGCCATTGAAGCAGCTGACTCGGCATGTCGTAAGAACGTCCGACAGAGCCTGTTGGCTCGCGTCTAAGTGCTTTGGATTGCGTTCCGGGGCAGCCGCAGGGGAGCTTTGCGCCGAGCTTTTGCATCTTTGCCTGACGGACTGCGTCCTCGTTGTACGCGGGCGCTTCACGCTCCTCAAAGGTTATGGCATTCGTGGGGCAGGCGGGCAGGCAGTCGCCGAGTCCGTCGCAGTAGTCCTCGCGGGTAAGCTTTGCCTTGCCGTCCGCCATTTCTATCGCGCCCTCGTGGCAAGCAGCGGCGCACGCACCGCAGCCGTTACATTTCTCCTCGTCTATTTTAATTATTTTTCTTATCATAAATTATCCCTTCCTTAAAAGCATTTTCCGTCCTTGCAATCCTCGGTAACTCCGCAATTGAAGCAGAGCTCATTGGGGCACTGGCCGTTATTTATAATGTCGACGATATTGTTGACCGTCGTTTCGGCAATGTTCGAGAGCGCTTCCTCGGTGAGAAACGCCTGATGAGAGGACACTATGACGTTGGGCATTGAAATGAGCCTTGCGAGCACGTCGTCCTCAAGAATATGTCCTGAGAAGTCTTCAAAGAAGAATTCGGATTCTTCCTCGTACACATCAAGGCAGGCAGCACCGACCTTGCGCGATTTGATCCCCGCGAGCAGTGCCTCGGCGTCTACAAGCGCGCCGCGCGAGGTGTTGAGTATTACAACGCCGCGCTTGCATTTGTCGATAGCCTTATCGTCTATGATGTGATAGGTCTCCTCAGTAAGAGGGCAGTGAAGCGAGATGATGTCGCTGCTCTCAAACAGCTCGTCAAGCGGGGCGTATCGCACGCCCTCTCGGCCTCGGAGCTCGTCTGACGGATATTTGTCGTAAGCGAGCACCTTCATTCCGAATCCTCGGCAGATGTCAACGAAAACCCTGCCGATCCTGCCCGTTCCGATAATTCCGACAGTCTTTCCGTGAAGGTCAAAGCCGGTCATTCCGCTGAGGCTGAAGTTAAAGTCTCGGGTGCGGATATACGCCTTGTGGATGCGTCGGATAGAGGTCAGAAGCAGAGCCATCGTGTGCTCGGCTACGGCATAAGGCGAATATGCGGGCACTCGTACAACGTGTATTCTGCCTTTAGCGTGCTTCATATCAACGTTGTTAAAGCCTGCGCAGCGAAGCGCTACTATTTTTACGCCCATTTCACAAAGTCTGTCGATGACGGCGGCATTTACCGTGTCGTTTACAAATACGCACACACCGTCAAAGCCGTGCGCGAGATCTACCGTGTCCTCGGTAAGCTTGGTCTCAAAATATTTAAACTGCACGCCCTGCTCAGCTCCGAACTTTTCAAAGGAAGGCTTGTCATAGGGCTTAGCATCAAAAAAAGCAAATTTAATTTTCATTTTATTTGTGTAACTCCTTGATTTTCTGAATCTATTATAGTATAATTATTTCGTGAAGTATGTTGAATTTTCAACAAAAAGGAGAAAATTTTGAAAAAATATTTAAAAATTTTAAAAAAATGTCCTCTTTTTGCGAATATTGAAGACGAAGACCTTTTACGTATGCTGAAATGCCTCGATGCGAAGATAGGAAGCTTTGATAAAAAATATACCGTGTTTGCCGAGGGCTCACCCGCAAAATATATCGGAGTGGTGCTGTCGGGCTCGGTGCAGGTGATCCAGGTGGATTATTACGGAAACAGAAGTATTCTTTCGGTGATGGGCGAGGGCGAGGTTTTTGCCGAGGCATTTGCCTGCGCTGAGCTGCGTGAGATCCCTGTGAGCGTTATTGCAGACGAGCCGAGCGATATAATGTTTATCGATTCCTCGCATATACTGCATACCTGCCACAATAATTGCGGATTTCATCAGCAGTTAATATTCAACTTAATGAAGGATCTCGCCGTAAAGACGATAATGTTCCATCAGAGAATAGAGATAACCTCAAAGCGCACGACGCGTGAAAAGCTGCTTGCCTATCTTGCGATGCAGGCAAGGCGCGCGGGCTCAAACAGCTTTGATATAGATTTTGACAGGCAGGAGCTTGCCGATTATCTTGAGGTCGAGCGCAGCGGACTTTCTGCCGAGATAAGCAAGCTGCGTCGAGAGGGCATTCTCGAAAATCACAAAAATCATTTTGAGCTTTTATAATTTTAAAAAAGCACTTGACATTGCCCCATGATTATAGTATATAATAAAATTGAAAAAATATTTATTGGCGCAAATATAATTTCAGCGTTGTAAGGAGTAGCGAAGATGAAAGAAAGCACACGCGCGTATGCCGCTCTGATAGAAAAATACACGAAGGAAAATTTCAAGAAATGTCTGAGAGAGCCGTCGGGATATCTGAAATATAAATTTATAGTTCCCGGCAGCTTTTACAGCGACGATCTCTGGGATTGGGATAGCTGGCTGACCGATCTCGCTCTGCGTAAGGTCGCTTCAAATGAGGAGATCGCAGATTATGAAAAGGGCTGTGTGCTAAATTTTCTTGAGCAGATAGACGAGCAGGGAAGAATGCCGATCTATATCAGACCGAATCTCGTTCCGCGCCCCCGTCCCGACGAGGAAAAGAACATCCACAAGCCCTGCCTTGCGCAGCACGCGCTTTTTATAGTCGAGCAGACGGGCGAGAGCGAGTGGCTTCGTGAGAAATTTTCGGATATTGAGCGCTATATTACCTGGTATGATACGAACTGCTATCACGAGTCGGGACTTTACTTCTGGCTTAACGATTATGCGATAGGCGTTGATAACGATCCCTGCACCTTTTACCGTCCGCCGCACAGCTCGGCATCGATATACCTCAACTGTATGATGTTCTGTGAGCTTGAGGCGATAGGAAAGCTCTGGCGCATCTTTGGCGACGGAGAAAAGGCTGTTGCTTATGAGCAAAAGGCTCAAGCGCTCAAGGATGCGATACAGGAGCATTGTTGGGACGAGCGAGACGGATTCTTCTATAACGTGGACATCAATCTTCTGCCCGTCGATCTGACGCAGAGGCTTCATTCGGGCTGCCCGAGGCATTGGTGTACGCTCATTCAGCGAATCGGCGTGTGGGCAGGATTTATGGCTCTCTGGGCAGGCATCGCAACGCCCGAGCAGGCTGAGCGTATAGTCAGGGAGCACTATTGCAACGAAAAGACCTTCAACGCTCCTTACGGAGTTCGTACGCTTTCCAAAATGGAAAAGATGTATGCGATAATCAAGTCGGGCAATCCGTCCTGCTGGCTCGGACCGATCTGGGGAATATCGAATTATATGGTATTCGACGGACTCAGAAAATACGGTTACGTAGAGGAAGCGGCCGAGCTTGCCGAAAAGACCATAGAGCTGCTCGGACGCGACCTTGAGGAGAGTGGTGAGCTTCACGAATATTATCACCCCGAAACGGGAGAGGGGATAATAAATCCGGGATTCCAGAATTGGAACCTGCTTTCGCTGAATATGGCAGAGTGGCTTGAAAATATAAACAAAACGGAGGAATAATTATGTTTAACGGAAAGAAAAAGGCTATAACCTTCAGCTATGACGATGCGGTAACGCAGGACGTCAGACTTATTGAGATATTCAATAAGTACGGACTCAAATGTACGTTCAATATCAATTCCGAGCTTCTCGGAAAGCCCGGCGAGCTTGTTGTTGACGGTGTAAGAGTGCCTCATAACAAGGTAAATCGCGAGGACGTGAGAAGTATATACACGGGGCACGAGGTCGCGGTACATACGCTCACGCACCCGAGACTGCCTGATATTGAGAGCGACGCAGAGGTGATCCGTCAGGTCGAGCAGGATAGGCTTAACCTTTCTGAGCTCGTTGGCTATGAGGTCATCGGTATGGCGTATCCCTGCGGCGGCGTTAACTGTAACGATCGCGTTGCCGAGCTTATAAAGAACAATACGGGCGTAAAGTATGCGCGCGCTCTCGGCGTTACGCACTCCTTTGATCCCTATCCCGATCTTTATCAGTATAAGGGAACCTTTTACTCCAGAAGGGATTGGAAGATACTCTTTGAGCAGGCAAGACAATTTATCGAGATGGAGACCGATACGCCCAAGGTAATGTATATCTGGGGACACGCGTACGAATTTGACGTCGATCCTGAATATTGGAACGTATGGGACGAGTTCTGCAAGCTCATAAGCGGCAGAGAGGATATATTCTACGGAACTAATAAGGAAGTATTGCTTTGATATATTAGCAGCGGAGAGCTTTCTCCGCTGCTAAATTTTGTCAAAAAAAGCAGTCGTTTGGAAAATAAAATTAACTTGGTACAAACGAAATATGAACAAAATGCAACTTTTGTTAAAAAGGTTGACATAGTTTGATTTTATGTTATAATGCCTACAAGGAATTGAATAAGTGCTGTTAAATATAAGAAAGAAAACTTGTATTTTATATTTAATGAAATGGGAAGGTATAGGAAGATGAAAAAGACGGATGTAACTAAACCCCGACCACAAGGCGCAAAAACAAATGCCGCAAACAAAAAAATGGCGTCTAAATACAGCGGCGTACACGAATGTAAGAAGGATTATCTTTCTAACAAGGAAATGTCAGAAGCGATCGAGGCAACGCTTTATTCAACTCTTGGCGATGGCGAAAAGCTGATCTTTGTTATCGTTAGCGATCTTGATAATGCGGGAAAGTACGGTGAGAGCGCCCTTGCTTTTACCGACAAGCGCGTTATCAACGTTGATGCTGAAAGAGCAGAGAGCTACGAATACAGCGAGATAGGCTCTGCAAAGGCTAAGCGTATGTACGGAAACGCCGCTATCTATATTGAGGGCGACAGCCTGAAAAGGACGCGCGTTTTCAGATATACCTATTCGATAGTTGCACTTTGCGATATGGCGGCGCAGTTCCTCAATGACCTGGCGGGCGGAACTTCGTTCGAGAGCGCGCTTGAGATCGTGCAGGCGACCTATGACAAGCTCAATCTCGTGTGTCCTAAGTGCGGAAGAACGCTTTTGCGCGCGGGCGCGCAATGTATCCAATGTCAATCAAAGACCAAGGTCGTTGCAAAGCTTGTAAAATACGTAAAGCCCGAATTCAAGTCGCTTATGCTTTGCGTGCTTATATCCTGCGTTACCACGTTCTTGGCGCTCGTACCGCCGTATATGACGAGAACTATCGTCGACGAGGTGCTGCCTATGAGCGTAGCAGGTGAGATCGCAAAGGGAATGGCTATGCTGACGGGAGTAGTTATTCTGCTTCTCGGCACACACTTCCTCAGCCACGCGCTTGGCGCTCTGCGCGGATATCTTACGCGCCGTTCGGGCGACAGAATAGTGCTCAACCTTCGAAATGACGTTTATAAAAAGGCTCAGCATCTGCCGATGAAGTTTTATGACAAGACCTCAACCGGCTCGGTCATCAACCGAATCAGCGGCGATACCGCAACTATACAGGCGTTCGTTCTCAAGATAACCCAGGAATGTATAGTTCAGTTTATACTTATGATAGGTATTATTCTTATAATGCTTATTATGAATCCCAAGCTTACGCTGCTCTCACTTATACCCGTTCCGCTTGTGGTTATAGGCTCGAGAATATTCTCGAAGAAAATAGCTCCTTTCTATCACAAGATATGGAGAAGATGGGCAAAGGTAACGTCGGTAATGACCGATACCGTGCCCTGCATCAGAGTAGTTAAGGCTTTTGCGGGCGAGGACAGAGCTGTCGACCGCTTCGAAAAGCAGAATGCCGAATGGTATAAGGTCGATATGGCGTCAGCAAAGATAACTATGGTGTTCCCGCATATAATCAGCTTTGCGGTTACCTGTGGATCACTGCTTATCTGGGCAGTAGGCGGAAGATGGGCGCTGCTCGGCGACGTTTCTGCCGGTCTGCTTGTTTCCTTTATTTCTTACGCTTCGATGTTCTACGGTCCCGTAAACTTCTTCGCGGCGCTCTCCGACTCTTATCAGTCGGCACTCGCGTCCACCGAGAGAATACTTGATATTCTCGACGCTGAGACCGAGCAGAACAGAGACGATGCGATAAAGGTAGACCGTCTCGACGGTAAGATAGAGTTCAAAAACGTCAATTTCTCATTTGATAAAACTAAAAAGACGCTTTCAAACGTCAGCCTTACGATAGAGGCGGGAGATATCGTCGGTATCGTCGGAACGACGGGCTCGGGTAAATCCACGCTTATAAATCTTCTGCTCAGATTTTACGATAATTACGAGGGCGAGATACTCGTTGACGGACACAACATCAAGGATCTTGACATCAACTCCTACCGAAGCTGTATCGGATACGTTCAGCAGGAGCCGATGATGTTCTCGGATACGATATTCAACAATATCGCTTACGGTATCCCCAACGCCAGCGTTGAGCAGGTAATTCACGCCGCAGAGGTCGCTAACGCGCACGAGTTTATCACCAAGCAGCCCGACTGCTACGATTCGATGCTCGGTGAGCGCGGAGTCGGTCTTTCCGGCGGAGAAAAGCAAAGACTTTCTATCGCGCGCGCGGTGCTCAAGAATCCTTCGATACTCGTCTTTGACGAGGCAACGGCAGCCGTTGACTCTGAGACCGAGAATCAGATCCAGGAGGCTATTGAGCGTCTGATATCCGGAAGAACTACGCTTATGATAGCGCACAGACTTTCTACTCTGAGAAAGGCGAATAAGATAGTCGTTGTCGACGAAGGAAAGATAATCGAATTCGGTAGCCACGACGAGCTTATGGCGCTTAAAGGAAAGTATTACAGGCTTATAGAGATACAGTCTATGAGCAATAAGGATACTATCTCGATAAAGTAAGTAGGGGCGGATATGGCAATTTTTATAGATGGACCAGAGGTCAAGATAACTAAGGTCGGAGATACGACGGTGCAGCTTGAGGTGTATAAGGGAGACACCTATCCCTCGCTTGAGCCCAAAAGACTTTTCCCTCGCTCGAGCCTTACTCAGTACGTAACTCTTATGGAGGAAACGGCTGACGGAACCGCGAAGGAGGTCGCGATCATCAGAAATATTGAAAATCTTGATAAGGAATCAAGAAAAGCGATCGAGGATTGCTTTGCAAACTATTATATGATCCCCGTGATCCTTGAGGTACTTGACGTGGTCGAAAAATACGGCATGGTATCCTGGACCTGCAGGACCGATAAGGGCGTTATCACCTTTAAGATACGCAACCGTCTGAGCGATATAAAGCTGCTTTACGACGGACGTGTGCTCATCAGAGATAGCGCAGACAACAGATATGAGATCCCCAACGTAAGCAAGCTGGATAAGAAATCCAGAAAGCTTTTGGCAAACGAGCTTTGATATACCCCGCGAAATAAAATTGATTTTGGAGGAAGAAATGAAACTTATATTTGCTATAATCAATAATGACGACAGTAATTCCGCAACCGCGGCACTTAACAAGGAGGGCGTAGCTGTAACGCGTCTTTCCACTACGGGCGGATTTCTTATGACAGGAAACACCACGCTTCTTATCGGTGCAGAGGATAACGACGTTGAAAAGATAAAGAAGATACTCAAGGATACCTGCGCGCAGAGAAAGCACGTTCCCTCGTCCTATAACTCGCTCGGTAGAGGAATGGGCGATCTCGGACTTCCCGCAGAGGTTACCGTCGGCGGAGCGACGATATTCGTGCTCAGCGTTGACGAGAACATAAAAATATAAAATAATAAAATCTATGGGCGCCCTGTGGGCGCCCATTAGTTGTGAAAATACTATTTACAAATATATTTTTTTGTGTTAAAATAAAGCTGTAAATATTAACATCAGGAGTAAATATGTTTGATTATCATATGCACACAAAGGTATCCTTTGACTCTCAGAGCGAGCCTGCGGATATGGTCGCCGCGGCAGAGCGCGCAGGATTGAAGGAAATATGCTTTACCGATCATTACGACTTTAACGATCAAACGCGCGAGGGCGAGAGCCCGTTTGAAATAGAAAAATATCGCGCTGCTTACGATGGACTTCGCTCGGACAAGCTCAAAATCCGTCACGGCGTTGAGTTCGGAATAACTCCGTGGGACAGAGACGAGCTGACAAAGCTTTTGACTCAGTACGATTTCGATTTCGTTATCGGCTCGGTGCATTACGTCGGTGGATACGATCCGTACTTGAAGGAATATTGGAACGGAAAAAGTGTTAGAGAGGCGTTTGAGGAGTATCTTCTCAAGACGCTTGATGCGGTCAGAGCGAATGCTGATTTTGACGTTCTCGGGCATATAAGCTACGTTTGCAAATCTCCGAATAATCTTTCGCACGTACCGCTTCATTATGCTGATTTTAGCGATATATGCGACGAGATAATGAAAACCCTTGCGCATAACGGAAAGGGAATGGAGATCAACACGAGCGGCGTTGACCGATGCGGCGTCTTTTTGCCGACGATCGATTTTATCAAGCGCTATAAGGAGCTTGGCGGCGAGATAGTTACCGTGGGCTCGGATGCGCACGTTTCCGAAAACGTGGGAAAATATATAGGCGGCGCGCTGGAGATCGCGAGAGAAACGTTCGGTTACGTTTGTACATTTGAGCAGAGAAAGCCGATATTCCATAAGCTTTGAGCTTTATTTAGCAGATATATGCTTGCATATATCTGCTATTTTTTTTACAAAAAATTATTGACTTTTAATATATGTCGTGTTACAATTAACTCAAAGATAACATTTATAACAAAATATGTGAAACGGAGAAGTATTATGAACACACGCCAACAGGATATAGTCTTACTTGTGAAAAGAGAGGGCGAAATAACTATCAAGGAGCTTGCACAGCGGCTTTCGGTATCGGAGATGACGATACATCGCGATCTCGATTATCTGCAGGAGCAGAGATTTCTTTATAAAAAGCGCGGAGCGGCGGTGTTCGTCAACGACGTCGACAGAGCAAAATACACCTTTTATGCCGACGAGAAGCGCGCGATAGGCAAGAAGCTCGCGTCGATGCTGATGCCGGGGCAGTCTATTCTGTTCGATAACAGCACGATCGCGCTTGAGTGTGCGAAATTTATAGATCCCGAGGTAAAATACACCTTTTACACAACGAGTATGGAGGCAACGCAGATACTTTCTGCTTATACGAACAGCCTTCTTTATTGCGGTGGCGGATATTACTGTCAGGAGTCAAAGGGCTTTGTCGGAACACAGACCGAGAATTTCGTCAGCACTGTTCACGCCGACGTCTGTGTCGTAGGTACGAGCGGAATATCGCTTGAGGGCGGCATCACGACGGCGTATCCGATACACAAAACGCTTCAGCAGAAGATAATGGCATCGTCGAGCGCTTGTCTGCTCGGCGCGGATCATTCCAAGTTTGATAAGATAGCAATGGAGAAGGTCGCTGAGCTCTCGGACGTAAACGTTATAGTAACAGATAGCGGTATCTTTGAGGATACGCTTAAAAAATACAAGGAAAAGGTAAATATTATTACTGTTTAAACGTAAAGGAGAATGATTATGGGAAAATCGACGTTACCGCATTTTGTCTTTTCAAACGACGAGGCAGAACAGAGAAATCAGCTTCAGACAAATGAGATCATGGAGCAATATCGCGAGTTCAGAGATAATAATAAGGATGATCTTTTCAATCCTTCATATCATTTCTGGTCCCCCGACGGAAGAATCAACGATCCCAACGGACTTTGCTTCTGGAACGGGAAATATCATCTTTTCTATCAGCAGTATCCGCCCGCATATCCGCATCAGCATTGGGGACATACGGTCAGCGACGATATGGTGCATTGGGAGGATCTGCCGCCCGCGCTCTATCCCGATATAGAAAACGCGTGCTTCAGCGGAAATACGCTCGTCGAGGACGGCAGAGTTATCGCTATGTATCACGGCTGGGGAATCGGAAATATGATCGCTACGTCGGGCGATCCGCTCCTGCTTAATTGGGAGAAGAACGCCAACAATCCCGTTATACCGCACCTTCCCGATCTTCCCGAGAGTGGCTTGCCTTACAGAGTGTTCGACCCATTTATATGGAAAGAGGACGAGGGATATTACGCGCTTTCGGGAACACATTCCAACGGTATTATGAAGGAGCATCTGTTCTTCTCTCAGAACCTCGACAAGTGGACTTATATCGGTCAGCTTATGGACAATAATCCTCACGTTGAATGCTCGAACGACGGAGCTTGCCCGTATTTCTTGCCGTTCGGAGAGGACAAGGATCAGCGGATACTCTTTTTCTTCAGCCATTCGAGCGGATCGCGCGCGCTGATAGGAAAATACGATAAGATCACGCATAAATTCTTCCCGAAGAAAAATTTCAAATTCAGCTTTGATTCGGTTGGTGTATCCTCGCTCGTAGCGCCCTGCGCGATAAGCGACGGAAACGGCGGCGTATACGTTATCTACAATATGGGAGATAGCGTGGTAGGTCGTGCTCGCCGAGGTGCCTTCAGCTTGATGAGACATATCACCACCGATGCCGAGGGCAACGTATGGATAAGGCCCGCGGAGCAGAATGAATCCTTGCGTGCGCAAAAGCTGCTTGACGAGAGCCTCGAGCTGCCCGCGTTTGAAAAGAAGACGCTTGGCGCGCGAGGAAAGTGTGTTGAGATCGTTGCCGAGATAGATATGAAGCAGTCGCGCTCGGTAGAGTTCCGCGTGCTCGCTGATGCTGAGGGCAAGGAATACACGACGATATCCATAATCAGCGGTATGAACCGTATAACCCCCTGCGGATATATTTCGATAGATACCTCTCACGCGTCTCTTTACACCGACGTTATCGGACGTATTCCCGATAGCACTCGCTTCCTTTGGGACGGCAAGGAGAAGGTAAGGGTAAGGATATTTGTCGACAAATGTATGGTCGAGGTGTTCGTCAACGACAAGGCGGCGCTTTGCCAGATGGCTTACGCATCGCTGACTGAAAGTGATATGATAAGCGTTGAAGCTCTTGGCGGTGATGCGAGCGTAGAAAGCATCAAGGTCTTTGAGATGGAGAGCATATATTAAGAGGAGCTTAGCTATGAAGGAAATATGGAACGAAAGCGAGCTGAAGCTTTTGAACGAGCTTCTGACCTCGGATGAAAAGGAATTTTTGAACACTACCGTTGTCGAGGAGAGAAGGGCGCAGAGCGAGGAGCGCGGTCGACCGACATATCATTTTACCGCGCCTCACGGCAGGCTTAACGATCCCAACGGACTTTGCTATTGGAAGGGCTATTGGCATCTGTTTTATCAGAACAATCCGGGCGAGGCTTGGATGTGGGGACACGCGGTCAGCCGCGATCTTATTCATTGGAAGGATCTGCCCCGTGCCATTCTTCCCAGCGTAGAAAAGGAATGCTGGTCGGGAATGGTAATGATAGAGGAAGACAGAGCGATAGCGGCTTATTTTGGACTCGGTGCGGGAATTATGATAGCAACCTCGAATGATCCGCTTCTCGTGCGATGGGAAAAGGTGAACGGCGGAGAGCCGATAATACCGCTCACATCGCCAGACGGAAAGCAGAAATATATGGCGTTTGATCCGTGCATCTGGAAAAACGGCGACAAGTATAACCTTATCAGCGGAAAGTTTACCATAAACGATCATTCGGGCACCAGAGAGCGTCAGGGCTATCTGTTTGAGTCTGCGGATCTTGTCAATTGGGAGCTCATAGGTACGCTTGTTGAGAACGACCTCTTTGCGTATCCGGATGACGATCTTGCCTGCCCGTATTTTCTGCCCTGCTGCGGCAGACATCTGCTGTTCCATTTCAGCCATCATTCAGGGCCGAAGATACTTGTCGGAGATTATGATGCCAAGCGCAATAAATTCGTTGTGAGCGGTGGCAGACACCTGACGTCGACCTCAAGCCATTTTGGCGGATTGCTGGCGCCTGCGGCGTTCCCCGATATCAGCGGCGACGGTACGTTAAAGGCGATATACAACGTTTGCCACGTTGCGAATCCGCCCTTTAACTATCAGGTGATGAGCTTGCCGAGAAGTGTTTCGCTTTCGGGTAAGAATAACAATGATATAGACATCGCGCCCGCGGAGCAGGCAGAGCTGCTTCGTGTTCCCGGAAGTCATAAAGAAATACGGGATATTCAGCTCAAGGCAAACGAGGTATACGTGCCCGATATCAAGGGAGACACTATTGAGCTTATCGCCGAGTTTGAGGCAAAGAACGTGCCCGTTATCGAGATCAAGGTTATGGTCTCCGAGGACGAGCAGGAATACAGTGCGATTCGTATTTTCAGACAGAGAGGATTTACTTATCTGCCCGCATTTGCGAAGGATTTTACCTACCGAAAGGCTCACGAGTCTGTTATTCAGCTTGACACCACCTTCTCGTCAAAGAGTGCAAACGTGCGCATCCCCGACGAGCAGGCGTTCTGGATAGCTCCCGAGGATAAGCTCAACGTCCGTGTATTCCTTGATAAGAGCATCGTTGAGGTGTTTGTCAACGGCAAGGCGGCTATGGCGGCAAAGGTATCGCCCGACGGAGACGCAAGGGGAATTGCTATTACCTCGCGCGGCGACGATCTTACGTTAAATAAGCTTGAAAGCTATGAATTAAGTCTTTAAGGAGAAAATTATGCCTAAAATTACGTTACTTGGCGATTCTATTCGTCAGATAGGATACGGCACTAAGGTGGCGGAGCTGCTCGGAGAGGGCTTTGAGGTATATCAGCCCAAGGAAAACTGCCGATTTTCAAAGCACACGGTTCGCGGAGTAATGTGCGAGTGGTCAAACGACATAAAGGGAAGCGATATCGTTCATTGGAATAACGGGCTTTGGGACGTGCTGGATTACGGCTACGGAACGTTTACGCCCGAGCAGGAGTATATTTCCAATATGCTGAAGATCGCAGAGATGCTTCAGAATAAGGCGGGAAAGGTCATTTTCGCGACCATTACTCCGGTTACCGAAAATTATAAGCTTACGACAGTGGAAAAGATAAGGCGGTACAACGAGATCATCGTGCCCGAGCTTGAAAAGCGCGGCGTTATCATCAACGACCTTCACACGACGGTATGGAATAATATTGACACCTATATTCGCAAGGACGACAACATCCATCTGACAGAGGCGGGAATCGACGCCTGCGCGAGACAGGTATGTGATATCATAAAGAAAAATCTTTGAGCAGATAAAAAATCAAAAGGACAGAGAAATTTCTCTGTCCTTTTTGTGAGCTTATAATACCGAATTCATAGTTTCCTCAAGTGCTATTTCGGACCATCTCCAAAGTCTCTGGGGATCGTTTTTGACGGTGCTGATATCCTTGAGCAGAAGCTCAAGGCAGAGGCCGTGATCCTTTGCCGCCTTTATCGTGCGTCGAATGTCCTTTCGGACGACATCCTCGTCAAAGGTGGTCGAAGCTAGGAAGCTGGGGCTCGGCTTGTTTGACATAATGTATTTCTTGGGTAGCGTCGCGGAAAAATGCTCTCTGTCGCTCCACGGGCTGCACGATATCTTGCGGATGTTCGGCATACGGTCGATTATGTGGAGTCTGTCGTCAAGTCGCTCGCAGCAGCCGTAATATACCGAGCCGTAGCAGGCGAAGAGCTTTGACATATAGGGAAGCTCAAACTCCTCGTTGGTCTCGGGAGACACCGAGGTGAAAAGCTGTGCCATACTGTACGTCCAGCCGTCCTGAGTCGTGGTATGGTTGGGATCGTGATCAGCGGCGGGCAATCTGTCGCTGAAGGTATAGGAGCAATGGCACATATTGCTTACAGTATCGTAAACTCCGAGCTCGTTGATCTGCTTGATAAGCGCGAGATGCGCGTTTGTGTAGCGGTCAAGGATCGCGTGTATAAGCTCGGGGCGGTCGATAAGGTCAAAGTAGCAGTTTTCAACGCCCTTCCAGAAGCTTATCTGATCCCAAAGCCCCGAATGTACCATCAATCCGCTCCATTTCAGCGGAGCAATACCGTCGAATATCTCGTGCGCGGCGGCAAGAATTTCGGCCTCCTTGTCGGGATTAAGATGAAGCTCGGGAGCTTTTATCTTTTCGATATCTTCCATTTCCTCAAGCTGATCCACGAACGTATGGCTTTGAGCGTGTATGTCGTTGTCCGACGCCATTGTGGAAATTCCGAATCCCGTGTTGGACACGGGGCGGGGAAGAATGATGTAGGGATTGAGCACCATATCGGCAGGCAGATGCTCCCATTTATATATCTCGGAGCGGAGCTTCCATTCTATTTTGCGGAAATACGGATCCTCTACCTTCAGCACGAGGAAGCCGTCAACATCAAGCTCGCTCCAGGGCATCTGATCAATGGTGATCATCGGCTTTTGCATATTCATATTGTTGAGCGCGCGCCAGAGCTCTCGTTTTTCGGTGTTCTTATCCGAGAGTGCGTAGCTCATATATCTTGTTGCGAGCTCGCGTAATACCTCGCGGTCCTTGATACTAACGTTCATTTTGAGTTTCTCCTTGTTATATTTAATATTTATTACTGTAAAATTCACTTCGGTATTGCTCGGGCGATTTTCCAAATTCGCGGCGGAATGCCGACGAGAAATACGTGTGCGACGAAAAGCCGTATTTTTGGGCTATCGCGCTTATCTTCAGATCTGAATATCTCAGCAGATACCTCGCCTTTTCGAGCCTTAGGCGTTGTACGTATTTGAGAGGCGGAATGCCGTAATACTCCTTGAATCTGTGCGAAAAATAATATTTGCTCATTTGCATCCTTGCGCACAAATAGTCAAGCGTAATGTCCGCAAGCTCGTCAGAGTTAAGAATGCTTTCTATTTTTGTGCGAAACTCGTATTCCTCGGGCGAATATATTATTTTTTGGTGCTCTGCGTGAGCTTCTTCCAGAATTATATGAAGCGCGCGAGAGATGAGTGCCGAAAATTCAAACGGATCGGCACCGCCGCTCTGCAATTCTATACATTGGAGCAGTATCTCGAGCACACGCGAATCCTTCCCTATAAACGCAAGCTTTGAAAAGGAGTTTATCTGTGCGGCGATACCGTTGGCAAGCTCGCCGTTTATGTGCATCCAGACGATCTCCGACGGAATGCTTTTGTCAAAGTGATAGGAGTGCGTTATTCGCTTGTCGAGCAGAAGATACTGTCCTTCCTCGCAGGAAAAGGTATGCCTGTCCTGCTCGCAAAAAAGACAGCCGACCGTTGTATATATCAATACGAGATTTTCTTCCTTGTAATTTCGTATTGAAAAATTGGGTGAGCGCATGATTCCGAGCATATTTGAATAGCAAAGACGCGAAAAAAGATGCGGAAACGTTGGCGCGTAGCTGATGGATTGCTCTGACACGGTGCGTATCTCCTTTCGGAATTTTTTTCATTATATCATATGATCTTGCCGCTTGCAAGTCTAAAGCAATTTATTGATATAAAACGGCAATATTTATTCAAGCAAAAAGCGCTTGCGGCAATTTTTTGCCACAAGCGCTGCTATTTGATCGTTTACCAAGCGGAATTGTTATAATTACCCGAGCTGTTTGCGTCTCGGTTGTAATTTGATCCGTTATTGTTAGGTCCGCCCGAATTTTTCTTCTTTACCGCCTTTACGATAAGCACTATCGCAACTATGATGAGACCTACTGCGATTACCAGACTGAAAATATCGCCCGCCGTTACGGTTTTGGGGAAGATATCGTCTATGTCGTCAACGACAACTACTATCGGGATACCCGTTGCGGCAGTAAAATCTTCAAGAGCCTTATTGACTGTTGATTCGGTGAGATCGAGCTCGGTCTTGTTGGTCAGGTGAGAATCATACTCAACGCTCTCTGTACCGCAGTTGAACGATGAGTCAAGTCCGAGAGCTGAAATGTGTCCCTGCATTCTGGTTACGACCGATGCGATACCCGAATCGAGCGAATATTTATAGGAATTGGAATTGATAGCCGAGGCTGATACCGCAGTGCCGAGTCGGCTGCCGTTGCTGCCGAACATTTCGTTGATCCTGGTGTCAAGGTGATCTCCGCACCAAGCGATATAGGCATAGTCGTAATACTCGTCGTCCTCGACCGCGAAAACTATGAGAAGATTATCCTCATAATCGTCGGTTGCCCCGAATTCCGCGGCATACTGACTGTCAGCGTAATCCTGAAATACGTTTTCGTCGTAGGCGATCTCGCCGCCCGTCGTTGCGAGATTAAACGCCGAGCCGAATACGGAGAATATCATAACGCCCGCGAGTATTATAAGAAGAATGGGTGCAAGAAGTAAGCCCATAAGTCCGCCGAGACAGCCACCAGCGCCAAAAAATAGTCCAGGGCCGAAGAACCAGCCGCCGCCAAAGTGCGGCCCGTGGTGATGAGGTCCGCCTCCGAATCCTCTTCCGCCGCCGCCAAATCCTCTGCCTCCTCCGCCGAAGCTTCCGCCTCCGCCGAATCCGCCTCCTCTGAATCCTCCGCCTCCGCGTGATCCTCCTCCGGGTCCTGGCATAATATTATCCTCCGTTTCGTAGTGAAAATTTAATTTTATAAGTATATTATACACTTGTTTTGCGTTAAATGCAAGATTTTTGCGAAAAAATATTTATGCCTTGAAAAAGAAATGGTCGTGTGATATAATATGTATGCAAATTCCTTGTAATCGATCGTGCGGAGGTAATAGATATGAAGCGTATTGAGATTCCATTGAAAAACGAGAAGCACAGGGTGTTTAAAATTTTGATGATCGGAAACAGCTTTTGTCAATTTTATATTGATGAGCTGTATGGAATGGCAAGAGCCGCGGATATTGAATGTAAAATAGTAAGCGTTATTGCGGGTGCTTGTACCTTGCAAAAGCATTGGACATGGTACGAAAGCAACGAAAAGAATTATACGATGCTGATATTTGATGAAAACGGATTAAGCTCGGTTAATGACATGGGACTTGACGATTGCTTGGCACAGGACGAATGGGACGTTATCTCATATCAGGACGGTGAATATTATTATCGGTTGGGCGGACTTGAGGATGCTCGAAAAAACACCGAGCCGTATCTTACTAATTTGGTACGCTATATAAGAGGAAGATTTCCGGATGCCGTGCACGTCTTTCATCACGTTTGGGCTTACCAGACGGGATATTACCGACCCAAAAAATCTCCGTTTAAAGTGGAGACCTTTGAGGCTCAGAATAAAATGCACGAGGATCTTAGCTCGATTGCCTTAGAGGCTTGCCAACGGCACGGACTTTTTCGTATACCGAGCGGGGACGCTTGGAGAATAGCAAGACAAGATGTCCGTGTGGGCGATACTCTTTGTATGCCGGACTGCGAGCATGACGGGGAATTGCAGGGTGGACAGTATCTGAACGCGTGTGTGTGGTTTGAGACGTTATTTGGAAGAAGCTGTATAGAAAATACATTTAGTCCTGCTTATGCATTGCCGGCTGAGAAGATTACGGCGCTTCGCGAGGCGGCGCATCGTGCGGTAGCCGATGTGTATGGAAGCGATTATGCAAAATGATGGTAATGCTGAGGGTTTGTAACTCAATGTAACTTAGGCTCTATCTTCGACGTTATTTTTGCAAGAAAATGAAGTAAGGCGTTTTTGAAAAATCATATTATTTTTGGAAAAATATAAAAAACCTCTTGAAATTCGGCAAAAAATGGTGTATAATAAAATGAATTTATATTTCACGACATCAAAAACTATAATATGTTTCGGAGGAAAACAAAAATGGTAGTAGCAGGCGATTTTAAAAACGGTATTACTTTTGATATGGACGGTGCCGTATATCAGGTCATCGAGTTCCAGCACGTAAAGCCCGGTAAGGGAGCTGCGTTCGTTCGTACAAAGATCAAGAACGTTATCACCGGTTCTGTAATTGAGAGAACCTTCAGCCCCACGGACAAGTTCGAGAATGCTTACATCGAGAGAAAAGAGATGCAGTATTCTTACAACGACGGCGATCTTTATTATTTCATGGATATGGAAACATTTGATATGCTTCCTCTCAACAGCGACAAGCTTCCCGACAACTTTAAGTTTGTTAAGGAAGAGATGATGTGCAAGATCATCTCCTATAAGGGCAACGTTTTCGGCGTTGAGCCCCCCACGTTCGTTGAGCTTGAGGTTACTGCAACCGATCCCGGATTTGCAGGCAACACCGCAACCAACACTCTCAAGCCCGCAACGCTTGAGACCGGCGCTGTTATCAAGGTTCCGCTCTTTATCAACGAGGGCGACGTTCTTAAGATCGACACCAGAACCGGCGAGTATCTCTCCCGCGCATAATCTCGGAGGACTCTGAA